>NZ_JACDUL010000007.1:3317-4989 GCF_013760955.1 Methanococcus maripaludis | reverse complement strand
GCATATTATGCAATTGAAGTGAACACCTGACTGAAACACTCAGGTGCGATGTAAGCCTACAATCTAGGTGAAACCTAGATAGCAACCAAATGTCATTTCCTTTAATGTAAAATGACGTACTCCACGAGAGGGTGGCGTAAAATTCCTTTACGCTACTAATTCCGGTTGATCCCGCCGGAGGCCACTGCTATTGGGATTCGACTAAGCCATGCGAGTCTATGGTTTCGGCCATGGCGGACGGCTCATTAACACGTGGTTAACATACCCTCAGGTGGGGGATAACCTTGGGAAACTGAGGATAATACCCCATAGAAAAAGCAGTCTGGAATGATTCTTTTTCGAAAGCACATGCGCCTGAGGATTGGACTGCGCTCGATTAGGTAGTTGGTGGGGTAATGGCCCACCAAGCCTACGATCGGTACGGGCCTTGAGAGAGGGAGCCCGGAGATGGGGACTGAGACACGGCCCCAGGCCCTACGGGGCGCAGCAGGCGCGAAACCTCCGCAATGCACGAAAGTGCGACGGGGGGATCCCAAGTGCTCATGCACAGCATGGGCTTTTATCAAGTGTAAACAGCTTGAGGAATAAGGGCTGGGCAAGTTCGGTGCCAGCAGCCGCGGTAACACCGACGGCCCAAGTGGTGGCCACTCTTATTGGGCCTAAAGCGTCCGTAGCCGGTCCAGTAAGTCCCTGTTTAAATCCTGCGGCTTAACCGCAGGACTGGCAGGGATACTGCTGGACTTGGGACCGGGAGAGGACAAGGGTACTTCAGGGGTAGCGGTGAAATGTGTTGATCCTTGAAGGACCACCTATGGCGAAGGCACTTGTCTGGAACGGGTCCGACGGTGAGGGACGAAAGCCAGGGGCGCGAACCGGATTAGATACCCGGGTAGTCCTGGCCGTAAACTCTGCGAACTAGGTGTTAGGTAGGCCCCGTGCCTATCTAGTGCCGAAGGGAAGCCGTTAAGTTCGCCGCCTGGGGAGTACGGTCGCAAGACTGAAACTTAAAGGAATTGGCGGGGGAGCACCACAACGGGTGGAGCCTGCGGTTTAATTGGATTCAACGCCGGGCATCTCACCAGGAGCGACAGCATGATGACGGCCAGGTTGACGACCTTGCCTGAAGCGCTGAGAGGTGGTGCATGGCCATCGTCAGCTCGTACCGCGAGGCGTCCTGTTAAGTCAGGTAACGAGCGAGACCCGTGCCCTATGTTGCTACTTTTTCCTCCGGGAGAAAGGCACTCATAGGGGACCGCTGGCGCTAAGTCAGAGGAAGGAGCGGGCAACGATAGGTCCGCATGCCCCGAATCTCCTGGGCTACACGCGGGCTACAATGGCTAGGACAATGGGCCGCAACCCTGAAAAGGGACGCAAATCTCCTAAACCTAGTCGTAGTTCGGATCGTGGGCTGTAACTCGCCCACGTGAAGCTGGAATCCGTAGTAATCGCAGTTCATAATACTGCGGTGAATGTGTCCCTGCTCCTTGCACACACCGCCCGTCACACCACCCGAGTTGGGTTGAAGTGAGGCCTTGGCCTTCGGCTAGGGTCGAACTTGGGCTCAGCGAGGGGGGTGAAGTCGTAACAAGGTAGCCGTAGGGGAACCTGCGGCTGGATCACCTCCTAAAAAAAGAACAATGGTTGCTACTAGGCACTAAAAGATTGTAGGCTG
>NZ_JACDUL010000007.1:0-3219 GCF_013760955.1 Methanococcus maripaludis | reverse complement strand
GTATTATGGACCGAGGACCGGATTTTTAGTGAAGGTCGTGCATAAGCCTCCGTATCTGGTGTTATCCAGATGCCTAGAATTATCTATTACCCTATCTGGGGAATGGCTTGGCTTGGAACGCCGATGAAGGACGTGGTAAGCTGCGATAAGCCCAGGCGAGACGCATACAGTCATTGAACCTGGGATTTCCGAATGGGACTTCCTACTTTGTAATCCGTTAAGGATTGGGAACGCGGGGGATTGAAGCATCTTAGTACCCGCAGGAAGAGAAATCAATAGAGATTCCGTTATTAGAGGCGATTGAACGCGGATCAGAGCAAACTGAATCCCTTCGGGGAGATGTGGTGTTATAGGGCCTTCTTTTCGCCTGTTGAGAAAAGCTGAAGTTGACTGGAACGTCACACTATAGAGGGTGAAAGTCCCGTAAGCGTAATCGATTCAGGTTTGAAGTGTCCCTGAGTACCGTGCGTTGGATATCGCGCGGGAATTTGGGAGGCATCAACTTCCAACTCTAAATACGTTCCAAGACCGATAGTGTACTAGTACCGCGAGGGAAAGCTGAAAAGCACCTTTAATCGGGTGTGAAAAGAGCCTGAAACCAGATAGGTATGGTATGACACGGCCCCAAAGGCAACTGTTCTGAAGGAAACCGTCGCAAGGCGGCTGTACGAAGTATAGAGCCAGGGTTGTGTCGTCCGTTTCGAAAAACGGGCCGGGGAGTATATTGTTGTGGCGAGCTTAAGATCTTCACGATCGTAGGCGTAGGGAAACCAACAAGTCCGCAAAATCTTGAGGGACGGGGTCTTAAGGGCCCGGAGTCACAGCAATATGACCCGAAACCGGGCGATCTAGGCCGGGGCAAGGTGAAGTCCCTCAACTGAGGGATGGAGGCCTGCAGAGTTGTTGCCGTTCGAAGCACTCTTCTGACCTCGGTCTAGGGGTGAAAGGCCAATCGAGCCCGGAGATAGCTGGTTCCCTCCGAAGTGACTCTCAGGTCAGCCGGAGTTTAGATAGTCGGCAAGGTAGAGCACTGATAAGGTGGTTAGGGGAAGAAATTCCTCGCTGTTTTGTCAAACTCCGAACTTGTCGTCGTCGCATGCTCCGAGTGAGGGCATACGGGTAAGCTGTATGTCCGAGACGGGAATAGCCGAGACTTGGGTTAAGGCCCCTAAGTGCCGATTAAGTGTGAACACGAAGGGCGTCCTTGGTCTAAGACAGCAGGGAGGTTGGCTTAGAAGCAGCCATCCTTTAACGAGTGCGTAACAGCTCACCTGTCGAGATCAAGGGCCCCGAAAATGGACGGGGCTAAATCGGCCGCCGAGACCCAAGGGCACCGAAAGGTGATCCTGTAGGGGGGCGTTCTGCGAGGGCAGAAGTTCGGCTGTGAAGTCGAGTGGACCTCGTAGAAATGAAGATCCCGGTAGTAGTAACAGCATAAGTGGGGTGAGAATCCCCACCGCCGAAGGGGCAAGGGTTCCACAGCAATGTTTGTCAGCTGTGGGTAAGCCGGTCCTAACTCTCGAGTTAACTTCTTTGAGAGGAAAGGGAAACAGGTTAATATTCCTGTGCCATCTAAATACGCGTGGCAACACAAGGTTAGTTTCCGACGCTTCTGGGTAGGCTGAGTGTTCTTGTCTGGGCATTCAAGCTTATAAGTCCGGGGAGAGTTGTAATAACGAGAACCGGATGAAAGAGTGATGAGCTCTCCGTTAGGAGGGTTCGGCCGATCTCTGGAGCCCGTGAAAAGGGAATTAACAAGGATTTTAGATGTCCGTACCCAGAACCGACACTGGTGCCCCTAGGTGAGTATCCTAAGGCGTAGCGGATGAATCTAGTCGAGGGAAGTCGGCAAATTGGCTCCGTAACTTCGGGAGAAGGAGTGCCAGTGATCTTGTTTATATATGGGATCGCTGGTCGCAGTGACCAGGGAGGTCCGACTGTTTAATACAAACATAGGTCTTAGCGAGCCTGAAAAGGTGTGTACTAAGGCCGACGCCTGCCCAGTGCTGGTACGTGAACCCCGGTTCCAACCGGGCGAAGCGCCAGTAAACGGCGGGGGTAACTATAACCCTCTTAAGGTAGCGAAATTCCTTGTCGGGCAAGTTCCGACCTGCATGAATGGCGTAACGAGACCTCCACTGTCCCCGACTAGAATCCGGTGAACCTACCATTCCGGCGCAAAGGCCGGAGACTTCCAGTGGGAAGCGAAGACCCCGTGGAGCTTTACTGCAGCCTGTCGTTGGGGCATGGTTGTGAGTGTACAGTGTAGGTGGGAGCCATCGAAACCTTTTCGCCAGGAAAGGTGGAGGCGATCCTGGGACACCACCCTCTCATGACCATGTTCCTTACCCTTTTAGGGGACACCGGTAGGTGGGCAGTTTGGCTGGGGCGGTACCCTCCTAAAAATGCATCAGGAGGGCCCAAAGGTTGGCTCAAGCGGGTCAGGACTCCGCTGTTGAGTGTAAGGGCAAAAGCCAGCCTGACTTTGTTGCCAACAAAACGCAACGAAGAGGCGAAAGCCGGGCCTAACGAACCCCTGTGCCTCACTGATGGGGGCCAGGGATGACAAAAAAGCTACCCCGGGGATAACAGAGTTGTCGCGGGCAAGAGCCCATATCGACCCCGCGGCTTGCTACCTCGATGTCGGTTTTTCCCATCCTGGGTCTGCAGCAGGACCCAAGGGTGGGGCTGTTCGCCCATTAAAGGGGATCATGAGCTGGGTTTAGACCGTCGTGAGACAGGTTGGTTGCTATCTGCTGGATGTGTTGGCTGTCTGAGGGAAAGGTGGCTCTAGTACGAGAGGAACGGGCCGTCGGCGCCTCTAGTCGATCGGTTGTCTGACAAGGCATTGCCGAGCAGCCACGCGCCAAGAGATAAGAGCTGAAAGCATCTAAGCTCGAAATTCATCCTGAAAATAGACAGCCGTTTCCTTCGGGAACGAGAACTCCCGTAGAAGACGGGTTTGATAGGCTAGGGGTGTACGCATCAAGGTTTTCCGAGATGTTCAGCCCGCTAGTACTAACAGTTCGAGAGATAACTTAGGCATCTGGACACTTAAAGATACGGGGGCAGAAATGCACTTTTAATTTAACTTTGACATAACGGTCATAGCGGAGGTGTTACATCCGATCCCATCCCGATCTCGGAAATTAAGCCCTCCAGCGATTCATTAAGTACTGCCATCTGGTGGGAACAATGTGACGCCGTTAGTCACTTTTT
>NZ_JACDUL010000006.1 GCF_013760955.1 Methanococcus maripaludis | reverse complement strand
GAAAATCTTAAAGGAAACAGGCTTGATAACATCATGATTGAGGGAGATGTTGGGGAAATGCTAAAAAAAGTAGAATCCCAGCAATAAATAAAAAATTGATTTTTCTTTTTTCGAATTTAAACTGTTTTAAAATTTAAAAATATAAAAAAGTTTAGAATTATCTTTTTTTATGTATCATTTTTCAACTTTTTAAAATCCCTATTTGATAAGGATTTTTACTAATTTAATCAAAATATCTTTATTTAAGCCATTCTTGAACACTTATAAACTTTAATTTAATTATACGGCGTAATATCTGGATTTATTTCCAAAAGGCTTTAAATAATGAGATATTAATTTTTTATTAGTTTGTATTAAGAATGGTGACTCGATGAATATTTTTGATTTTTCAGTGTTTAGTATTTCTTTAGTAAGTTCTGCAACATACACCCTAGAAATGGCATCAGTTGTTCTTTTGACAATGTTTGTCATGAATTGCCTGATAAATATGGGTGTAATGAAAAAAGTAAGTGATTTTTTGTATCCGTTTACTAAACACTTAAAAATGAATCAACTTTCCATGTATTCCATACTTTCATGCTTTTTCAGTCCAACTGTTGGGTATTCCATACTTGCTGAAGGATATAAAGACCAAAAAGTTACTGAAAAAGAGATTATTGGATGTTCCCTTGCAAACTCTTTTCCAACGATATTTTCCCACACATTTACATTTTTTATACCTGTTGCAATACCTCTTCTTGGAATGACGGGAGTATTTTATATTTTAATTCGATCAGGTGTTGCACTGGTAAAAACGATTATTGGACTTTTTTATCTTGCAATAGTTTCAAAAGATATTGATTTTGAACCAAAAATCGAAGAAAAAAAGAATACTAAAAACATATTTAATAAATCTCTTAACAGTACTTTGAAAATTTCAAGGCGGATTATTCCAATAATGTTTATAACTACATTTATTGTTCTGTATTTCTCGAATTCAGGTGTTTTTGAATATGTAATAGTGATTATAACTCCTTTTACTGGCTTTTTAGATCTTGATCCGAGTGTTGGAATTTTGGTAATCGCAGATTTAATCAATATTCAAACTGCAATGGTGATGGGAAGCGGACTTTTGGAAAATGGTGTTTTAAATTCAAAAGAAGTAATAATCGGATTGATATTTGCAAATATCCTATCTATCTCAACAAGATACACAAAACATTCAATTCCCCTGCATGTTTCATTGTTCGGGTCGAAATTGGGAACAAAAATAGTCATGATTAATGCATTTATTACGTTACTTATAGATATTTTTATAATCGGTGTATTGATAGTGTTTAGTTAAAAAAGTGTATTTTGGATTTAATTTACTTTAATTTTTTAGAAATTTAAAAATATTTAATTATAAATTTGATATAAACTCCAGACACAAAAAGTGATAATATGTTTAAAGGGATTAATGGAAGCGAATCATGGGATATCATTGAAGAAGTGGATAAAGGGTGGTCGGAAGATAAAAAATACCATATTATCACGAAAAATGGGAAACAACTCCTGCTTAGAATATCGGATATTAAATTCTACGAAAGAAAACAAAAAGAGTACAATATATTATGTGAACTCAGCAAAATGGACTTTGAAATGTCAAAACCAGTTGATTTTGGAATTTGTGAATCTGGCGTATACATGCTGCTCACATGGGTTGAAGGCGAAGACTTAGAAACAGCCATTCTAAAAAAGAATACGATGGAACAGTACAACCTTGGAATAAAATCTGGAAAAATACTTAAAAAAATCCATTCGGTAAATATCCCCTCAAACATGGACCCCTGGGAAAACAGGTTTAATAAAAAGATAGATCTAAAAATTAAAGCATATTTAGAATGCCCATTAAAATATGAAAATGGCGAGTTATTTATTGAACACATAACTCGTAATAGGCATTTATTAAATGATATTGGATCAACACTGCAACATGGGGATTACCATATTGGAAATATGATTTTAACATATAGCGGTGATGTTGCAATAATTGATTTTAATCGTTATGATTTCGGAGACCCATTTGAAGAATTTAACCGAATTATATGGGATGTAGAGGTAAGTAAAGCATTTGCAGTTGGTAAAATAGATGGTTACTTTAATGGAAATATTCCTGAAAAGTTTTTCCAGTTACTCGCCCTCTACATATCCGTTAATACAATCTCGTCACTGCCTTGGGCAATTCCTTTTGGCGATGAACAGATTAATATCATGAAAGAACAGGCTTCAAAAGCGCTTATTGATTACGATTATTTCAATACGGTAATTCCGAAATGGTATATTGATGCAAAATGCATGATTGATGAATAATTTTCTCGAAAAAACATAATTTAAAACACACGGCACCACAACCAAACATCACGGGACACCGTCCCGTATACAATATACTCAAAAATAACATTTCAAAATTTCCAATTTTCAAAGGTATAAGGACTAACCTTAATGACCGGACCGTTTACCGTGTCATTCTCTTGCAAAATTTTCAACTAAGTTTAACAAAATGACCACATTCTTCTCTAAATTGAAAATGGAAAAAGATATGCTGATTTTTTTTAAATCGGGACTTGAAATCCGGTTCTCCACTGGGGAGCGGGGGTTCAAATCCCTCCCTCTGCGCTTTCTTTTTAAAACGATTTCCGTTGGAATTTTTAAAGACCGATTGTACTTTTTAGGGTTTTAGCTTTTTTCAAGGATGTTAACATCATTAGGACCATAAAAGTTATTCCAGAGACTACCGGATTAAAATTTTAGTGTTATTAAACTCGCCGTTTTGGGCTTCTTTTTTCTGGAAGTTTCCGGAGTAAGTGGACGGTATCTTTATACTATTAAACCGCTATTTTATTGTTTAATTGCCGTAATATTCAGTATATACTTATATTCAAACAAAAAACCTTTCATGTAGTATATTAATATCAATAACTACGCGAGGGGTTTTAGATGATTAGAATTTGCCCAAAGTGTTTGAAGGCCGTTGTTCATTATGATAAAGAATACATAACTGGAAAGGTTAGACCAGTTTTTGTTGATACTGAAAACAAATGTTGTGGATACCTGCAGACGGAATCGGTTTTTAATAATGCAAAATGTTCGAAGTTACAGATCTTGAAAACTGAAGCTGGAAAAATATCAAAACAACTAAACTTATCTGAAGATGTGAAATATGAATTCTTTGAAAACCTGAAACGCTTTAAAAGAACCCGTAATGAGTGGAAGGATTATCGAGTGCTTGAAGAAGCATTAAACTATACCCTATCGACATTAAACATAAAGCTTCAGAGTGAACAAGCTATTTTTAAAAAGAAAGTTAAAATATAATTATATTACTTTTTTAAAAAAGAAAAAAGAGTTCTAGAACAATTCAAAAATCCCCTCAAAAATTGAACCGTTCAGGCATATGAAACAGATTTAAAAACTGGTCAAGCTCCCCATATCCCAAGATTCCCACCTTGGGCAATATAATTTTTGAAAATAGAGTTATTTAAAGTTTTAGGATAATCAAAACCAATATGAGGAGTTAAAAAAGGAAAAAAGGAATTTAAATGATTTTTCAAATCATATTTAATAATATAATATTAATTTCCAACAAAAAAATAAATTGTTACATCTTATTTTAATTATTTATTGGAGATTACAGGTTATTTTTCAATAATGTTGATTAAAAATCTTTTAAATTAGATATCCTTATATATGCATAAAAATATAACTAAATCAAGGGTAATTTACCATTATTTATCTGAAACTATTTTTAAAATTCTGAAAACTTTAGAGGGATCTTTATGAAAAAGTTTTTAGTTGGATTTATTCTATTTGCAATGGTCTTTTCGATAATTCCCGGAGCTTCGGCACTAACAGAAGGTCCTGAATGTGAATATGACCTTATTGCGGGACAGCATACGGATGTAGGGGCCATAACAGTTCAAAGAATTGGAAATTCATTGAATTTTAATTACGAAACCATACCTGGATGGTGTATTTCTGAGGTACATTTAATGGCTTTGAATGAATCTCCAAATGACACTTCATCTAGTTGGTATACTGGTAAATATGTTACAAAAAAAGGAAACCCAAAAGTTGGGCAGTTTGAAATTAATGAAGAAGGCCTTTGTGTAACAGAATACTCTGGAACACTTGATCTAACAAACATTAGTGAATGTCCTTGTGATACATTATACATTGCAGCACATGCAGTAGTTTGTGAATGCGAATATGAAGAAATTTTTGATGGATACACTTGTGAACCAGCAGATTATCCTTGGGCAGTAGGTACCAGTAATTATATCCCTGGTACGCATACCGGGTCAGATTGCAGATACAACGAATCCCAATGCTTGGGTCCAAATGATGGGGATTCAAAAAGCGAATATGCCTTTACCAGTTTGGGTCAGGGCGGAACCATAGAACTGTATTTCGATGGTAGTATTTGTGGAGATGGGGATAATTCAACTCCCGACTTAGAAATTTATGAAACTACATGGGGACAAATTCAATATATGGAAAGTATTTCAGTTGAAGCATTCTACAATGGAAATTACTACCTCGTAGGAAATGTTTTAAATCAGGACGGTAACAGGAGCATTGAAAGTACATTTATAAACTACATTTACGACCTGCCTGATTGCGTATGCATTGAAAAAATAAGACTAAACGACACTTCCAAATTAGGAACTAGCTTTGATTACGACCTCGATGCAGTAAAAGCCAATTACAGATGCGTTCCAGAATATGAATGCGTATGTAATTGTACCGGAAATTGTGAAACCGCATGGGGTAATGGAACTAGCTTCCCTGGAAACAACTGGGCAATGTACTTTGAATATGGCGGATGCATTTGTGATTAAATAACTTTTTTATTTCTTTTTTGATCATTTTGAATTTTAAATTGAAATTTATTATGCTTTTGACTATAAACTACAAAACAGTTTTATTTTCAAAACTAATATTTTTTCAAAAATCTCACTCATTTTCAAAGTAAAAAGGGACTAAATTAATTACCTGACATTTTAAAGTGACATTGTGTTGCAGAATTTTCAACCCGGTTTAACAGAATGACAGTATTCTTGCCCTAAAATGAAAATGGAAAAAGATATTCTAACTAATTTAAAAAAGGGTCTTGAAATTTAACAGTATATTACAAACCAGTAGTTTTTATTGTTAACATGACTGGCCCACCATAATCAAAACGATTAAAAATATTGGACTGAATATGGTGTTTTTAAAAGAGACGTTAAAAGTAATATTTAATTAATATCCCCATTTTTCTTTTATTTCCGATAAACTCCCATCATTTTCCATTTCAAGAATCACATTATTAATTTCATTTCTTAAATCATCATTTTTCTCATTTATGGGAATTCCAATATAGTTTATATCGATTTTACCTCCGATAACTTTCACAGGATCATTGTTATCAATAAAACCTTTTGAACAAACATATTCAAAAACTTCCGCATCGATATTTCCTGAAAGAAGGTCATGATGCATTTCACGAATATTTTCATAAGGAATCAGTTCAAATTCCATATCATCTTTAAATCCTTCCATTAATGATTCCTGAGTGCTACCTGCTAAAACACCGACTTTTCGGTTTTCCAGACATCTTATGCAGGTGCTAGTATCTTCTTCCCTTACAAGAATTGTGGTATATGTTTCAAAATAACATCTTGAAAAGTCCACATGGTTTTCTCTTTCAGGCGTTATTGTAATAAATGCAACTGCGCAGTCAACTTTGTTGTTTTCGACAGCGCCTAGAAGTGATGAAAATTCATATGTTTTAAATTCGGGTTCTAAACCCATTCTTTTAGCAATTTCGGTTATTAAATCAATTTCAAATCCTGTTGGAACATTGTTTTCGAAGTATGCCATTGGATAAATGTCTGGGGCAATCCCAATGGTCAAAGCACCTTCTTGAATTGTATTTTTATTGGTATTCTGACTAATACATCCCGCAATTATTATCAAAAATATCATTGAGAGTATTAAAACTTTGTAATTAAACATTATATTTCCCCGTTACCCAATTTTTTGAATTAATTCAACCATAATATATTATTGATATTAAATCTAATTTTCTAAATGGGCCAGATGGAAATATTAATATATGGGGTAATAAAGGACAAAATATTAAACATTTTTAGACAAATTTAGGTTAAAAATGCTTTAAAATAGTAAAAAATAAATTAAAATTTATTATATTAATTTACTATAAAATGAATTGCAGCGCACTGTCCAGGGTAACTCAAAAGCTGGATTATAGAAGTGTACGTCACAGTAGAATTTATGGAAGCGTCCGTTAATTCTCCAGAAACGAGCGTATCATTAGTAATAGTTACGTAACAAAGGTTGTTTTCCCCTTCGACTAAAAATCTTTTGTAACCATTTACCTCATCAATTTCAGCAACTTTTCCACAAGTTACAAATTCTGGCGGATAGTAATTTACAGATGATGCAGCCAATATCGGTGGAAAGGACCTTGTCATGATACCCGAATAATTAATTTCAACCAATCCTCCGGCAGATATGTTATTACCTTCGTAAAATTCTGGGAATTTAATATCAACATTTTCGGGCACGTTTACAACATATTCGCCATTGTTATTGATTATTAATAATCTGTATTTTCCATCCATAACTTCAATGGATTTTATAACTCCAAAAATTATTTCCGACCCATATTTAGAATCGTCGGTTAAATCATTGCTAGATTCTGAATTTTTCGAGAAAAAAACAAAACTCGCGACAATTATGCATAAAAAAATTGCTAAAATTGCAATTATACTGCCTGTTTTAAATTTCATAGTTCACCTCAAAAAGCATGTCTGCTTCTTAAACTAGCTTGAATTTTAAAACATATAAAAACGTGGATTTTGTTCGCATCTGGCCGAACAATATATTAGGCCTAAAAAGTTGTAACTTAATGAATTGCACAGTTTCCAACAGATGGCTAATTTCGAAGTTTAATTCTAAAACCAAATTTAAAAAAGAAAAAAAAGTTATTTAATAAACTAGAACCGGCCCATCTTCCGTCCATTCTAAAATTAAAGCTCCATCTGGAAGTTCTTCCAAAGTTTTAAAGTATTCGAGAGCTGCTTCTGTTCCGTACCTGTCAGAACCTGCAATGTATATTACCGGGTAAGTTTTGATGAAGTTTCCATCGCGTACTTCAATATCCTTAACCTGAATAACCCCTTTATTTTCTCCAGGGTAATCATTTGTAATTGATATTTCAAACTCTGAATCATATTTGTTAGCAAATCCATTTGCTTCTGGTCCACCAACAATTATTGTGTCTCCTGAAAGTTCGTAATTATTTGCATTTTGAACAGTTTCTCTCAAATTCAAAGCATATCCTTCATCGATTTCGTTTCCGTATACAATATTTGAATTTGAAACTGCTTTTTTAATGGTTCCAAAATCTATTCCATCAGAAAGATCAGAACTATAATGGTTTCCAGTACTTCTTGAAGAAGTAACTGGGGCTGAAATTTCAAAACTTACATTTTCAGCAAATAAATTTCCGCAGCCATCAAATAACTCAAAAATAACATAATGTTCCCCGTAAGAAAATGTTGATTTATTAAATAATCCCTCAAAAGTATTGCTGGTACCATTTAGCGAATAAGATACATTTGAACCATCAAAACATGCATTTATACCCCATAAATCATCATCCTCTGCATTTATTAAAATATCAATATCATTTTTTCCTACGTTTATATATGAATTAAGTACTGAAGGGGCTAATTTACTGAATAATTTAAATACTGTCGAATTATTGCATCCAAATGAATTGACAGAATTAATTTCTTCGATATTGGGGTATGAACTGTATTGAATTATCCCGAATTCAGAAATTATTGAACTTTCAGTCCCATTTGAAAAGTTAGCAAAGTAATATCCTTTTCCAGTATTTTCCAATGAGTCTTCAAACTCTGTTTTCCAATCAGTTAAATCTACTGCGATAAAATCAGGCATTGAACCGTTTCCACCTGTTTCATTACAGCCCCCATATATATCAACATATCCTAAGATATTCGATTCATTTCCAATTCCAAAAACCATATTCTGATCTTTTGTACTTTTATTTTCAGGATCTAACTTTACAACCCCAATAAGTTCGGGCTTAGAATCTGAAGTATTGTATCTTGCACCAGATATTCTCCAGCATTCGGTATAATTCATATTTGCCATTGCCTTGTAAGTTATATAATAGCTTCCATCACCATTTGGACTCCAATTAGCGCCCCAAGAATTCATGACCTTAAAAGCACCTGTTTCATTATCTTCAGATATACTATCATCGTATCCAACAACCGCCTGTGCATGATTTGCTTTTTCATGTGACTGATCAAGGTCTGAAAGTATTGAATCATTATCAAATGTAAAAACGTCCTGACCATGCATTGCAATGATGATTATAGATCCTTCATTCAACCATGATTTCATGACCTCAGTATTATTAGTAGAAGAAACTTCAAAACCTGTTATCCGGTACTGTGGTGCTTCGATCCATGCTTCCTCATTTCCCCAAACAGTGTAGTTATCAGTTAGAGGCATTGTTTCATAGGTTGCACTGCCGAGTCTTGAAATTAATTTTAGATTACTACTGAGTTGGGAACCGCCATTTTCTCCATTATTTAATTTATTATATGCCCACATAGGGTTAAAACATTTTAAACTATCATTTTCTTTTAAATCCCAGTCATAAATTTTTGCCTGTAAATACGAATTTGCATAATATACTATCGCCCATGAAGCGCATGAACCAATTTTGCCTTGATCACCAACCGTTGGAAAGCAGGGGTCTTTTGAAAGATCGAGATATGAATTATTTGATAGATTTGCATTTTCAGAGAGGCCCTCGACAACCGTAATTTGGTCTGCCATTGAAAGTAATTCTTCCTTGGTCGGAAGGAAACATCCCATTACGTAAGGTTCTTCATTATCTGTTGAACGTGAAGAAAATGTCTGAATATTTGAAGTTTCAAAATCAGTCGTGTTTTTCGTTATATTTTCAATTACACCCATTTCTTCTGCGTCTTCTTCAGTGAAATTGTGGAAAATATATTTTCCATCATCTACAGATTCTGAAAAATTTGCTGAAATCAATACAAACAATAGTAAAATTATTGAAACTTTTTTAAAAAAATTCAATTAAAATCGCCCCGAAAGAGATTATTAGTGTTTAAATTAAATCCATATTCAATTTATGAGTCGTTCGTAACTTATAATTTAAAATATATTTAAAAATGTCGATTTTTAAAATAAAAAAAGTTTTTAAATTCCTATTAAAATAATAAATAGTATAGATTAGAGGGGGAGTAATTATGATAAAAAATACACTTTCAAATGTTATGGCAGCTACCTTTTGTATCGAATTACCTAATGAAAAAGCAGGTGGAATGCCAACTCCTGCAGGATCTGGTTTTTTCATATCTCCAGATGGATGGTTTGTAACCGCTGCGCACGTGATAATGGATAAAAATGGATCTCCACGAAAAGACTTAAATAAATCATTTTTGGTAAAAGAACAAAATGCAACTGATCCCAAAAAAATGTGCCAACATATATCATCAGGATCTGTTTTTTCAGGATCCGATATTGCTTTATTAAAAGTGGATTTTGAAAAAAATTCTGATAAAGAGTGGCTCAACGGAAAAACTGAATTTCCATATGTAAAAGTTTCGACAAAACGTCTCGAAATGGGGGACGAAGTTTATTCTTTTGGCTACCCTCTATCGAGTTACGGGATAATCAAACCAGGTGAACTTGGATATATAAAATTGAGTCCGCGAGTTACATCGGCGATAATTTCATCGAATTTTGATTCAAACGTGAAAGGTGTTTTTGGTCCGAAAAATTATGTACTCGACAAAGCACTAAATTATGGAAATAGTGGTGGACCAATTATTGCAACAGAAACAGGCCATGCTCATGCAATCTGTTCTAGATTCCAGCCTTTAGTTGTTCCACAGCAACATCTTAAAGATAATAAGGGTAATCCTTTACCAATAATGATTCCGAGTCTTTACGGGGTCGTATCTAGCTTTAATAACAAAGAAATTATTGGTCATTTAATGTCTTTGAATATTCCAATTGAAGAATAATTTAAAAACCACTAAATTTTCAATTCTAAAAATATACCTTTTTTATACATTTAATTCTAAACGTTACGATAATTATTTTATAACGGAATAGTTTTCAAAAGTATTTTGGGGAGTATATGGAAAAAATTGCATTTTCTTCATGGAGTGGGGGCAAAGACGGCTGTTTGGCATTGTATCGGGCAGAAAATATGGGGTTACAAATTCCATATCTTTTTACAATGATCGAAGAATGTGGGGAACGTTCAAGAAGTCATGGGCTCAGAAAATCCTTATTGAAAGCACAGGCAGACGCCATGGGAAAAACATGGGAATATAAAAAAGCTACGTGGGATGAATATGAAACGGAATTTCTTTCATATTTACACCAAAAACAGGGATCGGGTATCACACATGGAATTTTTGGTGACATCGATCTTGAAAATCATCGTAAATGGGTAGAAGGTGTTTGCGGAACAGAAAATATTGAAGCATTGCTACCAATTTGGCAGGAACCGAGAAAAGATTTGATAAAAGAGTTTTTGGATGCTGGTTTTGTTGCGAGAATTATTGCAATAGATACAAAACGTGTTCCCAAACGTTATTTGGGAATGACATTTTCAGAAACTCTGATTGAAGAATTTGAAACATTGGGTATTGATGCCTGTGGAGAAAATGGGGAATTCCATACTGTTGTATTGGATGGGCCAAATTTTATGTATCCCCTAGATATTGAGTTTGGCAAAGTATTTACTGTTGATTCTTATTTAAAGTTGGATATTAAAATAAAAAAACCATAAAATAATTTTTAGTATTCTATTTATTCGAATTATCAATATATAAAAATTCAAAACAAAACTAAAAGAATTTATTACTTTTTTAAATTCAAATAAACATGTTTTTTAAACTAAAGTTACTATTCAACTGGAACGTGCAATGATTTTAACAACTCAATGATGTCCATGTTATCAAAACTGGAAACTACCCCATAAATACTTGGGATTACTATATTCATGGGTTTCCCATCTGTATCCATTAAATGGGGTTGTTTTATTGCCACCGGCTGAAAGCTAGAGCAGATTGCATGCACATTTCCTGTTTTTGTTGAAACGATAGGTCCACCACTATTTCCATAATTCAGTGCTTTATCGAGTACGTAATATTTTGGAGCATTTTCGCCCATAATTGGAGCATTAGTTTCTAAATCTGAAGATATAACTGCCGATGTAACCCGCGGACTCAATTTTATATATCCGAGTTCACCTGGTTTGATTATCCCGTAACTCGATAGAGGGTAGCCAAAAGAATAAACCGGTTCACCCATTTCAAGGTTTGCTGTTGAAATTTTTATAAATGGAAATTCAGTTTTTCCGTTGAGCCACTCTTTATCAGAATTTTTTTCGAAATTGACCTTTAATAATGCAATGTCGAGTTTTGGTATAAGATATTCAAGAGTTACATGATGGCACATTGGCCCAGGATTATCCCCATTTCCCTCTTTTGTAAGAAATGCTTTATTGGCATCTGGCCTAGGAGAACCATTTTTACGCATAACTACGTGCGCAGCGGTTACAAACCATCCATCAGGAGATATGAAAAAACCAGATCCTGCCGGAGTTGGCATGTCATTTGCATTTTTATTCGGTAATTCGATACAGAATGTAGCTTCTTTAATTTTCGAAAGTGTTTTTCTAATCATAACATCGTCTCAATTAAATTATATTAAACATTTATTAAATATTATTTTAATTTAGCTAAAGCTAACTAGAAAATAATATATATCACCACCTATTCAATTTTACTTGTAATATTATAAATTAATATTGATTGGAGGTAAAAATAACTAAGAAGTTTTCAGTCTAAATTTGCATTTAAATTCCCATAAATACTAAATTACCCAGGTTAACCAAATAAAACGTTTTTCTATTGTTTTGATTTTAAAATAATGTTTAAAAGTACGTTTTTAAACTTAAAATCTATTTTAAAGATTCCAATAGTAAAATTGTTAAATTAAACTTAAAAAAATCCCTTTTAAAATAATATTCAGGCATATTAATTATTCAGGAGGATAAAATGCGGTTTAAAAATATATTTTTGATATTGCTGAGCGTAATGCTGTTATCATTGTCAATTACAGCAGTTTCAGCAGAAGAAGATGATCCTAAGATAGCATTTGTAGTCATTGGATCTGATGAAGCCTACATGGTCAATGAGGCAGCTGAAGGAACAAATGTGAATGTTACAGTATACTACAGTGCACGTAGCTCTGATGTAAATCTAACCTATAATAGTTTTGAAGAAATGGATTTAAGTAGTTATGATGCAATTTTCGTGTATCCAAACACTGCTATGCTATTTTTAGGAGCTGACGTCAGAGATGAAATTGAAGAAGCTATTAATAACACGGTAGATCCAGCTACCCCGGTAATTGACCTAGGATTTGGAACGGGAAATGTTGATCTTTCAGAACACCCTTATATTGAAGCTTACACAGGCAATGCAAGTACTGAAAATATAAGACGGATGATCTCGTACTTAGCAATAACGTTCTGTGGAACAGATGGAACTATTGAAGAACCAATTGCTGTTCCCGATGATGGTATCTACCACCCAGATTCAGCGTTAGTTTTTGAAGACTTAGATAGTTACCTTGAATGGTATTCAACTGATGATGGAACCCATCACATTTATGACCCAAATAATGTTACAGTGGGGCTCACATTCTTTGATTCCAATACTGGAAGTAAAGGTAACCTTGTTGTGGATGCCACAATAAGAGAACTTGAATCAAGGGGCGTTAATGTAATCCCTGCTTTTAAACCAACATTACTGTATGAAGATACCCCAATCATGTTCCAAGCAGATGGAGAATGGTTACCTGATGCATTCATTGATTTTGGATACGGTGTATGGGTAATTCCAGTACTTAACAAAAATACAACGTACCTTCAAGAAGCAGGTGTTCCTGTTATCAATGCAGTTATGTACTCACAATCACTTGATGAGTGGGTTAACGGTACAACGGGAAGTGCTTATGATTTCCAATACCAAATACCATTAATGGAAATCGGAGGGCATATCGAATCTATTGTAGTCAGCGCAAAAGTGGCTGATGAAACATACGGAGTAGAATTAGATACCCCAATCCCAGCACAGGTTGACTGGATGGTTAATAGAACCCTAAACTGGGTTAAGCTCCAGAAAATAGAGAATGAAGAAAAAAAAGTTGCTATAATTTATTATAACCACGCTCCAGGTAAGCAAGATGTAATGACTGCATCAAACCTCGATGTTGCTCCAAGTATTGCAAATCTTGTTGAATACATGGATGAAAATGGTTATGATCTCGGCGAAGAACTCCCTAACAGTACCTGTATAAGAGAATTAGTACTTGAACAGGGTAGAAACATTGGAAACTGGGCACCTGGTGAAATGGAAGAATTAGTTAACAATTATGATGTGGAATTACTTCCAGTAGAACAGTATATGGAATGGTTCCATGAACTTCCACAGGATAAACAGGATGAAGTAATAGACACATGGGGCGAAGCTCCTGGAGATTGCATGGTATATGAAAACAGTTCAGGCCAATACTTTGTTTTTCCAAAAATCTCACTTGGAAACGTGGTATTAGTTCCTCAGCCAACCAGAGGCGGTTCTGACAATGACAGTCTTTTATATCACGACCAGACACTCCCTCCAAGTCACCAGTATATTGCATTTTACATGTGGCTTGATAAGCAGTATGAAGCAGATGCCTTAATTAATATGGGTAGACACGGTACTCAGGAATGGTTAGCAGGAAAAGGTGTTGGCCTTTCGATAGAAGACTGCTGGCCAGCTATAATGATACAAGACATGCCTTCCATCTATATTTATGAAGTTGGTGGAATTGGTGAAGGTATTCAAGCAAAACGTAGAGGAAATGCAGTCATTGTGGATCACCTTACCCCTCCAGTTATCACATGTGGGCTCTACGGTAATTTATCAACGATGCACCTAAAAATGCACCTGTATGAAGAAGAAGAAAGTGAATCGCTTAAAGAAGAATACAAAAAAAGCATAATTTCGCTATATGAAACTTTAGGGTTTGATACAACATTTAATATTTCAACAGATGAATTAAGCTCGTACAATGAAACGGAATTTGACAGTTTCGTTCTTGAAGGGCCTGTACATGATTATCTACACGAACTTGCTCAAGAAACAATGACATACGGGTTACACGTACTTGGGGAACCTCCTGAGGGAGATGCGCTCGTAGCAATGGTGTACTCAATTGTTTCAGACGATCTTATAGAAAGTATTTCGAAAGTTGTTGAAGATGACCACATACTTGATACGGCTCATCAGCCCAATGCAGTCACCGAATTAATTGAAGATGTAATCTTAAATGGAACATCTCCGGATGAAGCTGTAATGAATAAATTAAACATATCCGGTACAGTAACTAAGGAAGTGGTTGCCACTGCAATAAGTGATGAAGATGGAAACTACACGTTAGAAAATATTCCAAATGGAAACTATACACTTACAAGTTTCAAATATATTCAAATGGGCAGCATGGGAATGTGGTTTATTGACGAAACAGACGTAACTGTTCAGGATGGACAGGATATTTCTGATTTCAATGTAACTACTCATACCGCATCATCTGATGATGGAAATAATGAACTAGAAACAATCACTGCATTGAATATTTTATTGCAGAGGGCAGATATTTCAGGAAAAACTCTTGGAAGCTCACGTATGGGTGGAACACAGCCATATGTAAATGTAACTGTAGTTCTTACCGACGACAGAGGGGAACTTGTAGCCAACACTACGAGTGATGAAGATGGAAACTACACGTTAGAAAATATTCCAAATGGAAACTATACACTTACAAGTTTCAAATATATTCAAATGGGCAGCATGGGAATGTGGTTCATTGACGAAACAGACGTAACTGTTCAGGATGGACAGGATATTTCTGATTTCAATGTAACTACTCATACCGCATCATCTGATGATGGAAATAATGAACTAGAAACAATCACTGCATTGAATATTTTATTGCAGAGGGCAGATATTTCAGGAAAAACTCTTGGAAGCTCACGTATGGGTGGAACACAGCCATATGTAAATGTAACTGTAGTTCTTACCGACGACAGAGGGGAACTTGTAGCCAACACTACGAGTGATGAAGATGGAAACTACACGTTAGAAAATATTCCAAATGAAAACTATACACTTACAAGTTTCAAATATATTCAAATGGGCAGCATGGGAATGTGGTTCATTGACGAAACAGACGTAACTGTTCAGGATGGACAGGATATTTCTGATTTCAATGTAACTACTCATACCGCATCATCTGATGATGGAAATAATGAACTAGAAACAATCACTGCATTGAATATTTTATTGCAGAGGGCAGATATTTCAGGAAAAACTCTTGGAAGCTCACGTATGGGTGGAACACAGCCATATGTAAATGTAACTGTAGTTCTTACACAAGAAACTGTCAAAAGTTCGGAAGAAGCTGCAGAAATAATCGAAACACTTAATTATGCATCAGAAATCGCTGAAAATATAGCAGCATGTTCTTGTGAACTACAGGGCGTTATCGATGCGCTTGATGGAAAGTATATTGTTCCTGGCCTTGGAGACGACCCAATAAGAAGTCCCGAGGTAATTCCAACAGGAAGAAACTTCTATGCATTTAATCCAAATATTATACCTACCGAAGAAGCCTGGAATGTTGGAAAACAACTTGTTGATGATTTCTTGGAAGAATGGCTAGAAGAATACGGAGAATACCCTGAAAAAGTAGGATTTGTATTATGGTCATCTGAAACAGGCCGACATAAGGGAGTTATGGAAGCAGAAATATTATATCTCTTGGGAGTTGAACCTGTATGGGATGATTCAAATGTTGAAGGAGTAAGACTCATTGACAGTGAAGAGCTCGGCAGGCCAAGAATTGACGTAGTAGTCACAATGTCAGGAGTATATCGTGATGACTATAACTGGCAGGTAGAATTAATGGACATGGCTGCAAGACTTGCTGCAGAATCTGAAGATGATATAGAATACGAAAATTATGTCAAAACACATTCTGACGAAATATACGATTTATTAATGGCTACAGGCAATTACACAGAAGAAGACGCTAACTTACTTTCCAAATCTAGAATATTTGGCCCTTCTCCAGGAACTTGGGGAGTTGGAGAGTTTAGAAGTGCAGTTGAAAGAGGAGATTCTTGGGATAATGATAGTATCCTTGCTGATTTATACATAAGTTCTATGTCAAACATTTATGTAGGCGGAGAATGGGGCGGACAGGAAACTGAAACGTTTAGAGAAGTACTCTCTGGAACTGATGCCTTATTATTCAGCCGTAGTGGTAATGATGGTAGAGGATCAAGCAGTGTTGTATTTGACCACGTTTACGAGTTTTACGGAGGATTTGCAACAGCTGTACGAGATATTAGCGGAGAAGACCCTGTAAAATTCATTGTAGATCTAAAAGACGCTGATGAAGCCACCACAGAAGCGTTCAGCTCTTATCTTGCAAAAGAACTACTTTCAACATATTATAATCCATTATACGTTAGTGGACTGATGAGTTCAGGATATGCAGGTGCAGCTGAGATTTCGAACATTATTGAAGATCTTGCAGGACTTCAATACACCATTCCGGGAGGCATTACTGGTGAAATGTGGGAACAGATGTATAATATATATGTGGAAGATGCCTACAATCTCGGAATGGATGAATGGTATGCTACTGAAAATCCTTGGGCTAAACAGGCTCTTGAATCCAAAATGTTAGAAGTAGCAATGAAAGATTACTGGGATGCTGACGATGCAATTTTAGAAAATTTGGCAAATGAATACATTCAGTCAGTAGTTGAATATGGAGTTACCTGCTGCCACCACACTTGTGGATTCCTTGAACTTAACGAGTGGGCAGTAACACATTCATCAGTTGACGAAGAAACACTAAAAGAGTTTGAAAGACTCTATGAGGAAGCTACACAAAAAGACATATCTATTTCAGAAGATAGTACGGAAGTTCAAGAACAAAATGACGAAAGTTCAAGCTCTGAACCAGATACCTATTCAAAAGTTTATTCTGGAAATGAATCAGTAGTCAAAGCAGTAAATGCAACAAACGCTACAATGGTGACAAACACTACGGTTACTGAAGATGCAGCACCAAGTGTGGGTTCTGATGGAGGAAGAAGTAGTTCTGGAAGTTCAAGTTCAGCAACAACCGCAGAATCATCCTCATCTTCAACATCAAAAACTCAGAAAGCATACGAAGTCACAATGAATGATGAACCGGAACAGTCTGAAACTTCTGGAACAACGGTTATCGCAATCGTTGGTGCAGTTGCAATGACTGGACTTGTTGGAGTTGGATACTTTAAGCAAAACCCAGAGATATTTACAAATATAATAAATGCTCTGAAACTTTTGAGAAGAAGATAAATTTTTTTCTCTTTATTTTTTTAAAATAGATGAATCAGAAAAGACTATTTTTTAAATATTTCTAAAAACTAGTTTTGATTTTTAAAAGAGAATTAAGAAAAGTTTAAAACCATTGAAAAATAATATAATTATCTATGACTCTAAAAGCTTCGACTAAAAAATCCGCAAAATCCCTATGGAACGCTTTTCCTCTGATTTTGGGAACTATTTTACTTGTAAGTTTACTCACGACAGTGATTCCAAAATCATTCTACTTAAGAATATTCAGCAAAAGCACGATTCTGGATTCATTTATCGGAACTTTAGTTGGAAGTATATCTGCGGGAAACCCCATTGTCAGCTATGTTTTGGCAGGAGAATTGCTAAACGAAGGTATCAGTTTGATAGCAGTGACCGCATTTTTAGTTTCGTGGGTTACAGTCGGCATCATACAGCTTCCTGCAGAATCAGCAATATTGGGGAAAAGATTTGCTTTTTTAAGAAACGTTACTGCATTTATATTATCAATAGTCGTTGCCATAATGACTGTATCGATACTACGGGTAATTTAAAATGAGCTTGAAAAATAAATTAAGTTCAATTCCCGGATCGTGGTATTTCCTAATAAGTGTAATTTTAATATACATAATCGTGTTTATCGTTTCGCGAGAACTATTCTTTTCAAGCATACACTTTTCTTACGATATAATTTTAAAAATAATTCCTATCTTAATTTTGGTTTTCATTTTGCTGGCATTATCTGATTATTTTATAACTCCAAAAATAGTGACAAAATACCTTCAAAATAAAGGAATTAAGAAATGGATTTTTGTAATTATCGGGGGAATATTATCCAGTGGCCCAATTTATATGTGGTATCCACTTTTAGCAGACCTAAAATATAAAGGGATGACGGATGGACTTATCGCCTGTTTTTTATATAACCGGGCATTGAAAATACCGCTACTGCCGATTGCCATTTTATATTTCGGCTGGAAATATATGATAGTTCTAAGTTTAGTAATGATTCTTATGTCGGTTATTCAGGGCATAATAATAGATAAATTAATGGGGGAAAAATTATGAGAATTGCAATAGCTTCAGAAGGAAAAGACCTAAATTCAGAAATTAGCACTGCCGCTGCAAGAGCACCTTATTTTCTTATTTACGAAGATAAAAAGCTCGTAGAATCCATGAAAAACCCTTTTGCAATTGGCGGTGGGGGAGCAGGGTGGTCTGTTGCACATATAATGGCACAAAAAGAAGTTGAACTATTTATAGCTGGAAAACTGGGTGAAAACCTAGAAACTGCGCTAAATGGAAAAAATATCAAATTTAGGGAAGACAGCGGGAAAAAAGTATCAGATATTCTTGACGAATTGTAAAAATAAAAGTAATACTATTCTTTTGAATATAAATCATTAAAGTTTACATAACGCACTTACAGGAAATATCTCAAAACTTCAGACGAAATCAAAAATGTTAGAAGAACCATAGCTAAATCTTTAAATTTTAAATTTTTCAAAAAAATCTATTTTAACGTGGTACTATGGAAAACTACGTTTCCAAACTAGTTTTAGATAATCTCTTACTTACTCATTTTTAATTTGTTATAATTAAAAAATAATTTTTAACAGGTAATCTAGCAAAAAATAATTAATGTGGTACGTTGGGGGAGTAAACATTTTTTTTAGGGGATTTAGTATAAATAGCGGATTAATATATTTAATATAATCAATTTAGAAAGGCGTATATGAAGATGAATAAATTACTGTTAAGGATTATAACCTTCACGTTAGGACTTTTTGTCATGGCTTTTGGAGTAGCCTTGTCGGTTAAAGCTAATTTGGGAATATCGCCCATATCCTGTGTCCCATATGTATATAGTCTTAAATTTCCACTTACCCTTGGTCAAGTGACAATCTTTTTCAACATGGTACTAATCATGTTACAAATGATTATGCTTCGCCGCAACTATCGTTTAATCTTAGTGCAGTTGCCTTTCGTGTTTGTTCTCGGTATATTTATCGATTTAGCAATGTATATAATTTCAGATTTGTATATCCCCAATTATATGGTGCAGATATCATTGTGTTTACTCAGTTGTATTGCAATTGCATTTGGTGTTTTTCTAGAGGTAAAAGCAAAAATTATTTATCTTCCAGGAGAAGGTTTAGCAATGGCCCTTTCTGACACATTTAAAAAAGAATTTGGTAGGGCAAAAATTGGAGTCGATGTTTCCATGGTTGCGGTGGGCATATTAAGTTCTTTCATTTTTTTGCATCAAGTACAGGGAATACGTGAAGGAACTATTTTTGCTGCCATATTAGTTGGTTCCATTGTAAAATTCTTCAATAAAACCCTATCGTCAGTAGTGGAAGATATGAAATTAGCATGAGTTAAAAAAATTAATTTTTTAGTGAAAATACCCAAAATTATTATTCTTTTTTGTTAAAATAGAATTTAAACAATTGATTAATCAATTTAACAGTTTTTTTTCCATTTTTGATTAATTTCTTAAAAAATATTGGTAGAATTATATTTAAAAAAATAATGTTTAAAATTAAATTTTAAATTGGCCTGATTTTTCAGTTACCCTTTCAGCGATCTTCGTTACTTCTTCTGCAACATTTCTAATTTCTTCAATGATTGAATTCAACTCTTCAGTTGATGCAGTAACTTCTTCAGCAGTTGCTGTGAATTCTTCTGAAATCGATGCAATATCTTGTGAATTCTTTAAAGCTCCATCAGTATTATTTGCAGCACTTTGTGCACCTTGTTTGATGCCGTTAATTTTAATTGAAGCTCCATTAACACTTTCTTTAATTCTAAGTAACGCATCGTTTACTTCATCAATTGCAATAACTCCTTTATCCACTTCATCTTTTCCTTTGTTTCCAAGCTTCATGGTGTCGTCAATTCTTTTGTGAATGCCACTAATCGTATGGTTGATATTTTCAACAGATTTTTTAATTTCTTCTGCAAGTGCTTTAATTTCACTTGCAACGACTGCAAAACCCCTTCCGGCTTCGCCTGCACGAGCAGCCTCAATTGAAGCATTCAGTGCTAATAGGCCAGTTTGTTCAGCAATATCTTTGATTAATCCAGTAACTTCATTAATTTTTTTACCGTCTTCACCAAGCATTTGGATTGATTTTCCAAGCTCTTCAATCACGTTTGTAATTCCCTGCATTCTTGAAATTGCATTTTCAACCTTTTTAACTCCATTTTCGGAATTTTCAGCAATTTCGTTCGCGGCATTGACTGTTTCTTCTGCTGCATTATAAACTGATTTTGCAACTTCGTATGTATCTTCAAGCTGATCTGACGCTTCCTGTAGTTTTGCAGACTGGTCGCTTGAAGCTTCCGCAACTTGTGTTGCAGCTTCAGTAACTTGTGTTGCGGTTTCTTCTGCACCTTTAAGTTGATCTTCGACCCTATGTACTTGAATATTTAATAAATCAACTTCTTCCCGCAATTCTTTAATTAACAATGCAACGTTTGAAACTGCTGTATTAATTGCTTTTTGAAGGGTGTTATTTTCAGCATTTTCATCTGCCCTTGCGGTAAAATCTCCCTTTGCAACTTTGTTCATTACAGTTGTAATATTATTCAATAGATTTGCAAGTTCTACCTTGTCCATGTCCATTGTTTTCATTAAATTCTTAACATTTTCAGCCATTCCATTGAATGAATCTGAAAGTTCTTCTAATTCATCACCAGTTTTGACTTTAGTCTTGTAATCGTAATTTCCACCACCAAACTCGGCAGTTCCTTTTTTAAGTTCTTCAATTGGTTTTGTAATTTTTCTTCCAGTATATAATGCAATCAAAATTGAAAGCAATAAACCCAAAAGTGCTATTATAATTATTTCATTTCTCGTTTCATGTATAACTGCAACGAATGGAGCCTCTGGAATGCCAGTAAATACCATACCAATTACATTTCCATCAATATCTTCGATTGGGGAATATTTCGTAATATATTCACTCCCCAGTACAGTTGCAGTTCCAACATACTCTTGATGGTTCAATATCGTGTTGTAAACTTCATCAGAGCATTTTGTTCCGATTGCATCATGTCCATCGGTTTGAACAGTTGTGGAAATTCTAACATTTTTAAGGAATATTGTAGCCTCATTTTCAGTTCGCTCTTTAAGGCTATCTACCCAGTAATCATCCTTATTTACAATGTCCACCATTGTTACAGTACCAATAAGTTCTCCCGAATAGTAAACAGGAGCAACTACGCAGATTGCAAGAGCATTATCTATGTTATCCACTTTGTAATCGCTGTATTTTGAAGCTTCAGATCCAGAAATTATTTCAAATGAGCTTTGGACCTCGTCGCTGAGTAGTTTTGATATTACAGGTTTTAAATTCGTCTGGACATTGTCCGTTGAAGTTATAATAGTTCCATCTCCATCGGTAAATGCAACCAGATCTACTTCAGACGATTCTTTCATTTTTTCTGCGAAATTAGAAAGTATTTCATTATCATTATTCGTAAGTGCTTCTGAAAATGTATCCAAACTTGCTGTGTAGCTTGCAGTTGTCTCAAATTCGATAAATACATTTTCTATTGTTTCCTGAAATATATTTAAATTATCGTTAACGCTATTTTCTCCCTGTATTTGCATTTCTTCGGTTATTTTGTTTGTGGAAACCCCTCCAACCACCAGTAGGGGGATTATCGCACAAAGTATCATAAACACCAGTATTTTTGTACCAATTTTTTTAAAGCTTATTTTCAAATAGGCTCACCTATCCAATGAATTTGTGGGTATATTTGATATTATTATAAATACTTTTGACAGTATTACGGATATTTGTTTATTCTTATGAGTATATATTGGTTTTATGTAGGTAATCTGAAAATGTCGGTTATTATCAAATTAAATGAAAATAATGTAATTTCAAAGAAAAAAGAAATGTTATTTTTTTCAATATGCCCCAAATGGGTTAAACTATTCTTTATTTTTATTTTCCTTAAATTAAAATAGTAATTTTTAAATTATAAAGTGTATTTTATCGATTATATCGAACATATGGAGAAATGAAAATTTAAAAATAGTTTAAAAAAAGCCATAAATTAGAAATTCAGAAATCTGCCCCTGTATGTAAAAGGCAGTCGTAGGCATATTCACTATTCGAGTGGTAGTTTTGGGTTTCTAATTACATTAAAAGGTACGATTTTAATGTATCATGGTATTTTTAGGAATTGATTAAAATATGATAATTCCAATTCACAGGGTGGATGAATGAGGTACTCCAAAATCCAGATGATTTGAACCTACAACAATTGTTGATTAGTTCTAGACTTTGGAGAACTCGGGTAAAAATTGACTTTTGAAATATATATGTGCTTTGTATAGGTTATTGTGCGTATATTCTATAACTTCGATAAATTGAAAAAATAATTCGAAAAAAAGTTAATTTTTAGAACAGTTCAAAAATCCCCCTCAATAAATGAACTGCTCCCGAGGTTTATGAAACCAATTTAACAACTGATTTAAATTACTCCCCATACCCCAAGATTTTCCCCACTCTTGGGCATATATAATTTTTGAAAATAGGGTTATTTAAACATTTAGAGTAATCAAAACCAATATGTCGGGTTAAAATAGAAAAAAAATTTTAGAAAAATTCAATATATCTTAAACTATTTATCTGATTAAACACACGGGGGGCGTGTATTCCATTTTGAAGAGTTTTGACGAGTTTCTCGTCAATATATATTCTTTAATCGAGGTTATAAAAAGTATATACGTTTGCAACAAAACCAAAAAAATATACTCAAAAAATTAAAAATTTATTTTATAATTATGAACCGCACCCCCTACAGAAAACCAAATAAAATTTTTCAATTTAATTCGTGTACTATTAAGGATTTTTAATCTATTTTTTACAAATAACCACATAAAATACCATTAAATGCAATACTAGATCTAACCGATATTCAAAAAACAAAAAGCATCTATTTTATATTGTTTACAATTTCGGGATCATTCATTGCTTCCCCTACTGTAGCATAGCATTTTGAACTATAGTGCTTTCCGTTTGAAAGTTTTAAATAAGCACAGTATTGTCCGGTCTTTAAATTTTTTGCAAGTTTTATTTTTGCAGGAAATTCATCACCTTCTTTAACAAATACCCAGTACTTTTTTATTAATTCATATGATTCAAAATATTTTGAAAAATCAACCATTTTTACCAACCCCCTAAAATATTTACATTATAGTTTCTTTTTTCAAAAGTATTTATTTATTCCAGTTATTTTTAAATATTATCTAAAAAATATGGTTTAAATGGACAATATCGACTAAAAAAGTCGTAATGTTAAAAAAATTCATTAAAATGGCCATTAAACAATGTTCAATGGTATTGGACTTTTTAATGAATTTGGATCAATAATTAAAGTTTAATTCGATTATAATTTACAATAATACATTTAATTGAAAAACGGACTCCATTAATCTGATAAATTTTAAATAGCTCTGAATTGAAAATATATATTGTAAAACGAGGGGTGATACATATGGCAGACATTAAAAAACAAGACCCAAAAAAGCAACAGCAACAAAAGCAGGCTCAACAAAAACAAGGACCGCAGCAACAAAAGCAGGCTCAACAAAAACAAGGACCGCAGCAACAGCAACAAAAAAGATAAGGCGTTTTAAACTCAAAGACCTTAAAAGAATGAATAATTGACAAATACCACCCACTCTTTTTTTCAATTTTCAAAAATATTGATGGGGTAATTATGCCAAACATTAAACAAGAGGAACAAAAAGAACACCAACAACCAAAAATAGCACAGTACCAAAGAGTAGTGGGTCCGCAAAAACAAAAAAAACAGGAACATCAGGACGTGCAGAAAGAAATTCAAAAAAAGCAAGCACAACACAAAAAACATCAACACAAAAGATAAAAACATTAACCTTCAAGATTTTATGTAAACAACAAAAAATTTTATCTTTATTTCCAATTTTAATAATAAATATATTTTAAATTTAAAAAAGGAAAAAAGAATTATTCTTTTAAATCAGTGTAGCAGAACCACCAGTCGTAACCTTGTAGTTCTCCGCTTTCAATTGCATCAAGTCGTTTTTTTCGACCATCCATATCTTTTGCAGGAGG
>NZ_JACDUL010000005.1 GCF_013760955.1 Methanococcus maripaludis | reverse complement strand
TCCGATCCCATCCCGATCTCGGAAATTAAGCCCTCCAGCGATTCATTAAGTACTGCCATCTGGTGGGAACAATGTGACGCCGTTAGTCACTTTTTTTATTCATTTCATTTTCGAGTTTTCGGGTGACATATGCCCAAACTCATGGCAAGGGGGCTGGTGACTATCCAATGGGAGGAAGCTCTGCCCACCCAATTGTGTAGATGTCCTGAGAAGGAATGAATAGGGTATAGAAACGACACGGTTCTAAGAAATATGACTATGATATTTCAAAATTGAGGATTCTTAGAAAATCGATGAAACGACCTTATTTTACACGGGTGCAAGCATTACGCGCTAAGCTGAATGTCACCGAAATTACAGAAGGCAGGCTATAGCCCCGATGCCATTTTAAAAAAATTTACAAAATTTTAAAAAAGTTTTCTAAACAAGTTTTACTGTACCTCAAATTCATAAGGTATCTCTAAAATACACATCCCGTTTTGTAAAAAACCCTCAAAAGTCATTATAAATTTTTTAAATTCATCGGCATGATGGATATCAATATAACTAACACTCAAAACACGGTTTTTAAAGAAAATTTCAATTTTATTGCCATGTTTTTCCATATATTCCATTTCTTCGAGATTATATTATTTGCACCATATTCCGAACAGTATACAAAAATTTTCAAAATAGTCCCCCACTTATACCACTAATATTAATTTTATACATTGGCCATTATACGCCTTCCACAAGAAAAAGTGTTAAAACTATATATGCTTTCAAAACCTAAATCATCTAATTACTTTTAATCTAACGTTACTCGTGATAATCATGCTTCATGTTTCAGCTTCAAAAGGAATGACTGAATATTTCAAAAATATTTTAGACAATGTAACCGAACTCTACACGCTTGCAGACGACTGCAGAAAAAGTGGGTACGATGTAACTGATCACGTTGAGATACCCCTGGCAAAAGATATGGCAGATAGGGTAGAGGGAATTGTCGGTCCAAAAAATGTTGCAGAACGTATCAGAGAACTGGTTTCTGACTTAGGAAAAGAACCTGCAGCTCTTGAAATTGCAAAAGAAATAGTTGAAGGAAAATTTGGGGAGTTTGGGCGAGAAGTTGGGGCAGAACAAGCTGTAAGAACGGCATTAGCAGTTATCACGGAAGGAATTGTGGCGGCACCCCTCGAGGGAATTGCCCATGTTAAAATTAAGAAAAATAATGATAGTGGCGAATATCTTGCAATATACTTTGCAGGACCAATTAGGAGTGCAGGGGGAACTGCTCAGGCACTCGCGGTACTTGTTGGGGATTACGTTAGAAAAAACATGGGATTGGATAAATTTAAGCCAACAGAAGATGAAGTTGAAAGATACGGGGAAGAAGTGGATTTATACCAGTCTGAAGTTACTACATTTCAATACCAGCCAAAAGCTGAAGAAATCCGGGCAGCAGTTAGAAACATATCTGTAGAAATCACTGGGGAAGCAACTGACGATGTTGAAGTTAGTGGACACAGGGATTTACCGAGAGTAGAAACAAACCAGATTAGGGGCGGTGCTCTTTTAGCACTTGTCGAGGGTGTTCTTTTAAAAGCACCCAAAATTCTAAGACACGTTGACAAATTAGGTATAGAAGGATGGGACTGGTTAAAAGAGTTAAAAAGTAAAAAAGAAGAAGTAATTGAAGAAATCGAAGAAGAAAAGGACGATTTTAACTACGAAGAGGAAGAAGACTTATCTCAATATGAGGACTATGAGGTAGAGGCTGTAACCAAGTTTATTGGGGAAGTTATTGCAGGAAGACCTGTATTTTCACACCCTTCTAAAAAAGGAGGGTTCAGACTCAGGTATGGAAGAAGTCGAAACACAGGGTTTGCAACAGATGGTTTTCACCCTGCAATAATGTATTTAGTTGACGACTTCATGGCCGTTGGAACTCAGTTAAAAACAGAAAGACCTGGAAAAGCAACATGTGTAGTTCCTGTTGACAGTATCGAGGGCCCAATAGTCAGATTAAAAGATAAAAGTGTACTTAAAATAGATACTGTTGAGAAAGCAAAACAATACCGGGATGATGTTGAAGAAATTCTCTTTTTAGGAGATATTTTGGTAAATTATGGGGATTTCTTGGAAAACAACCACACTATACTTCCAAGCAGCTGGTGTACTGAATGGTATGAAAAAATCTTAAAATCAGAAAATTTAGAATACAAAAAAGAATTTATAGAAAATCCTGACCAAAAAGAAGCAGTAAACTATGCTAAACTTACAAAAACACCATTACATCCAAAATATACGTATTTCTGGCACGATATTTCTAAAGATAATATCAATGTCCTTAGAAATTGGATTATTGGTGGGAAGTACAATGAAAGCAACGATTCCTGGGAAGTGACTTACGATTCAGAAAACCCCGAAATTTCAAATGCGAAGCGGTATTTGGAACTTATCGGATGTCCACATACAGTAACTGGTGAAAAATTAGAAATTTTTGAGTATTATCCATTATTATATTCACTAGGTTATGATTTTGATGAAAAAAGAGATATCGTAGAAGAAATTGAAGAAAAACTTCAAAACACGAAAAACAACATGCACTTCATAAATACGATAGCTCCATTTGAAATCCGAAGAAACGCCTACATTTACGTTGGCGCAAGGATGGGTAGGCCAGAAAAGGCAGCTTCCAGGAAGATGAAACCTCCTGTAAACGGACTTTTCCCAATTGGAAATGCTGGAGCTCTTGTAAGGCTCATTAACAAAGCTGTTGAAGAAGGAAAAACAGACGAAATTGAAATTTCAAATGTGAAATGCAGCTGTGGAAATGTAAGTTTGTATAGGACATGTCCATTTTGCGGAAATTCTGTTGAACCAAGTGGCCCTTCTAGAATAAAACTTCCTATAAAAGAATACTGGTACAAAGCGCTTGAAAATTTGAAGATAAATAAGGCTGGTGACGTAAAATGTATTAAAGGTATGACTTCAAAGGATAAAATAATTGAACCCTTAGAAAAAGCGATATTGCGGGCAAAAAACGATATATATGTATTTAAAGATGGTACTACAAGGTTTGACTGTACAGATGTTCCAGTAACCCATTTCAGGCCTGTGGAAATACATGTCGGTATTGAAAAATTGAAGTCATTAGGATATTTAAAAGATATTCACGGAAATTCTCTTGAAAACGAAGATCAGGTTCTCGAATTGAAAGTTCAGGACGTCATAGTTCCTGAATCATGCATGGATTATTTCTTCAATGTTTCAAAATTCATAGACGACCTTTTGGAAAAATACTACAAAAAAGATAGATTTTACAACGTGAATAAAAGAGATGATCTCGTAGGTCATTTAATAATTGGGATGGCACCACACACCTCTGCAGGAATGGTTGGAAGGATTATTGGATATAGCAATGCAAACGTGGGCTATGCTCATCCTTATTTCCACGCTTCAAAAAGAAGAAACTGCGATGGGGATGAAGATGCATTTTTCCTTCTTTTAGATGCATTCATGAATTTTTCAAAGAGATTTTTACCCGACAAAAGAGGGGGCCAGATGGATGCACCACTGGTTCTTACAACAATTTTGGATCCTAAGGAAGTAGATGGTGAGGTTCACAACATGGATTCGATGTGGGAATACCCTATAGAATTCTATGAAAAATCTTTGGAAGGAATCGCTCCAAAAGAAATCAAAAAAATAATGCAGACTGTTGAAGACAGGTTAGATAAAGACAGCCAGTATGAGGGAATTGGATATACTCACGAAACTTTGAAAATAGATGAAGGGCCGCTCGTCTGCGCATACAAAACTTTAGGTTCGATGATGGAAAAGACTTCAGCTCAACTTGCAGTTGCAAAAAAGATTCGGGCAACTGATGAAAGGGATGTAGCAGAAAAGGTTATTCAATCGCACTTTGTACCTGATTTAATTGGAAATTTAAGGGCTTTTTCAAGACAGGGTGTAAGGTGCAAATGTGGTGCAAAATATCGAAGGATGCCTTTAAAAGGAGTTTGTAGGAAATGTGGAAGCAGATTGATTTTAACGGTTTCAAAAGGGGCCGTTGAAAAGTACATGGACGTTTCACAAACCATGGCTGAAAAATATGAGGCAAGTGACTACATAAAACAAAGACTCGAAATTATAAGATCTGGGATTGATAGTTTATTTGTAAACGACAAGAGAAAGCAGGTTAAAATTGAAGATTTCTTTAAATAATAGAATTATTTAGAAATTGATATATATCTGCTTTCCATATTAATTTTGAAAAAAGAAGGTGATTTTATGATTGTAACAACAAGCGACAGAATTGAAGGAAAGGAAATTGAAAGCTACACGGGCTTTGTTATGGGATCTTTAGCTGCTAAAGCAGGTACAAAAGACCAAATGGAAGCTAAAAAGAAAGCGTTATATGGCCTATTTAGAAAAGGAAACGAAGACGGTGCAGATGCAATAATAAGCGTAAAATTAGATTCAGTTTCATATAAATCAGAAGAAACTGGTGAAGAAATGGTAGAATACACTTACTATGGAACCGCAGTTAAACTTAAAAACTAAATATCTATTTTTTTAAAAATTTAAAAAAGAAATTATCCGTACAAATTTGACGGAGCTTGATTTCTAACGAGTTTTTTAATTATCTCATCGAGATCTTTTTCTTCAATCGATTCATTATCTTCCAAAATTGCCTTATGGAGTGCAGGTTTTAGAAATTTTTCTTTAATAGTTCTTCCGTTCATGCCCTTTGTTTTTTCAACATATTTTTTGAGATCTGCATTTACAGTTATAGGCATTTTTTTAACATATAACTCGAGAATCTTTAATCTTTCATTATCATCAGGCATTTTAAATTCTATTTCTTCTTCAAACCTGCTTCTAACAGCATTATCTAGCATTTCTGGATTGTTTGTCGCAGCAATCGTTACAATTCCTAAATTATTTTTTATTCCATCAAGTTCAGTAAGGAGTGCGTTCACTACTTCTGATACATCTCCTCTCAATGACTGAAACTGCCTGCTAAGTGCAATTGCATCAAGTTCATCGATAAATATTATACAAGGGGTGTTTTCTGATGCACTTTCATACAGGCTTTCAATCTGTTTTGAGCCATCTCCGACGTGGTCCCCAATAAGTTCGGTGGCTTTTATTAAATAAAGTGGTACTTCAGTTTCGGTTGCAAGAGCTCTTGCTAGCATTGTTTTTCCAGTTCCTGGCGGCCCATAAAATAAAATGTTTTTCGGTGCCCATTCTCCAAAAATTTCTGGGTTTTCAAGATATTTTATTACTATTTTGCATTTTTTCTTTGCATCCAGCTGTCCGATGACTTCTTCAAAATTAGTTTCTTTGAATTTTGGAGAATTTACAACTTTAGTACTGTTTTCTAATTTAAATAGCGTATCTTTTGTAATAATCCCTCCATCTTTTGGGTAGAGAGAAATAACCTTGAATGCGTATTCTGGAATAATTGTACTGTCAAATATGTATCCGCCTTCTTTTACAATCTCGTTTTCCCACTGTTCTCGAGCGTATGAGTTAAATAATGCATGGTCTTCTACACTAACCCTTAAATTCTCGCCATTAACATTTATTGGAAAGCCAACAGGTTCCAAAATCACGTATTTTAAACACAATGCTTCTTCAGGAACTACTGGTGGCTTTTGAAGATTTTTTTTGAGTTTCAGGTTACTGATATTGATATTGCTCATCAGTGCACCTCGTCTATTAGATGAATAATTTGATTATAGTAAGATATTATATAAGGTTAAGTAAGTACGTTAATCTGATATAAAAAGAATATATACGATAAGATATTTAGGATATTTAAGGACTTTAGCGGAAGCAAAAAGACAATTTTCACGGGGGCTGTTAAAATGGATCCATCATCAGTTATGTGGATATTTTTCATATTTTTATTCTTCTATCCGCAGGTGCTTTTTAGATATAGGCTTTTACAAAGGTACAAATTTATAAAACAGTTCGAAGCTGTTAGAAAAACCCGTGCAATTGTTATGATACATAGACAGGAGCAATTGGCCCTATTTGGAATTCCACTTTACAAATATATTACAATTGAAGACAGTGAAGAGATTTTAAGGGCAATTAGAATGACTCCTGAAGACATGCCAATTGATTTAATTCTTCACACTCCTGGAGGACTCGTACTTGCAAGTGAACAGATTGCAACGGCCCTAAAGGAACACAAAGCAAAAACAACAGTTATTATTCCGCACTACGCAATGAGCGGCGGAAGTTTGATCGCGCTTGCAGCAGACGAAATAATAATCGATAAAAATGCAGTTATGGGGCCAGTAGATCCTCAAGTTGGACAGTATCCTGCAGCTTCAATTATAAATGCGATAAATACGAAATATACTGATGAATTGGATGACGAAACTTTAATTTTGGGAGACATTTCAAGAAAAGCAATAATCCAGGTTAAAGAATTTGTCTACGAGATATTGAAGGACAAAATGGGCGAAGAAAAAGCAAAATACTTATCAGAAACCCTTTCAACTGGAAAATGGACTCACGACTATCCATTAACAATTAAAAAATTAAAAGAACTCGGAATCGAAGTAAACACCGATTTACCAGAAATTGTTTATGCATTATTTGATCTATACAGGCAACCTGTAAACCAAAGGCCATCTGTGCAGTACGTTCCAGTACCCTACAAGAGAGGAACTAAAAAATGAGTCCAAAAACGCTTGAAATAAATGGTAAAATTTATTCTGTAAAAATTGCGGATAATTTTATAAAACGGGCATTTGGACTCATGCTTAGGGATATTTCAGAAAATGAAGGATTATTCTTCAAATATGGAAATCGAAAACTCCATATTCATACATTTTTCATGAAGTACCCAATAGACGTGATTTTTTTAAAAGACAATACTATTGTAGACATTGCAAGCAACTTAATCCCTTGGAAAACCTACAATTCAAAAGTAAAATCAAATAGAATGTTTGAAGTGAAAGCTTCAGGCATAAATCCAGAGTTAATCGGAAAAAAAGTTAAATTTAATTAATTTATTATTTTCTGCAGATTATCTTTTCAACTACGACAGGACTTCCAGTTCTTTTTACTTTTAAAGATTCATTATCTATTGTTATAATATCCCCTTCAGCAAATTCGCCAGTAATTCCTATTTCACAGTATATTGTTGGTTCAGGACATATTTTATCTATTGCGAGGAATTCATCGTATAGAACTAAGTTTCCATTTTCAATTTCCCCGACATCCCCGATTTTTACAATTTTATCAGCAATCATCATTACTTTTTGCATTTCAACCATTTTTAAAGATAATTCTTTTCTGTAGTTGAAAAGGTCATTTAAATCATTTTCAATTACTTTTTCAAGGTTATTCTCATAAGTTTCAACAAAGTAATATTCAAACTCATTACTTAACGTTGCATTTTCAATATTTTTTAGGATTTTTTCAAATAGTGCACTGATTTCCTTGGCACTCATCTTTAAAATTTTTTGAACGTGTTTTTTAATTTCTGATTCAACAAGATTTTTTATATATCTATTTCCAAATACAACGATTCCAGATCCGTTTTTAACCGATTTATTAGTTATCTGATCATTTTCAATATCGAGAATTACGCATTTTTCCTTTGTAAGGTACATTCTCCTTCTTTTAGATTCCCGTCCGATTGAAAGGACTTCGCCAGATAATACGTTTCCAAATTTTTTAACTTTTTCTCGCGTATCGTTAATATGGATCTTAACATCAAATTCAGAAGCTTTTTTTAATAACTCTTCATCAGTTCTAAGCTGTCCGGAGTACATAATCTCTTCAAGCTTTTCCCTATTACTTTCAATTCCGTTAAATAGTAAATTTCTTTTGTCGCCTGCAATAACGGCTCCATTTTTTCCATAATATCCAATAACAACGCTCAAAGTTTTTCACCTTATTATTACATAATATTTAAATAGTACTCTTAAGATATTATCAAATATTACAAAGTCACTATCTAGTACATGTAATGTTCAGTTAAGAAATTAGGGGAGGAGTAAAATGGTAGACATGGATAGAATAAGTATCTCATTACCTACAAACTTGCTTGCAGAGTTCGATGAAATAATCGAAGAAAGGGGCTACGCAAGCAGAAGTGAGGCCATAAGGGACTCTATCAGGGATTACTTAATAAAACATAAATGGATTCACAGTCTAGAAGGTCACAGGGCTGGAACGATCAGTATTATCTATGATCACCACTCTACTGACGTGATGGAGAAATTAACGACAATACAGCACGATTATGAAAAATTAATCGTTGCAACAATTCATATGCACCTTGATCACGACCACTGTATGGAGGTAGTTCTCGTTAAAGGGGATGCATCAGACATTAAGGACTTAACCGATAAACTTACGTCACAAAAGGGCGTAAAACAGGTAAAACTTACCGTAATGGTTCCAGGCGGAAACATTCCTCAATAACTAAACATGTTATTATTTTAACTTTTTATACTTTGAACATACACTCTTTTTATTATTTTTTATTTAAATCCAATTTCAGATCAATTTACACGGTGAATAGATGATAATCCCCAAAAAATACGAAAGAGTAACATTTGCATTATTGATGTCTGATGCAATGGCATTAGTAATGTCTTTGGCAATGACGCCGGTAAATCGTGGAGTTAGTTTCGAAGTTTTAGCATTTTGACCAAAGGTACTTTTAATCGGGTACTCTATAGCGTTCCCTACAGCATACTTTGTTTCACCAATTGTTGGACAAATAATTTCGAAAATAGTTATTAGATAATTTTAAATAATTTCAAAAATTACAAAATAGGTTCAAAACCTGCAGATTTTATTTCTTTCTGTTTTTTATATAGCAATTCTTCAAATTCATTTTCTAAAATCGAATTATTTAAAATAAAGTTTATTGTATGTCTTGTTTTATCATAATACTCCGGAGTTTCGATTAAATAATCTTTTTTAACATATCTTAAAAGGCAGGTATTCAAAAACATGCTGTATCCTTCTTCTAAAAGGTCTATCGCATAAAATGGGTTTTTTACAACTTTTGCTACCTTAAAATCTATTTTTTCATTTTTAAGGGTTTTCCAAACGATCCTGTGGGCTGAATAGTTAACCCCTAAAAGATTTTTATGGTCAAATTCATCCTTTGAAACCATTACAAAGTGGTCAAATGCAACCGGAACTGGATCACCAAGCCTGTAACTCCAGTAGGGGTCATCAATTCCAACAATACTCGTTAAATTTGATTTATAAAGTTTTAAAACATTGGAAAATGATGAAACAAGTACATCGTCGAAAAGAAGTCTCCCAACTTCTCCACTTATAAATCCACATGCAATAAATTTTTCTTTTGAAGTTCTTTCAAGGTATGCATTGTAAAAAGATACAATACGTTCCGCATCATCGGATAACATAGTTCCCGCAGGAGAAGAATGAATTAATTTTAAATCTAACTTATTTTCAAGCCTTTTTATCTGAATATTTACCGTTGATGGAGGTATTCCTAGAATTTCCGCAACTTTGTTCTGCGACTTTGTTTCAGAAACCAATTTCAATATTTCGACCTGAGTTTTTGTGACATGCTTACCTCTATAGTTTATATTCAATGTCACACTTAAATCAGATTCAGATAATTTGTTCACGGACAGCCCCCAAATATTGGTATATTATTATCTTTTACTCAAGTATTTTAAATTTATCAGGAGATATTATGAATTCTACGGAGATTTTAGAAAATTCAATTAAGGCATTTAAATTAATGGAAAAACACCACGAAAACATTACTAGTTTAGAAAGGGCCCTTTTTTTAGGGTGGTACTGTAATTTAGAAAACCCTTGTAAATTCTGCTTCATGTCGACACAAAAAGAAAAGATAAAAGACCCATTAAAAGCAAGAAGAAAGCCTGAATCCATTTTAGCAGAAAGCATAATCATGAAAAGAATTGGATGGAAGCTTGAATTTATTTCTGGTGGATATGGGTATAAAACTGAAGAATTAAACGACACTATCGAAATGGTTTCGTACGTTCAGCAGGCAAAACAGTATCTAAATGTTGGGATAATTGATTTCGAAAATTTAAATTTAAACAACGTTGAAGGGGTCGTCGGTGCAGTAGAAACCGTAAATCCAAAATTACACGAAGAATTGTGTCCTGGAAAACCACTATCAAACACGAAAGAAATGCTGAAAAAAGCAAAAGATATGGGACTTAAAACAGGAATTACGATAATTTTGGGCATGGGCGAAACTGAAGATGATATCGAAGTATTATTAAATTTAATTGAAGAATTAAATCTTGATAGAATTACCTTTTACTCCCTAAATCCCCAGGATGAAACAATCTTTCAAGGAAAAACCTCTGTAACAACACTCGAATACATGAACTGGGTTTCAAGTGTTAGGCTAACTTTCCCAAAAATAAAGATAATATCTGGAACTTGGGTTGATAAACTAACAAACATCGGACCGCTCGTAATGGCGGGATCAAATGTAATTACAAAATTCCCACTTTTTTCAATTTATGGCAAAAAAGAAGGAAAAACGGTAGAAAATGAGATATTATCAACAGGAAGAGAACTTTACAGCAGTTTTTCAGACCTTGATGTACTCAAAGGTGTAAAAACGCTTGAAAAAACAAAATACATGCCTGAAAAAATAGATATCTCTGAAAAAAATCTTGAAATGGTAAACAACCTTTCAAAACAGATCGATCAAAAAATAGAAAGCTATGTTAAAACAACGATTCGCAGATCTCAAAAATAATTTAATTTATTTATTATTTTAACTAATTTAAAATAACTAAAAGAACAACAAACCCATCCAGACTTTTTTATAATTTGTTATATATAGTTACAGATTCTAAATAGTTATAAATGATCTAATTTAAGCGGGATATTATGAAACACAGAAAGCTCGAAGAATCAGAAATCAGTGCTATAAAAGCGGCTATTTCGAGGTACATCGGTAAAAAAGCTGAAGAACTTGATTTTAAGAATTTTTTATTATTGAAAGGAAAATCAAAAAACGTAGTTTACGTAAGTTCCAAGGTTCTTAAATCTCTAGAAAATCACAAGGATATTTACAGTGTAGGGATAAATGTCGGCGAACTCGAAGAAATCTCTGGAAAAGAAAAGTTTTTACCCTCATTAGAAGGTATAAACATGGTTTCAAAGTACATTGAAAAGAATTATGCACGGGTAAATGAAAAAGGTGAAAGTCTATTCCTCTATGAAAGAGACGTTTTCGATACCTCAATTATCGAAGTCGTCGGGGATGGAAAAGTCGCAGTATTTAATGAAAACAAGGAATTACTCGGAATTGGAAAATACAACGGAAAATTAATTAAAAATATAATGGATCGTGGATGGTACTTAAGGCACGGCGGATAAATTGGTGACTGAAATGGAGTCTAAACAACTTATAAATAAGATTTTAAAGGACGTTTTAAAGAATATCGATGAATATTCAAGAGATCTTTTAATGGCAGAAACACTCGACATCGAATTCAAAGGATTTAATCTCTGGAATGAAACTGGTAAACGGTATTCTATAAAAAATTTATTGGATTGCGATGAATTACCAAGTTTTGAAGCAACAAATAGAAAATATTCCCTTAGAAAGGTAAATTTGAAGCACATCGACGATGGAATCATGATAATACATCTTTCTTCGCGAAAAGCAGACGATTACAGTTTTTCTGTAGATAATACTTTCGAAGTTATTTTAAAGACGTTTTCGACGGCGTCATACGAACACAGGGAAAGAATACTCCAGTGGAATGAACTGTCTGATGAAGAACTCGACATTAAAATTTCAGAATTCGATGTAAATCTGGAATCAATAGTTCAGAAAATCTCGGAAAATTCAAATATTTCAGAAGTTTTAGTATATATCGATGTATTCATGGATTTAGAAAAAATAGAAAACGTAATGGAACACGAAGATGAAAAATTAGTTCTCTGGCTGCATCCTGTATTTTTATTTTCAAAAGAATCGATATTAAAAGGACTTGTGGCATACGAATTGTCAAAATACAATAAAAGTTTAATTGAAGATCATTACAGAGATATTTTGGAATATTGCAAGGAATATCGCGAATTGTGCGGTAAAAATTTAAAAATAATTGAAAAAATTCGAGAAATTGCTGTAAAAAGAAAAGATTTTGATATTTTAAAAGAAATAGATCAAATGAACATGATTCAATAAGGGATATTATGAAATTTAGACAAAAACACGAAGATTTCATTGTAAATGAGATTTTAGAGTATGAATTGGATGATTCTGGAAATTATTCCTTATATAAACTTCAAAAAAATGGAATAGAAAATTTAAAAGCGATATCGTACCTTTCAAAAAATTTTGAAGTTCCAACAAAAGAAATCGGTTATTGCGGTTTAAAAGATAGACACGCAATTACAACGCAGTACGTTTCCATTCCAAATGAATATGGTAAATTATCTCTCGACGAAGATAATTTAAAGCTTGAATATGTCGGAACTATTAAAAAACCGCTAAAAATTGGAAAATTATACGGAAATCGGTTTGAAATTATCGCAAGGGCTGTTGATAAAAATGAATTTTTAAAAATTGCAGATAATATTCGAGCTTTAAGTTTGGGCGCACCAAATTATTACGATGAACAGAGATTTGGAAGTGTATTTAACGGTAAATTTATAGCAAAGGAAATTTTGAAGGGAAATTATGAAGAAGTCGTTAAAATACTTTTAACAAGCTATACGAAAAGTGAAAAAAAGCAAATAAAAGATTTAAAAAGATTTATCGATAAAAATTGGGGCAACTGGGACGAATGCCTAAAATACATCGATAAAAAGCAGATAAAAAGTAAAATGTTTAGAAACATGGTAAAATCGCTAAAATATGAAAATGATTTTAAAAAATCGTTTAAATATATGGATAATCGGTTGAAAGAGCTTTTTATATCTGCATATCAAAGCTACCTCTGGAATGAATGCTTAAAAGAGTTTTTAAAAGAGATTATTCCGCAGGAAAATAGAAAATATGTCGATTACTGCTGTGGAACATTTCTGTTTTATGAAAATATTGGCGAAGAATTATTTGATAAATTGAAAGAATTGGACTTTCCAACGATAGTTTCAGATGTGGAATACAGCGATTCAGAAAAAAAGATAATAAATGCAATTTTGAAGAAGGAACGGATTAAATTTTCAGATTTTGAAAAAATGGACTTTGGAAAATTAAAATACACGAAAAGACCGATTATTTCAATTCCTGAAGATGTTAATACTGGAACGTTCAAATCTGACGAATTAAACCAGAAAAAATATAAAATAGCTTTAGAATTTAGTTTAAAGAAGGGAAGCTATGCAACTATAATTTTAAAAAGGGTTTTTAGTATTTTATAATTTTTTTAATATTTATTTTAAGAGATTTTTATTAACAGTATTTACTTCAGCAATTTTTTCATCCAATTTTTCTTTATGTGTCGAAATTTTTGTATTAAATGAAGATATTGCCCTTTCCACTTCTTCTGGTGCAGGTCCACCGATTACATTTCTTAATTTGACGTTTTCAAAAGGATCGAGCGCAGTATCAATTTTTTCCTGACTTAAAGAGAGATTGTTTTTTTCAAGAACCTCTAAAATTATTTCTTTAATTTCAACTTTTTCTTCAATGGATCTCTTCACGAGTTCTCCAACAATTCCGTGCGCCATTCTAAACGCAATTCCGCATTCTCTAACGAGGGTATCTGCAAGTTCTGTTGCAGTAGAATAGTTTTTCTCTGCGTTTTCCTTCATTCTTTCTTTATTTACTTTAATAGTTGATATCATTCCGTCAACCATCTGAATACAGTCTATAAGTGTATAGACACTTTTCCAAAGATGCGGACTGATTTCTTGTAGATCTCTATTATACGTGTTTGGAAGCGCTTTCATGATTGTTAAAACTGTTACGAGTTCTCCATTTAACGTTGAAAGCTTTGCTCTTGTGATTTCAGCAACATCCGGATTTTTTTTTTGAGGCATTATCGAAGAAGTTGAAGTGTATTCATTTGCAATTTCAATCGTGTTAAATTCGGCACTCGAGAACACAACGAGTTCTTCACAAATTTTTGATAAATTTGTTCCAAGCATCGAGATATTTGCCATTGTTTCAACGATGAAATCTCTTGAAGACACCCCGTCCATTGAATTTTCAATAATGTCGTAAAATCCTAGAAGTTCTTGGGTTCTTTTTCTGTTGAGATTAAATCCTGTTGTCGCCATCGCACTGCATCCGAGAGGCGAGATATTTATCCTATTGTAAGTATCAAAAAACCTTGAAATATCCCGTTCAATTGCTGAAACATGACTTAAAATGTGATGTCCGAAAGTTACAGGTTGTGCCTGCTGCAAATGCGTGTATCCGACAGTGAGGGTTTCTTTATGCTCGTTTGAAACTTTAAGCATATTTTGTTCCATTGTAATCAAATGGCCAATTATTTCAAGAACTTTTTTCCTCAAGGAGAGCCTCAAATCAGTTGCAACTTCGTCATTTCGACTCCTTCCAGTATGCATCCTACCTGCAACATCTTCTCCGAGTTCTTTTATCAGTTCACTTTCAATTACCATGTGAATGTCATCAAGTGATGGATCGAGATCAAGGTTTTCCATGCCCTTTTCTGCTATTTTTTTAAGTTCTGCGATTATTTTTTTACCGTTTTCTTCTGAAATCACATTCTGTTCGATAAGCATCGTGGTGTGTGCAATATCGCATAAAATATCGCTTTCAAAGATTTCTTTATCAAATTCAAGGCTTGTAGTGAATTTCATCACGTCTTCCTTGACGTTGCTTCCAAGTCTTCCCCTTCTTAAAATGTTCATCAAAGTCACCTTTTTTAAATCAAAATAACTATTTCTTTAAACTATAAAAATTTTTGATGTTCTACCATAATGCACTTTTCCAAAACAACATCAAAACCGTTTTTCAAAACATAATCTACAGTTTCTTTATCTGAAGTTTCAAGCTGAAACCAGAATGCATTAAATCCTAATTTAACAGCTTCTTTGGCAATTGCAAGGGTTTTTGACTGGTTTACAAATATCGATACAATGTCTATTTTTTCTTTTATTTCGGAAATATTTGAATAAACATGATGATTTAATATTTTTTCGCCAGAATATTTTGGATTTATTAAATAAACGTTAAATCCAGATTCTATCAGATATTTAGAAACGAAAAAACTCGGGTTTTCACTATTTTTTGAAATTCCAACGATTGTAATATTTTTTGAAGAATTGAGGAGTTTTTTAATCTCTAAATCTTCTAAAATTTTCCCATAATTTGAATTTTTCAACTGATCTAAACGAGTCATTTAAGCACCATGTATTTTTATAGGTAATCACAATTATATGGTTATCAGCACTTATTTTTACGTGGGAAAAATGAATTTTATTGATTTATTCTGTGGATGTGGCGGGTTTTCGAGAGGATTTGTTGAAATGGGATTTAAACCACTTTTGGCAATTGAATTGGATGAAAACGCGGCAAATTCCTATGCTTTAAATTACAACGGAACGGTTTTTGAAAAAAAATTAAATGAAATTTTAGAAAAAGAAGTCTATTTTAAACTCGAAGATTTTTTAGTACAAGATGATATCGAAGAATTTAAAAAATTAAATAATTATGAAAATTTAAATCCTGTTGTAATCAATGAGGACATAAGGGAAATAAATTCAAAATACATATCGAATATAGTTAATAATAATTCTGATTCAAAAATTGATCTAATCATTGGGGGGCCACCTTGTGAAGGATACACGGGTGCAAATCCAAAGCGTGAAAAGATCCCATTCAACAGGCTTTATCGAGATCCTGTTGGAAGACTGGTTTTAGAATACATTCGAATTGTCGGAGATATTTCTCCGGAAGTTTTTGTAATGGAAAATGTTCCAGGGATTTTAAACTACGAAACCAGAGAACATTTGGAAAAAGAGTTTTCAAGAGTCGGTTTTGATGAAATATACTTTCATGTTTTCGATTCTGAAAATTACGGGAACCCCTCACTTAGAAAACGGGTAATTGTTTCAAATATTCCATTAAATCTTGAAAAAACTGACAATGTAGACGTTAAAACCGCTTTATCAAATATTGATAGAAATGCATTGAATAATGAAAAATATCCGCTCCCAGAAAAAATTGCAAAAGATATTCATAAAATTAAAATTGGCGGTTCAGCTGTCAAATTTAAGGCGTGCGGCGGGTTTTTGGATAATTATATACGACTTTCAATGGAGGGAAACTCTGAAACTGTAATGGGAAAGAGGAGATTTATACATCATGAGGAAGATCGGCTTTTAACTGTTCGAGAACAGGCAAGGCTCATGAGTTATCCAGACACCCATATTTTTGCAGGCGGAATTACTGCCCAGTACAATCAGGTTGGGGAAAGCGTTCCCCCTTCACTTTCACTGGTAATTGCAAAAGAAGTTAAAAAATATTTGAACAACAAATAAAAGATAAAATAAAAAAGGTGGATTTCATGTTTATCGCACTTCACAACACATTTAGTTCAAAACAGATAGAAGAATTTACAAAGACAGTTTTTGGAATGGGACTCGATTCAGTAATATTTACAAGAGCAACAGGTTCAGCGGCCCAAAATGGAATTCCGATCGCTCAGAAAATGGCGATAAAATTGAATAAAAATTTAATGTTTCTCGAAGATATCGATGACGCAGTAGAGATTTTAAACCCTGAAAGGGTAATATTAATAGCAGACAGTAAAATTGCAAACGAGAAAATCGACTTCAAATCAATTGGAAAAAGGGATTTAGTAATTTTTTCAGGAAACTCTTCAGGTTTTACAAAAAAGGAACTCGAAAAAGGAACTGCAATGCATATTTTGGAGAACAACATCGGCGCAATTGGCGAAGTTGCAATTTTCCTCTACAAAATGAACGAATAAATTATAATTTAATTAATCTGTGATTTTAGTGTTTCTAGACAACATGGAAAGTATTCGGGATTTGAATTTGATTGATGAAATAAATGATAGTTCAAACCTTAAATTAATTAAATATCGGTTAAAACTTTTATTCTGGAATAAAAACCTTGAAATATCAGATGAAGATAACGAAAAAGAATTTTTGGAGTTTTCAAGAGAATACCAGAATCTGCTCAGTATATGTAGTACTGGAGATATTGAAATATTTTCAGAAAAAATAGATTATTTGACACTCATACTTGCAGCAAACTCTAAAAATCACAATATCTACATCAAAAAGCTTGCAGAAGAATATGCAGAAAAAATACCTCTGGAAAACGAGGATTCGCGAGTAAATATCTGGGATTTTATCGATGTTGCGGCAAATTCGAGAAATAACGATTTACACCTTGAGAGAATGATTCTTGAAGGGGACATCGTTTTATTAAATCAAAAAAGGCAGTCAATCTATAATTTCGAAAAAATAAGGTTAAAAATTAAGAATTACGTTGACAAGGTTCGAAATGCACAAATGCCGAGGGAAATAAAGGATTTACTCTTGAAAAAAGCAGAAGAGGCATTTTCAGAAATTAAGATAGACTATAATATCGAAAGCGGAATTCGGGTAAGTACTAAAGAGTACTCTGGAGAAATCCCTGAAGACTGGCATCCGCCATGCATGAGGGAAATTTTAAACGATATCCTTTCAGGGGGTTCTCCTTCGCACTACGCAAGGCGTAGTTTTGTAGTTTATAGATTCGTGTCTCAATTCGATCCTAATTTAAGGCCAATTGAAGAAGGGACTCTTACAAATAAAAGTGCGCAGGATATCGCAACAGAAGATCAAATTGAACGCTTTTTAGACGAAATAATAAATATTTTTAAATCTGTCGGGGATTTCGATGTTGAAAAAACTAAATACTATATAAGTCATAATATTGGGTACAAAGTTGCAAACCATATTACGCACTGCGAGTACTGCAAGAACTGGCGTGATGATGGTGGAAAGGGTCTTGGATATTACTGTAGGCCTGATTCAACCTGTTCAAGGAAAGATATAATACATCCTCTTGATTACTTATGCCAAAACATTAACAGACATGTAAAAAAATCAGAATAACCGTGAAATTATGATAAACGACTTTTTAAACATTCAGGTACTTTTAGCCCCTGATTCCTACTCAAGAATTCAAAATCTTGATAAAGAAAATTTTTCAGATTTATTTAATAAGATAAAAGAATTTAAAAGTAAAAAGGACGATTTTATACTCCTTGATTCGCATTTTTTAAACATTTTTTTGGGAAATAATTTAAAAAATATTTTTGAAGAATACGGAAAATTCGATTTTTTAGCATACTATACGTCAAATGAAGTGATATCAGAAAATCAGGAGGTTATCGAACAAACGGATGATTTTGAACCTGTTGAAAAGGAAATTAAAAAAGAAACTAAAGCTTACGATCTCGATTTTGAAGACATCGAGGAAGAAGTACCTGAACTTGATGAAATACATAAAAAATTGGAAGAAGAGCGAAAAATAAGACTTTCAGAGATAAGGTCTATTCGAGAAAGTGTTAATAATAAAATAAACTACTATGCAAAAGATATCGATGCACAGATACACGTTTACGATGAATACGATGTTACTGGAAAATCAACATGTGAGGGAACACTCGATGACTTTGTAAAATATTTCAAGGATAGATGCAATACTTTAAGAAAAATAATCGAATTAAAGGTTCAAAAAAAAGCATACCCATTAAACCAGCTATTTAGGAGAAAAAAGGAAAATGAAGTTTTCATCGCAGGAATAGTGTCGGATGTGAATTCCACTAAAAACGGACATAAAATGATCGAACTCGAAGACGAAAATGGAACATTTAGACTTCTTTTAATGAAAGACAAAATGGACAAGGGAGATCTTCCATCAGACGTTCTTTTAGATGAAGTAATCGGTTTTGAGGGAACTATTAACGATAAAGGAGACTTAATGTTTGTTGATAGGGCTTTTAGGCCAGATATTACTCCAAAACCTACGAAAACAACGGACGAAAAGATATACACTGCATTCTTGTCAGACGTTCACGTTGGAAGCCACGAGTTTTCAAACAAGGTATTTGCAAAATTCATCAAATTTTTAAACGGGGAAGTAAATAGCGGTTTAGAAGAAAAAATAGTAAGTAGATTGAAATATATTTCAATTGCAGGAGATTTGGTGGATGGAGTTGGAATTTATCCCGGTCAGGAGTATGACCTCTATGACGTGGATATACTTTCGCAGTATGCGGAAATTGCAGCTTATTTAGAGCAGGTTCCCGAACATATAAAATTCATAATCTCCCCGGGAAACCACGATGCGCTAAGACCTGCGGAACCGCAGCCAACGTTTGATGAATCGATAACAAGTCTGTTTCCAAAAGAAAATGTAACTTTTGTTGGAAATCCTGGCGTTGTAAACATTCACGGCCTTGATTTGTTGTTGTACCACGGTAGAAGTTTTGATGACATTATCGGACAGATTTCAGTAGCCCAATATACAAACCCTCCATCAATTATGAAAGAACTTTTAAAAAGAAGGCATTTATGTCCTACATACGGTGGAAGGTGCCCGATAGCTCCAGAACATATCGATTACCTTGCAATACACACAGAACCTGACATTTTCCACACCGGACACATTCACATCAACGGATATGGTAATTATCACGGGGTTAGGATGATAAACAGCGGTACGTTTCAGGAACAAACCGATTTCCAAAAGAGAATGGGCATCAAGCCTACGCCTGGAATTGTTCCGATACAGGATTTATCCAAAAAAGAAACTCACATAATCGAATGGAATCAGGGAAAAATCGAAATAAGTTAAATTTTTTATTTTATTTTTTATTTTTTAGATAACATTTTTAATTTATCCATTCCAGCTTTTTTAATCGCTTTTTTCATTTCTTTAACTGCTTCTGGGTCTTTTTCAGTTAAAGTTCCGGTTACAATTACGTCTGCACCACTCATGACTTTTTCGTAAGCAACTTCTGGAGTTCTTATTCCTCCGCCAACGATGATATTTATTCCGCTTAATTTTTTGGAAATTCCAATCATTTCGTTGTTTACCGGATATTCTGCACCGCTTCCAGCTTCAAGGTAAACCCACCTCATTCCAAAGTATGATGCTGAAAGGCTGTAAATTCCCGCAATTTCAGGTTTTTTCTGCGGGATTTCATTTACTTCGCCGACAAATCCAACAGCAGTTTTACTTATTGGTTCAATTCCAAGGTAGGCCATTGGGAGTGTTTCAAGTCCGTATTTTTTAATTGTGAGGGCTCCAAGTGTTGGTGCAGTCATGTTCCAGTACGTGTTTTTTGAATTCATCAAAGTCATGAACAATACTGCATCAGCTTCTTTTGTAACGCCATCAACGTTTCCAGGGAATAAAATTACTGGGAGGCCCGTGATTTCTTTGATTTCTTTTGTAACTTCATCAAGGCTGATTATTCCAATACTTCCCCCGATAATTATCGCATCAGCGTAATTCTTAACGTGATTTGCGATTTCTCGGTAGTTCTTTTCATCAGGGTCGATAAGTACGAAGTAAGCTGCGCCATCTTCTTCGATAATTTTATTTAATTTCGATTCAACTTCACCAATTTTTATCTGCATAATGGCCCTCTATAATGTCTTAATTTTGATTTCATGACGTTATGATATTTCATTTATTTATTAATTTAGGTATAATTTTAAGACGTATTCTTTTAGATTTTATCCAAATATGGATATTTTTCAATCAGAATGGTAAAAAAAGGCAAATAATTGATTTATAAAAATATGATAAATAATAATGATTATCACAAATAGGTTTATATCCTGCAAAGAATTACCATACTAGTCCACTAGTGGATAGTTAGATACGGTGAAAATATGGAACAGATAATAATGGTAACTTTGGGAGCTTATGCGGCATTTTTGGCTATAATGTCACATGTAGCTTACAAAGTATACCTTAAAAGATTTATAAAATTCTAAAAATCGATAACAATCTTTTCTATTTTCTTATTTTAAATTAAAAAAGTAAATATTAAAATTATTTTTCTATAATGGTTTCTTTAATCGCCATTCCAAAGTGTCGCGCGTTTTCATCAGGTTTTATCAACACTTTTGTCCCAACTTTTAAATCAACAACTGAAACCGGTTTTCCATCTTCTCCAACTAGACGGATTGTTTCTGCATTTTGGAGGATTGTTCTTAAATTTTCTCCGTTGTATTCTGCTTCAACAAGGAAAAGTGGTCTTTTTTCGATTTTTACGCGTCCGATAATAGATTCTCTCGTTTCACCGTTTTTATTAACGACCAAAACTTTATCGCCTGCTTTTAAATCGCTTAAATATTTTGTTTTATTTTCCGGGCACAAGATATAGGCATGAACAGGTCCGGCATTTACCCTAAATGGTCTTGTAGCGACATATGGGTTTTCAACGGTTTCTGAATGGACTAAAAACATTCCTCTTGAGTATGATCCAATTAACATTCCTTCTCCCATTTCCATCATTGAGCAGGTGTCAATACATACCCTATCTCCACTTCCGACAGGTTCGATTTTTGTAACCGTTGCATAGTCGAGTTTTACGCTTTCAGAATTCATTCTTTCGATTAATTTTGAGAAATCTTTTACTTCGTTGATATCTTTTGGAATCAAAACAACTCCATCGACACCTTTTTCCAAAATTTCGTATGCAGCTTCCGCATCTTTTACATTAGTTACAACTGAAACGAGTTTTATTTCTTCTCCGAATAAATCTGCGATGATATTTTCAAGAGGAATAATTGTCCAGTCGCTTCCTTCCAAAATAACGTAATCGACAAAATCGAGTTTGCTTACTTCTGTTGCGTATATTTCATCGTCTTTAGTATTTATTACAACATAAACTGCAGTTTCCTTTCCAGAAAGTTTTGCAGATTTTAAAATCTCCAAATCTTCCCCTTTATTAATTAATACAACGTCTGCATCGAGACTATCAGAAACAATCTTTATATTTCCAAGTTCCCTTACCGAGTTTATTTCTTCCCTTTTGACCAAGATTCCAGGAATTGAACTTTCAAGAGCATCTTTTACAGAGTCTATTCTCTCTTCGGAATCGTTTCCCGTTGTTTTTATCCATCCAAATTTCATATATTCACCATGCCTATATTTTGAACCAAATACGCCGTATTGATTCTTGAATTGATATGTATTTAATCTATATATTTTTATTTATAATTAATTAGTATATTTAATTAAACAAAATGCTAGTGGTTAGGATGCTCTCAAAGATTTGTAAAAATTGCTCTTATACTATGAATTACCTATTTTCAAAAGAATGGTTTCAGGTACTCGTAATTGCAACGGTTTCAGCAGTGCTTGCTTATTACTCCCTGTTTTATTTTGCGTGGGGGTCAGGTTTTGATGAAAATTTAAGATATATTTTAAGTACTCTACCGCAAACTCAAGGGGCAATTGTAGGAATTGTTGCGTCGATATCAATTGTGGCAATCCAGATGGTAAGCCAGCAGTATTCAACGAGAATTACGCATCTATTACTCAATAAATCGTTTTGGGGATTTATAATAGCATATATCGTTTCAATGAGTTACGAAGTTTTGATACTTGGTTTCATGCCAACAGCAAGAATTCCGGTTATTATTGGAGGATATGAAGTACCGTACTTTATTTTAATCGGTATTTTATTCTTTTTCGTTTATTTCGACTTTTTAATACTCATACCTTACATGAAAAATACGATCAATGGATTAAAGCCTGAAAATGTTATTGAAAGTTTGATAAATTCTATTTCAAAAAGCGAAATAAAAAATTACAAACCTCTCGACTCTGAAAATAAAGATTACCGCTCTGCAAGAAAGATACCAAAAAACACGCTGAGAACAGTTTATTACATAATTGAAAAAAGTCTGAAATCTGATCACTACATGACTGCAAGAAATGGAATAATTCTTCTTGGAGCAAACTACTCAGTTTTAGCAAAAAAAGGTAAGTTTAAAAATAAAAAATTCTTCGAAAGCTACATCGATAACCTCAAAAATTTAGGATTAAATGCTTACGGAACTTCATTTTCTATTTCAAGAGAGGCAATAATTTCGCTTGAAAAAATTTCAAAGTACGAACTTAAACGAAACTATGACTTATCTTTAAGGGCATTAAAAGGAATTAAAAAAATCGGGCTTTTGTATGCACAGGAATTTGAATCAAAGATTGATAATGCAGACGAAAAAGAGTTAATTCATATTGTTTTTGAAAAACTTAGAAATATTATAAAATTTATACTTTCAAAACCAAAAAATAACGAAAAAATAAGTCCGGAACAAACAGAGTTCAAAATTATGATGTATTCTGAAATTTTAAAAACTTTTGAAGTTATTTTAGAAAAATTAAAGTCAAGAGATATTTTGAAAAATGAAGCAGCTGCAACTTTGATTTTGGATTCACTGCATAGTTTTTCAAAACCTGCAACTGAATTTATACTAAAAAATGAAAATTCAGAATTTTTATCAGAAATTACAATTCAAACTTCAGAAACACTGAAAAATTTCGTAAAATTAAGTTTTGAAACAAAAGAAGAAAATGTAGAAAATGAACAGTTAAACGATTATTTAAAAGAAATCGTGAAAATTTACGGAGTAATTTTAGATTCAACATATGAAAAAACAAATGAAAAGGCGTTGGATAAGATTTTATCGGATATTTCAGAAATTTGGGATATTTCACAGAATAATTTCAAACGAATCTTTGGACTGGGCGATATTATTGAAAATATCGATAATACTGAAAAAATAAAATATGCAGACGAGTTAAGAGAACAATTATTGGAAAAAATTTCAAAATAATATAATACTTAAAATTTTATAGCACCATGGAAAAGTAGTATTAAAAAATAAAAGTGTGAAAAAATCGAAAAAGTACTAAGTTCAATAAGGGAAATGGAAGATAACGACTGGAAACTTTTAAAAATAATTGAAATTTCAATGAAAAATCACGAATGGGTACCTATTCAGGATTTAAGACGAAAAACGGGATTTCATGAAAAAGAAGTAGTTTTCAGGCTCGGAAGATTGAATAAATTTAAGTTTACTAACAAGTCTAATTATGGATACAGGCTCTCTCACTGGGGCTATGACGCTTTAGCAATGAATGCATTTATAAAAAAGGAATTAATTGCAGGAATTGGTGGAAAAGTGGGCGTTGGAAAGGAAGGGGATGTTTATCACGTAATGCTCACGAATCACCGTGAAGCGGTTATGAAATTCCACCAGCTTGGAAGAACCTGTTTTTCAATGGGAAAACGATACAGAGAATATCTTGCAAATAAAAGACATATCAGCTGGCTTTATGCTTCAAGGCTCACCGCTGCAAGAGAGTTTGAAGTTTTAACCATGCTTTTTCCAGTTGTAAAAGTTCCTGAACCAATCGAACAGAACCGGCATGCAATAATTATGGGAAAACTTCACGGGGAAGAATTAAAGCGTGTTAATCTACTCGAGATAAATGTGGATCCTGAAGAATTTTTTTGGAAATTAATGGCAGAAGTTAAAAAAACGTATGATTTAGGAATTATTCATGGAGATTTAAGTGAATTTAATATATTGATTGATTCAGAAGGCGATTTTGTAATTATTGACTGGCCTCAAGCAATTGAAGTTGGAAAAAAAGGAAAATTGGACAAATTGCCATTTGAAGAAGTGGAATACGATGAAGAATACTACTTAAAAAGAGATATTGAAAACGTGCTTCGATACTTTAAAAAGTACGGAATCGATAAAGACGTGGATAAATTATATAATTATGTTCTTGGAGATATTAGTAGCGAAAATGTTTAATGGATTTTTCAATAATTTACGGATATTTCGGTGATTTAATGACAAAAGTTAACTTCATGCAGGGAAACATGGCATGTGTTGAAGGTGCAATAAAGGCAGGATGCAGGTTTTTTGGAGGATATCCAATCACCCCTTCAACCGAGATTGCAGAAGGAATGGCAAAAAGACTTCCAAAAATCGGCGGATTTTATTCGCAGATGGAAGATGAAATTGCAAGTATTGCATCAATAATCGGTGCAAGCTGGGCAGGTGCAAAATCGATGACTGCAACAAGTGGCCCTGGAATGAGTTTAATGCTTGAAAATATCGGTTACGCTTACATGACTGAAACACCTTGCGTTTTAGTAAATGTTCAAAGGGGTGGCCCTTCAACAGGACAGCCAACCGCAGCAGCTCAGGGAGACATGATGCAAGTTAGGTGGGGAAGTCATGGGGACTACGAACCTATCGCGTTATGTCCATCATCAGTTCAGGAAATGTATGATTTTACAATGATTGCTTTCAATTACGCAGAAAAATACAGAATACCTGTTTTTGTAATGGCAGATGAAATTTTAGGGCACATGAGAGAAAAAGTAGTTTTACACGATGATATTGAAGTAATAAACCGTGAAAAACCGGCAGAAAAACCATGCGATAAACCATATCCATTTGATAAGCAAGTTCCTCCAATGCCAACATTTGGTGAAGGATACAATGTTCACGTGACGGGTTTAACGCACGGTGAAAACGGATACCCTGATGTTTCAGCAGAAACACACGACAAACTAGTCAGAAGAATTTGCAATAAAATTTTGGAAAATAAAGATGATATTGTATTATATGAAGGAAAGTACATGGACAGCGAAACAATGTTCATCTGTTACGGAACCCCTTCAAGAACTGTAAAATACACGGTCGAATCTTTAAGGGAACAAGGACAGGACGTTGGATACATCCGGTTAAAAACAGTATTTCCATTTCCAGACAAATTGATAGCAGGATTGAAAGCATCAAAAATAATAGTTCCTGAAATGAATTTAGGGCAGATTTCTGGAGAAGTCATGAAATACGCAAAATGTGACGTAGTAGGCTGTGGAAAAATCGGTGGAGAACTCCACAGGCCTGAAGAATTAAAAGAATTAATTTAAAAATTTTAAAAAAGTTATTTTATTTTTATTTTAAAGAATTTAAAATCGCATTTATTATCTCTTCGTTAGAAATTCTTTCTGCATCTTTTGAACAGAAGTCTATTCTTATATTTTTACTTGCACCAGGCATACCTGCTGCGGTAATTGTAACTATTCCATAGTTTTCAAGTAATTTTAGTGCAGTTTCGATTAATTTTTCTTCTGACGGATTTTTTATTATAAATCCTGTCGGAGTTTTTTCATAATCAAGTTTTTCAGCTTCAAAACAAGCTAGATCTATTTTTTCTGCACGTTCAAATGCATTTTTTAAAGTATTTAGATCAAAGTTTTCAAGGGCAGTTACAACTGCGGCCATTATCGGAGCCTGTGCTTCAAGTCCAAATTTCATGCCTTCAGAATAGATCTGATCAACTAAATTTTTATTTCCCCCGAGAAGGCCGGCTCTTGGACCTTCCATGAGTTTGTCCATACTGGTTACAACTAGATCTGCACCCATTTCAAGAGCAGGAAATTTTCCATAAAGTCTTCTAAGGCGAGCACCTGATGCATCATCAAAAAATACTGGAGAATTTTTAGATTTTGCATAAGATATTATTTTTCCAGCAATTTCATCGGAAACTATTCTATGATCCATTGTAGCCCCGGTTATCACTGTTAATGTATTTTCATCAATTTTTGATATGATTTCTTCCAATGAATCACTTTCAAAGTATTCCATTCCAAAAATTCCGCAACTTCGTGGAATTGATGGATGTGCAGGTTTTTCTGGAACGTAGTGAACCAGTTTCTTAAACGACTTTGAAAGAGCCATAATTGTAGATAATATCGCTGAAGAAGTCCTGTTAAAACATACTACGTTATGGATTTCAGAATTCCCCGATAAATGGTTTAATCCAGCGTTAGTTATCTTTTCTGAAAATATGGCGGGTCCGACATACGTTTCAATTAATTTTAAATGTTCTTCACATATTTCAAATCCGCCACAAAGTCCTGTTAAGTCATAAATGCTGGTTCTACCAGTATCATTTATTTTTTTTCTTAGTATTTCTCTTGCGGTATTTACACGGTTTAATTCTGAAAGACTGTCCATAACTACACCTTGATAATTGAAATTATGTTAACCTGCTCCACATCCGCAACCGCGTTCCGCAGCATCGAGGTCAATTTCTTCTCCGATTATTTTTTCAATCAGCTCTTCTTCTGATTCTTTCTTTTCGATTTTTTTGTGATCTGTAACTTCTAGAAGTTCGGGTTTGTAAAATATATTATTTTCCAAAAGAACCCATTCTTCATCGTTTTCTGATTTAATTGATTTGACGGTTCCATGCGTTCCTGTGTTGATGTATTTTACATAGGAACCGATTTCTATGAGTTTACCATTACGGTCAAGAGTCATAGAATCACCTCATTTTTAATATTCATTCGTGTGAAATATATACTATCGTTTTAAACCTAAAAACATTGCACTATCCATATCACTTGCATATTATGCAATTGAAGTGAACACCTGACTGAAACACTCAGGTGCGATGTAAGCCTACAATCTAGGTGAAACCTAGATAGCAACCAAATGTCA
>NZ_JACDUL010000004.1:234699-285801 GCF_013760955.1 Methanococcus maripaludis | reverse complement strand
GAAAATCTTAAAGGAAACAGGCTTGATAACATCATGATTGAGGGAGATGTTGGGGAAATGCTAAAAAAAGTAGAATCCCAGCAATAAATAAAAAAATTGAATGATAAAGTTATTTGAACAGTATTGGAGACGTATACCTATGGAACCACTATTTATGATAATTTTATTGGTTACAGGTATTTTTGTTGGACTTTTTGCCGGCCTTTTAGGAATTGGAGGATGTTTCATCATGATACCGATCCAATACTGGATTTTAACAGCAATGGGCATAGACCCGACTATTGCAATAAGAGTAGCATTTGGAACAAACCTCATGGTCGTTTTGCCAACCATATTAAGTGGTGTACTCAAACATCATAAAAAGGGGATTGTTTTATGGAATCAAGCGATTACCCTTGGTGTTATTGGGGCAATTGGAGGATTTGGGGGAGCTTATGTTGCATCCTATCTTTCAGGAACTATTCTTAAGACAATGTTTGGTTTAACAATGTTAATTGGCGCTTTAAGAATGATTACAGCAAAACCAATTAGGGTTGAAGGTGAACCTAATAAAAATACTTTAACTTACATATTTTTGGGTATTATAATCGGTTTTGTTACAGGTTTAATCGGCATTGGAGGGGGCGTTTTAGTAATCCCCATCATGCTGATTTTTTTAAATTTCAATATGCACGAAGCAATTGGTACATCTAGTGCAATGATAATGTTTACCTCGTTAGGGGCAGGCTTAGCATACATGTTACTTGGATTGGGTCAGGCAGGACTACCACCTTACTCAATAGGTTATTTCAACATACTCCAGTGGGGATTGTTGGCAGCCACAAGTATCCCCATGGCAAGGTTTGGTGCACACTTTGCACACAAAATCCCTGCAAAATCATTGATGACTTTATTCATTGCCATAATGGCATATATGGGCTTAAAAATGATTGGCATATTTTCCTGGCTTGGATTACCATTATAACTCAGAAAATATCGAAAATAATTAAATTTACATTTTTTCATTAAAAAATTTATTTCGTCTTAATTTTAAAATCTTTTTTAAAACTCCGACCAAATTATGGATTGGATATTTTTTAAAATATTGAAATTATCAAAAATTAATGAATTGATAAAACATAAAAAAAGAGAAATATTTGTTTTTAAATTATTCAACTAAGATTGGTCCATTTTCAGTCCATTTTACAGTTATTGGTCCTTCATGAAATTCATCGAAAGTTTTAAAGTATTCCAATGCAGCTTGTGTTCCTAATCTATCTGAGCCTGCAATGTATACTATTTTATGGCTTTTAATTACTTTTCCAGAGTTATCCTGAACTTTTAATATTTGAATAACCCCTCTGTTTTCTTCAGGGTTTTCGTTTGAAATTGAATTTTAAATTCCCGATAAGAAGAAAATCAATCATTCGTTTTTTCATGTCTAAAACTTGCCCGAATCTTTTCCATCCACACCGGAATCTTCACATTATCTGTAGGATAAAACTCCTTGATACACGGTTTAATATCGAGGACTGGACTGCCATCGATGGCATCGAGACCGGTGACTTTGAGAGTTGTACCTTCCCGTCCAACGAGGCGGGCAACTGTGGTGAGAATAGGATTCGGACGGGCAGGGCTGCGGGTGCAAAAGAGCCCCACTGGAGGGTTGTTTGGATTACCCCTCGGGCGGATTTTTTTCAGGGCACAGGCTTCGCGGGGGACGCCGTGAGCCCAGTATAAAATCGTGATATGGGAAAATTCTTCAATTCCATCAAGGTGTTCAGCAAGATCACTATTAAGGACTACCTCAGAAACCGTGTCATTGGCTTTGTGAATCATTTCGTGGGTCGGAGCATGGCCTTCTCGCATTTTAAGGCCCTTTTCACTTGCGATGATGAATGGCTGCTTGATGTTGTTGCGGACCATGCCAATTGGCTGCAAAGTTATATTTTCGAATGTTGTATCCATAATTAGCCTCCGTTTAGTATCTATGGCGTAATAAAAAATTTATCTTTAGTTTGGGCAATTATTTGCCGCCTGTTTAAATTAAACTATACGCGGAGAAATTATATATAAATTTTTATTTGTTTAATGTTTTTCAGACAAAAATATCAATTTTAATCATTTCCAGTAGCTTTTTTAGTTGGAAGAAACGTCCTGTTCGGCCATATTCAGGACTGGTAATTAAACTAGTAATTTCCCCATTTTGGATGATCAAATTTTGGATATTAATTTATTTGAAAATTAGAAATAAATGAAAAAATAACGAAAATGTTTATAAATGGACTAAATTGGCATTGCTAAAAAAAAGAAAGTTGTTCCTGAATGTCTCAGGAGATTCCAAGATATTCGAACATAAGTGCATCCATTATTTCATCAGTGGCCTCTTCGTCGGTATCATATAATTCTATAATATATTCACGTGTCCATGATTCAAGATCAATATCTTCGAATCTATCAGGATAGATAGCCTTTGCAGCAATCATTAGATTAATAGGAAGTTCAAGCCTCTCTGATTTGCATGGTGTTGAGGAAAGAGAGTATACTTCACCGGATTGGATAGCGGTCATCTCCTGTATGCCCCCATACATCTCCTCATCATACAGCTGTCTTGGAGGGTGGTATCCGCTATATGTACACAGGATGATCTTATCCGGGTCAAGTGCAAGCATCTGTTCGGCTGAAACCAGATTAGTGCCACTATCTGTGTAGACATTGTTTGCATTTATTACATCTTCCATGAAGGCAATTTCTATTGTTCCACTTCCGAATGCATATCCTGCACCGCCGTATCTCTCTTTTGCCCACGTAGGAGCTCCGAAGTAGAGGACATCTACTTTCTCATCCTCAGGTATTCCAGCAGTTCTTTCAGAAATGAAATCAACTCTTGATTTCATTGTGTCTATGATCTGATCGGCTTCATCCTCGTTTCCGAAGACTTCTCCGAGAAGAGCTATTTCTTCATAAATGGTATCTATACTAGGATTGTCGTAGCATGACGGATACTGAAGTACTACAACCGGTATTCCCATTGACTCTAATTGTTCGATGAATTTATTTGTGTCTTCAGAACTTGCACCCATATCCCTGAGAATAAACAGGTCCGGTTCAAGTTGGGCAACAGTTTCTGCATTCGGTGATCCGTATGGCCCTCCAAATCCTCCGACATTCGTCAGGTTCTTGATTTCAGGATAGAGGAGCTGGCCTATCCAGTTGTTGACTGTGTAATCATTTCCGTTGTAAACGTAGGTTCCGGCCGCTGTTGGTTTTGTTGAGATACTTGCTCCAACAATCTTGTCGCTCTTTCCGAATATGTACATTGTAGTGTCGATGAGGGAGCGACTCATTGCAACTACCCTTTGTGGATCTTCAGGGATGGTAACCTCCACCCCCCTCATGTCAACGACTGTCTTATAGCCTGTTGACTGTTCTGAATTGTCTGTTGTCTGTAAACTTCCACTGTTGTCTGATATACATCCTGCGCATAGTATGAGCAATATGGACATGAACAGACTAAGGATCAGTGTAATCCCGGTATTTTTTCTTTTCATTATTCTACCTTCCACCAGATTTTTATAGTGTTTGACTTTTCGTTAAGTATATACTCCCCATTATCTTCCTTCAAACTGAACTTTAGATAATCCGAGAGTATTTTTTCCTGTTCAGGGGTTTCAATTTTGTATTGTTCATTAAACTCGTCAATGTTGCCTGAAAGCCCGTAAACCTCCGTACGTGTTCATGTAACTTGTCTCAACATTGAGTAAATTCTCAGGGAATAGGGAACATTAAAGATAACCTCCCTTTTGAGCTGCTTGTACTCTTTCTGTTGCCCCTTTTTCCACATATTACAATCTTCATCTTCATCAGATCTGTACTATAAATTGATTTTCACTTTCCCATCTCCCACCAGAGGGCCGTGCCCATGTTGCTTTCTTTGACTGCAAACCCTTTTTCATCTCGGGCAAGAACTGTGCTGAGGTAATTCCGGAGAATTTCCTCCTGTTCGCTGGTTTCAATGTTGTATACAGAGCTTAACTTTGAAACCGCTGAATTGAGATCAGGGAAATGATTGTTGCTCTCAATTTCAGCTACCCTTATGTTTGGGTAAATCCCCATTGAGTAAAGTACATTATAGATAATGTCTGCCTGAGGAGTGAGGCAGAACTCTTTTCCATGGATTTGTGGCCAGAGTTCCAAAAATCCCTTTTCCCATGACGGCATTCCGGAGATCCAGAAAATGTAAACCCATTTTGAGGAAACTTCCTCCATCATCCTGATGGTATCCCTTAAATCCTGCATTCCAAGAGAATATGATGCAAAAACAATATCGTAAGGTCCCTGGAGGTCAGAGGAAGGATCAAGTTCCTCCCAACGTTTTCTGACAATATCAAGATTGGAAACTCCGTTTTCTGCAGCATATTCCTCCATGACATCTGCCATGCCGTGAGATGGTTCTACTGCAGTTACATGTTTCACACGGCCGGCGACGGGCACCGCGATTGTTCCCGGACCTGAACCAATGTCAAGTACCCTGGAATCCGGCGATAAGGGAAGACTGTCAATAATAAATTGTTTACGTTCGGGATTGGCAAAAGAGTTGTTAAGAAAAGCTCTGGCCGCCTCTTTGCTCTCCCATATTGAGGCACACTCCCCAAAAGCTCCGCATTTGATATTTGCTTCGTTTATCTCATTCCATATTTCGTTCCAGTCAAATCCGTAATAGTTTTTCATTAAAATCACCTTTGGAAATCTGGATTACTGCTCTCCAACACACCAATCCATCCATTGTGCTGTCCGCAGCTTTTCCGCTGTTGTCTGGTCGACACCATATGTATTCATGTAGAATTCTATAAGCCATTCGTCAAGTTCGATGTCTTCAAATCTGTCAGGGTATGCAGCTTTTGCTATTACCATCACATCTATCGGGTACTCAATTCTCTTTGCACAGTTGCATGGGGTCCATGGAAGGGACATTATACGCCCGTTCTTGACGGCCTTGAGCTCCCTGAGTGATTCATAATAAGTAGCCTCTGTCAGTTCCCCAGGTGGATGGTATCCCCATGCAGTACAAAGGACAATTACATCGGGATCAAGGGCAAGCACCTGCTCTGTATTGACGATTTGGAATGTACCTATATCCACCTGATAGGCGTTTTTGGCATTAACAACAGTCTCTATCATATAGGATTCTGCAGTCCCGAGACCCTGGGCGACTCCAGCACCCCCCTGTGCCCGGTGAGTAGGAGAAAGTCCAAACATAAGCACTGAGGGTTTTTCATCTTCGGGAATGTCTGAAGTACGTTCCTCCACAAGTGCAATTTGAGATTCGAGATATGCTGCAATTTCTGCTGCATCTTCTTTCTTATCGAATACGTCCCCGATTATTTCGATTTCGTCAGAGATCCTGGTAAGAGATGCATCATCATAGCAATTGGGGCTGTACAGAACAACAACTGGCATACCCAAAGACTCAATCCTATCAATCGTCTTTTGAGCAGCTTCGGCATCTTCCCAGAAGGCACTGGTTCCAAGTCTGACTATAACAACATCGGGCTCTAAAGAAGACAGCGTTTCATAATTAAGTGGAGATCCATATTGTGCAAAAAGCGGGATGTCTTCAATATTTTCAATTAGCTCCTTTATTACATGGTGCCCCCCAGTGCCGTTCACGACGCCTCCGTCATCTGTTGGGTAGGAATATGTCCATTCACTCTGTAAAGCCGATGAACCTATGCCAACAATAGTACCTTCAACTCCGAGAGCGTACATTGTCCCTTCGATCAGGCCATCAGAGACTGTAGCAACTCTTTTGACGTCCGACGGAATTTCAACTGCAACTCCACGGGAATCGATGACAGTCCGATAATCTGACCCTGCAACGCCTGATTTTTGTTCTTTTCCAGATGTATCTTCAGAGACACACCCTGCAAAGATGACGATCAGGGATATAAGAATAAGAATCAGTGCCTGACTGAATAACTTAGCCTTTATTTTCATTTGTCCACCTCCCACCATAGCCGAATCCCTGTACTTTTTCCTGGGAGTACCATGTGTCCGTTTTCATTAACCAACATGTTATCCAGGTAGTCTTTAAGGACTGACTCCTGTTTCGGTGTCGATATCCCATATTGCTCTTTTAATCCCTGGAAGGCGGCATTATAGTCAGGATATTCAAAATGATTAGGGAAATTCCTCGATTCGACATTTGGGTAAATCCCCATAGAATACAAAAGATTGAAGATGACGTCTGCCTTTGGTCCGCATGAATACTCCTTTCCGTGAAGGTCAGGCCATAGGTCTATCATCCTCTGCTCCCATGCAGGGGTTCCTCCGAACCAGAATAGGTAAATTTTCCCGGATGCAACGGCGATCATCTTTTCAATGGATTCTTTAATATCGGGCATTCCAAGTGAATGGGAGGCAAATACGATATCATATGAATCCTTAAGGTCTGTTTTTGGATCAAGGTCTTCCCACTTTTTTGGGACAATGTCGAGATTGGAAATTCCTTCCTGAGCTGCATACTCCCCCATTACTTCAGCCATTCCGTTGGCGGGCTCTACTGCCGTCACATGTGCTGCCAGTCCGGCCAGAGGCACGGCAAGCGTTCCGGGACCTGCACCCACATCAAGAATGGTGGAATGTTTCCCTGGCTTAAAGAGTTCAATGATTTCTTGTATACGTCCAGGATTTTTATTTGACCTTTCAAGGAATTCCTGAGCTTTCTTTTTGGAATCCCATACTGTTGCACAATCCCCTTTTCCTTTTAATTCAATACTTTTTTCATATTGCTGTTTCCATACTTCATTCCAGTCGATAGAATTGTAGTTCATTAATTTGTCCCCCATTTAGTCTTTTATTTCTATATTTTCATATTGGCTGTAAGAATCTTCAGTGGCAGGATACGACCTTGCCCCAGGCTCTCCTGCAATACTTCTGGGCATTACGACCCGAACATCTCCTGATCTTCTGACCGAGCATGTATCGGAATAAATCATATCCAATACCTCTTCATTGATCGTAACATCGGGCGGACCATCAGCGACAATACCGTCTTTTGATACCACTATCACCCTGTCACAGAACCATGCCACATGGTTGGGATCGTGACTGCAGGCAAGGATCGTCTTTCCTTCTGCTGCAATGTCTTTCATAGTCTCCCAAATCTTCATCTGGTTCTGGAAATCAAGAGCAGATGTGGGCTCGTCGAGAAACATCATAGGCGTATCTTGAGCAATTGCCCTTGCCATCAGCACCATCTGCCGCTGTCCCCCAGATAACTGGTTGTATGGCCTGTCCGCAAGATCCCCTATTTCAAGCTGTTCCAGCGCATCAATTGCAATCTCTTTATCTCTTCGCTTAACTCCAAAAATACCTCCAAGATGAGGGGTTCTCCCCATCAAAACTACTTCTCTTACGAGATATGGAAATGGAGGTTTGTGCTCTTGTGGCACATAGGAGACAACTTTTGCAAGCTCTTCGATAGATCTTTTTGAGGTATCTTTTCCAGCCATGTGGACAGATCCCCGGTCAGATTTCAGGAATTTAAGGCAACACTTGAACAGGGTTGTTTTTCCACATCCGTTAGGCCCGAATAGTCCGCACAGTTCTCCTTCGTTTACAGAAAATGAAATTCCCGATAATACGGGGAAATCACCGTAATTGAAATGAATATCTTTTACATGAAGCATGATCAATCACCCGAATATTACTTTCCCCTTGTGTCTCAGCAAGTAACAGAGATAGGGAGCTCCAAGAATCGATGCAATAATCCCAACGGGAATTTCAGAGCTTGTAATTGTTCTTGCCAGTGTGTCGCATAGGATCATGTATATTCCACCCATCATCATCGATGCAGGGATTACATACCTGTTGTCGGGTCCGAGAATCATCCTTGAAGCATGAGGCATCATCAAGCCAACCCAAGCAATAATTCCAACAAGAGACACTGCAAAAGCAGTAATTGCAGTGGCAATAGATACCACTATGAATTTATATTTTTCGGGGTTCACTCCAAGAGTTCTGGCTTCATCATCCCCCATTGACAAGATGTTAAGTTTCCAGCCCATTGCCCACAAGATAAAAAATCCTACAGTGACGAGGGGGGCTATCATCCATACATCATTCCATGTTGCATAATAGAATCCGCCCATAAGCCAGAATACAATCTCCCTTAAGGCAGTATCATCTGAAACATATTTCAACAAAGATACAAGTGCCGAGAAGATAGATCCTATGATTACACCCGCCAGGATTAATGTAACAATTGGGGTCTCCCCACGAACACGGGCCAGCGTATACGTCATTGCAACTGCAAGTGATCCAAATGCAAATGCGGAAAGCTGAATCGAGAAAAATATTGTTGGAAAGACAATTCCCATGGCAGCACCAAAGGCCGCTCCCGAAGATACACCAAGGATATATGGTTCAACGAGTGGATTTCTGAATACTCCCTGAAAAACAGCACCCGCAATGGCAAGTGCTCCACCTACAAATATCGTAAGCAGTACTCTTGGAACACGAATGTCCCAGATAATAGTATTATGAAGTTTTCCAATGGTTGATACATCTCCAAGTGTAATATGTGTTAAGATTGTAGTGTATACAGTGTGGAGTGGGATTTCATAGGCCCCCATAGCTACTGCAGTGAGTGCAGATGCAAAAAGAAGCCCAGAAATTACAACCAGGATTAGAATTTTTTTGTATTCTGAAAACCCTGCAACGTCTTCATAGCCAAGGGCTTTCAGAATCTTTTTTATACTGGCAATTTCGGTCATAAGTTATCACTTTGTTATCTAATGCTGGACAGTGTTTAAGTGAATTTAAAAGGTTATTTATGTAACACTTTTATCTCAAATTGTATTACTTTATAAAATTATATATAATTTTTTATTAGTTTTTAATATTTTTAAACCAAAATTATTATTTTGGATACTTTGATAGCAGAGTTTTTCGTTAAAAACCGTTATTACGTAAAATTACCCTTTAAAAAAAATCATGGAGTAAATCATGTAATTATAATTACAACAATATGTTCTTATTTTCTACTTTGATTTTATTACTAAAATAAACCGTCTGTTTTTAAAATAAAGAATTAAAACACGATATTATTTTAAAAAACAGTTATTTTTCGGAAATAATGTTTATTAACTCATTTCAAATGGAAAATTTTAAAAAAAGATTAAATATCGTTAGTTACCTCAACTTCCCAATCAAGTGGCAAAGAATACCCAACATTAGGTATTTTGTTGGATCAACTGTTTGATATTAATTTATTTAAAAATTAGAAATTAAAATCTATTAATTAATCGAATATCCGAAAATGGAGTAAAGATATATTGATTTTCCCCCAAATTTGATTGGATACCGTGTGTTTTGAAAACAGTTTTTAATAGTTTAAAGATAAAACAACGTTAACTTTATAAATTAATTATTTTCAATGTATACAGGTAAGAAGATGTCAAATTTTGTTTGATACATATAGACACGCCTTGTGTTAAACTTTCTTGCAACTGAATTCAATTTTAAAAAACACAGGGTGAGCATATGATTCACAATAAAACCGAAAATTTAATTCATACCTTTTTTTACGTTTGTTTTATGGCATTTGTAATGACCACGTATAATTTGGCATTACACAGGGGCTTTTCTGCAGAAGTTCTCAAAGTGAGCTGGTTAAGTTTTCCACTTACGTTCATAGTTGCATTTACGCTTGAATATTATGTTGTTGGAAGACATGGCATGAAATTAGTGTTTAAATTACATAAAGATCATCACACAGCGTTTCAAAAAAGAGCGATAGCTGCGTTAGTTATTGTTTCAGGAATGGCTTCTTTGATGTCATTGTATGGATCCATTTTAACAGTTGGATTTTCAAATGAGTTACCCCTAACCTGGGGCCATAACTTGGTTATTAACTTTATATTTGCTTATCCTTTAATCGTATTCGTTGCAGGGCCGCTTGTGGGCTTTGTTTTTAGAAAAATTTTTCCAGAAGGAAGTATTATCGATGTTGCAAAATAAATATACTTTTTTTAAATTCTTTAAAAAAGATCTATTTCAAAATTTAAAATTGGATAAATCTGTAAAACAGCATTTTAACAGTTTTATCCGCTTAAATTATTAAAATTATTCGTGGCGAATAATATTTTAGTCCCAAAATTTTGATATAAGTACACGGGACTCCGAAAACTACACACGGGACTCCGAAAAACGATAATTTGACGTCAGTTCCTAGTAACGGGATCCGAGTCCCGTGACTTTTGACTGCTCAAAATGGGGGCTTTTAGCGTAAAATTGAGATTTATCAAAATAGACTATAATGTTATAACGGGTCTTGTAAAATACGAAATAAAAGAGCTTTAAACGCTGTAAAAAGAGAAACGCGGAGACCGAGATTTGAACTCGGGTTACGCAGAGCGTAACGGGATTAGCAGACCTTAAAAAAATTTGGTTTATTTTTTATTTCTAAAATGCTTTCTTTTTTTAAAATAACGGCTTAATAGTTTTGTTTTAAAAGACCCTTATATGTTGTCTTGTAATCATTAATTTTAGATCATCTGCATTCAGAGGACTTACAATTGTTGTATCAAATAATACGGGATAATTTCCATTATATTAAATTAATAAACACTATATATCTCTTTTTAACACATTAAATCATGTAGTGTATTTTTTTCATGTTTCAGGAGATTAATATCTGTGATTGAAACATTACCTGTTAGCTAATGCCATATATTCTTATATCTTATTTTTTAAGGTGATTATTTTGATTAAAATCTGTCCGTATTGTTTAAATCCTGTTGAACATTTTGAAAAGGATTATCACAAATCCGAAGTTAAAGCTGTCAATGTTCATACAAGTAACAAAAACTGTTCAATATTACAGACCAATTTTGTTAAAGATCAGGCAAAATGTTCAAACATTCAGAGTTTGAAAATGAATGCTGGAAAAATTTCAAAAGATTTGAATTTATCTGAAATTCAAAAGAAAGACTTTTTTAATTCGATTATCAAGTTAAAACGAGATAAAAACCACCTGAAAGATTACATTATTTTGCAGAGTGCATTAAACACCGTTTTGGTGGGTGGTTAATTTGATTAAACGTTATATTCTTTTTTTATTACTTTTGTTGTGTGTTTCAACAGTAAACGCAGGTACAACAACTATATCGTCTAGTGATCAAACGAGCGACTATTATGTAATACTAAATAATCCGTATACTGATGAATTATTGCTCTCAGCATTAAACACCACTTCATGGAGTCATTATATCCCGGTAGTTGTTGGGTATGGAGATAATAAAGTGTATTTTTCTTCGGAAAAAGATTTGGCAAGATTTTGTACGGTTTTAGCATATAATAATAAAGTATTGCCGTTTTCGGGGGAATATGTAGCATATATCGGGGATCAACCTGCGACTGTTACAACATATTATTCAACATCAACTACGACACGTACCGGATATGTTGAAAACGCACAATATGCGTATATTTATGCAGTGGCCTATACTGGTGGAGATTATTATGGGTCCGAATCATACGTGTATTTTAATTCTGAGTCCTTAGCCCATACTGAGGGGAAAAATGCAGTTTCTGGTCAATTTACTTCAAGGGCGGTTTCGGGAACCTATGACCATAGGGTTTGTTGTGCCGGATACCAAGGTTACGGGTTTTATTCTGTAACAATCTTTGATTATGTAGATTATGATGATACATTAGTTACTACATTAATAGAACCTCCCGACCAGGGGACTGTGTCGATCAATACTGAACCAGAAACAGCAGTCTATGACGGGGATATATTACTAGGTACAACCGATAACGGCGGACTTTTAGAAATAGATATCCCGATAGGAGAATATAATTTAAAACTAGTGAAAGAAGGGTACTGGGACGCGTACGAATATATCAACGTAAATATTGAGAATGAAACGGAGTTATTTGTTTCACTTTCCCCAAATTCTGCTATTTTCCAAGTTTCAAAAGAGTTTTCTGAAGAAATATACCCAAATTCTGTTGGAACTCTCTCGATGGACGTATCCCCTGTTAAAGATGCTTATGCTACAAAATTAAGGGTTTCGGGGGTTGAAGTAAACAAGGTTTATTACCACACTCAAGAGATCCCAAAAGCAGCTGATGGATCTTACATTTTAGGGGATATCACAAATACACAAAATCTCGAGATTGAGTTTAAAACTCCTTCATCATGGGGTCAAAAAACATTTACTGTTGAATTATCTGCCGTAGATATCGAAGGTACAGCTTACACAAACCTTGAAACGATTAATTATGAAGTTTTGGAACTTCCATTTTTACTCGAAATGCCTGAAACTTTTGGAATCGGAACAAATGATATTACAGTAACTGACATGTCTGGAACTGCTTATTCAGTTTTACTGGTTCTTTACGATTCTGAAGATGTTGAACAGTGGAGTTCAAGCACCAGCCTTTTGGAATACTGTGATTACACGTTTGAAGTTCCAATTGATGATGCAGATGACTATACAATTGAATTAATTGCAAAAGCAGGAACTGTAAAAACATATTATTCAATCGAAATAATTGAACCAGTAACTTTGATTACTGAAGAAATCACTGCAAATTCAGGAAATGTTGCAACAGTTCAGTTTAAGATCTCAAACCCTACTTCAAATGTAAAATATTATACTGCTGAGTTAACCTGTCCGTTTTATAACGAATCAATTGCTAAAACGTTTTCAATAGCCCCTGAAACGGTTGACAAAACAGTTGACATTTCTTTTGAAGTTCCAGAAGAGTTAGAACTTGAAAACTACCAACTTTCATTAGAAATATTTGATCCTGATAAAACGGATGCGATTTATTCTGGAAATGTTGTTTTAACTATTTCAGAAAGTTCACTTTTCCTGGCTTCAGTTCCTGGAGGTAACACAACATTGATTCTTTTAGCTGCTGCAGTTCTTTTAATTGCAGGAACATTTGCAGCATTGAGGCTGAAAAAATGATAAATTCAAAACTATTTTCTATTTTTTGCATTTTTTTAATTGCTTCTTTACCCTCTGCGAGTGCTTTTTCTGTTTTAGGGCATGATATTGGCCTAGGCGATGGAGTAACAGCAGGTGCAGGTGCACTTGTAGGAGCCGGAGCCGGCGTATATATTGTAGGTGGCCTTACTTCAGCAATTGCAGCAGGAGGTGCAGCCGTTACAGCTCCTGCATGGGTCCCTATTGCAGTAGTTGCTGCATGTGCCGTGGGAGGTGCATTAGCAGTCAATTATGGTTACAGATGGATTACTGGAGCAGATGCAGAAGATGAAGGTGGTGCAGTCACAGGAGCTGCAAAGACTAACGTGTCTGATGGAGAATACATTAATGGAACGTACAAATACGACCTTCTTGCAGGATACCGCCAGTATTCAGAAGAAAGTGCAGCAGAAGATATTGCAGAAATTAAAGATAAATTAGAATCAGAAATTGGGATATACAAGTTTACTGTTACAGGAACGTTATCTGATGTTGATGTTTCAATGAAAGGGCCTGACAAAATATATGGGTTTTCTGCGTTTCCAGTTCAGCTGAAGTTTGATGAAATATTAACAGGTTCAGAGAGTTCCTATGTTGAGATAGAAAACGTTAAAATTTACCTTGTAGATTCCGAAGGCGTAAAATGGAATGAAAAAGAGTATACGGATAATATTAAACTTCAAAAAAATAATGACGATCATCCTGAGGCAATCGAAGAATATATTATAAACTTCACAATGAAAGCACCGGATCCCTACATTGGAAAAGCAAAATCCCAAATTACAAATGCACCCAATAGGGAAATTCTTGAAGAGCTCATAAATGCTGAAGTTAAACGATTTGAACTTGTTGTTGAAATTGACGGACACGTTGAACATTACAAGAAAATAACTAAGTGGAGTGATGAACTCCAAGATTATATCACAAAAGAAGAACATGACGATTCAGTTACATTAGATACAAAGCTCACAACTCTTGAAGCATGGGATAGAATCCACAGCGGTGCTTACTACATCGATGGGGCTGATGCTTCACTTCCTACATCATACATAAATGAAGTGACACCAATTGCTTACTCTTCATATTCAAATGGGGCTACTTCTAACGTGATTGGTCGAGTTTGGGCAAGTCCCGTACACTGCTATAATTCATCATCACAGTACAGATTTGTTCTTATCGGACAGCCCGGTAATTTAGAGCCTGTTCCAGTAACTATTGAAGATGATTATAGAGCTTTAGTTTTAAAACTCCGTGATGATGGTGTTGCATCAATTGCTTCAGATACCCCTGGAAACTTCCACGATATGTCTACATACACTGGACTTACAACTTCGCTTAATTATCTAAAAGACAGCAGTACTGAAGCTTTTGAAACCTACTTTTTAGTTGTTGCAGATGTTGACGATGGAATTGACTCAGCACTTCCAGTCTGGTGTCTTATTAAACCGCGTATTTCTGTAATTGATAACGTGAAATATTCGTTAAATGAGGAATTCAAAGAAGAAATCCTTGAATTAATGAGTGATGGCTCAATTTCAGATAGTGATTCTCAAAGAATCACTGAAATAATCCAAATGTCTGAAGAAAGCTTAAAAGAAAAACAGTATGTTGCAGAATCAGAATCTGGAAAATATGAAGATAACGATAAAGCTAAAAATGCAATTTCAAACGCTTTAGAAGACTATGAAAAAGCAGCAGCGTACTACGAAAAGGCCAAAAATACTGATGATCCTGAAGAAGTAAAAGTTTATACATATCTTGCAGGGGACGTTTATGAGCCAGCTGGCGACTACTGGAAAGAAGCGGCAGCAAAATACAATTTAGGACTTGATGATCAAGGAGATGCACTCGCAAGTAATGCTGAAAAGCTTGAAAGTTTGGCAGCTGAGTATGAACCCAGTTTATGGTTTACTGCAGGATCCACTGTTTCTGAATGGTGGACTCAGTTTAAGTCTGGTTTTGGTATCGGTGACGTTCCAGATGCAGCACTGCTTGTAATTGTTATCGTTGTCCTTGTCTGTGGTACAATACTGGTTACTAGATTCATTAAGTAAATTATAACTTTTTTAAAACTTTTTTTAAGGTGGTTATTTTGTCAAATGATGACAATGACGCAGTAGTATGTAAAAAAATAGATTCTATAATGGATGAATTTGAAGAACGGATTGAAAAAGAAACAGGCTGCACTGTTGAAGGTACTGCAGTACTTTTCAAGGTACGTCCCGATGATGATACTGCAATTGCAATTCATACAGGCCCCTATGAAAATATCAATGTCATGGAAGGAAAACCTGGATTTCTTAATGTAGATTACCCTAAACGATAAAATAAGGTGATTTTATTTGGCGAAGGATAAAAAAGAAGATACTGGCCCTACAAAATTTTCTTCCAGGACTATTTTTATTTTGAAAATGCTTGGCTGTGGAGTTGGTTTTGCAGGGATCATGTGGTATATAATGAATCATTCTGTTATTGGCTCTGATGTTGTCAGGGGGCTTGCAGCAGTTCCGTTGGTCTTTTATTTGATGGCTGAACTCATCGACACCATAGTTGATATGAATACAGATGTTTACACCAAAATCTTTAAAAAGTATGATGGATACGTGGCTGTTGGTTTAACTATATTAACTGTAGTATGTATGTTCTTTGTGACCCTCTGGGCTCTGTCTGGTTCAATTACATTTTCAATTGGTTCAGCAGGTGCTTCAAGCGTAGTAGTTGCATCAATATTTGCACTGTATCTGCTTGCTCCAAGCACTGGGAAAGAAAAACTTCTTTTATACATGTGGATTGGTGCAACAATTGCAACATGGGGTTCATACTTAACGATAATTCCAAGTTTCACAGGCTTTGGGCTTTAGGTGGTTTAAAATGTAGGTGTAAATTATGATTAATCAATTTATTTTAGTTATCATGTCTTTTGTGCTATCTATGGTTCTTAAACCACAGGTAGAAGTTGTTGGCCAAGTCCTTGGATTGCCTGGCCTTTTTTCTTGGATCGTTCCAACACTTATTGTGTTAATATGTGTATGGAAAATAGGTTCTGAAAAGTGGAATTTTGGCGATTTACTCGCTTCTTTTGTTTTAATTGTACTTATTTTGCTGTATTATTACCAGGATGTTTCCCAGATTTTCCTTGAATGTTCAAGGATCATGCTTGGTGTTTGTCTTGGTGCAATAGTTGTGACTGCAGCCAATGCAGGTAAAAAATAGTGGTGGTGAGGTTATGTGAACTTTGAATCAATAATTCCGATAATTCAATCCTACTGGATTCAGATTGTTATAATTGTACTCGTAGCTCTTTTAATTAAAAATATTAAGGCAATACTCCTTGCCACCGCAGTTGTTTTTATATTATCTTATTTTGGATTCCTGGACATTTCAAACTTTGATTTTTCAGGGATAATCGAAAGGATTATTTCAATAATTGGAGGTATCGAATGGCAGAAATTATTGGTAAGGTAAAAAGAAAAAAAGGCTCCTTTTGTTACGTTGACGGCAAGGGAAACGTAGTTCAAAAGAGTAGAAGTGAAATGAAGAAAAATAAAGGTAAAAAATCTAAACGGTGAAAATAATGGCTAAAAATAATAATTTATGGGTTGGCCTTGCAATTGCAGTGATCCTCGTTGCAGGGGCTTCCTATTATTATCTAAATCAAGGGGAATCTGGAGGAATTATCATTCCAACTGGAACAACATTTTCTTCAGATGCGGCATTTGACAGTGAAACTGGTGATGTTTTAATTACATTTAATGCTTCAAAAGAAAATATAACTGCAGATTCACTTGAACTGTTTATTTCATACGATGAATTAACGTTTACTAAAACGAATACTTTTGAAGATGTATCATTCCCTATTGATATAGAAGTAACGCCTGAAGCAGGCGAAGAAACCATTTATTACTATGCTGTTGTTTCATACAGCGATAAAACTTACAGATTGCCAACAGACGCAGGATCATATGAAACTGTAGAAATTACTGTTGAAAATACTACTGAAGAAACTGAAGAAACTGCATTATCGTTTACTGCAGTACCTGACTTTGATAACACCACCGGAATTGTTTTATTCTCGCTTTCCGCATCAGAAGACAATAAAACTGCTGATGTTTTATTATTCACTTCATATGACAACACAACATTCACAAATACCGTAAATTCAACTGCTTTAGATCTTCCAGGAACTTTCGAGTTCACTGCAAACAGTACTGAAACAGATCTTTACTATTACTTAGAAATTGTCTGTGATGAAAACACATCAAGACTCCCTGCTGAAGGTGCTGAATGGATTAATGTCACCATTGCAGGATAAGGGTGATTTTATGGATAATTTTTCATTTGATGCCTGGCTTCCAAAAGCTGTCGGTGCTTCAGCTGTAGCAGCTGCTCTCTTATGGTGGACTGGAACACAAGTGGTTACAATTTCAGAAATTGCAACTTCCCTTTCTTCCATTCCTTTTGCAGTAGTGCTGTTAATAGAGGGCCTTGATAAACTTGCAGATATTAATGATTTACATAAAAGGCTACTTCCTGAAACCACATCAAACAGATTACTTAAAACAGTTATCGCAGGCATTGTCGCATTTGTTGCGGTTCTTTATGCTACGCTTGGAACTATTAATCTTTCAATAGGTTCAATTTCAGCACCTGCACTTGTTGCTGCAGGAATATGTGCAGCATATATCCTGGCTCCAGAAACTGGAGATGATGAATTATTTTTATTTTTGTGGATCGGTGCGACTGTCGCAACCTATGGGCATAACATTTCTTTACTACCCCCAATCCCTGGAATCACAGGGTGATTGAAATGAAGAAAATAATTTTCTTCACATTTTTAATTATTTTTTTGCTTGTTTTCCAAATAGCAAACTCATCCAAAACGGATGAAGAGATTATTCAGTTAAAATTATTGAAATTTGGTTATCCTTCATCAGGATACATCATTTCAAATGAAACCGTGTATTATAAAGACGGTTCAAAATCAGAATTAACTAAACCTCCAAAAATGTATGAAATCGGTGGGGTAGAAGCATATTATCTTGCACAGAATTACATTGACAAAGAATATGGTAATTCATTAGAATCAAAGGGCTTGATGATCAGGGTTGAACCCAAATCAATTGAAGAGTCTGAAAAATATTGGAAATTTAAATTTTATTTTGGTGACACGGGCACCACAGGTCGGTTCATGGGTTATATTACTGTGAATCGTGAAAAGGGCTATGTTGATATGGAAGGATTATTTTAAAAGGTGATTTTAATGAAACAGTTTACAAAAGGATTCTATACGGTTTTAATATTGTGTGCTACTTTAGCGGTTTTTGGATATATTACTGGGTTTTTATCTGTGAATTTTGGTGCCCTTACTAATTTAATAGGGTTATAACCCATGCAGAAAAAACTGTTTTTAATTATGTTGTTTTGTTTTCTTCCAGGAGTTTTCGCACATAGTGACAATGAAACAGTTTATGTTTTGACAGATTACGATGATCTGAACTATTCGACGTTGATCGTGTATGATGGCAATATGGTTTCAGGTCAGAATGCCCTGGTCCATGAGTTGAAACAAAACATTACAACATTAAAAGAAGAACTTCGTGAAAAAGATAAACAGCTTTCAAGTTATATCGTGGCTAAAAAAGAGAACGTTGAACTAAAAGAAAACATTACAACGCTTAATTCAAAGATTAAACTGATAGAAGCTGAAAAGGAAATTTTAAAAACTCAAAATGAGGGCTATCAGGATATGATTACAGACCTGATTAACACCCAGAGCAACGATACTAAGGACATCAATGCAGGGGCATACAATAATGCTGTAAAAACTGTAAATAACTTTAAACTTGGTGTTTTAGTCGGAGTAATAGTATGTTTAGTGTTATTTTTGATACTCAGAAAGAGAAAAAAACAATTCGATTTTGAAATTTAATTTACGTGTGGTACCCATTTTTTTAGTTTTTTTTATTGTCTGGTACCACCAGTACCGCCGGTAACACCGGTACCACCAGTACCCAAACCCTGGGATTTTGGCATTTTAAGGTATAGGAGGTCTAAAAATGGTATTAATAAATTTAGGTATTGGAAGGGCAGATTCAACGAAAAAACATGGAGAACGAACAAAAAGAACTTTAGACCTTAAAAACGATGAAGCAAACCATATAACTCTTTTAGGAAAATCCGGTTACGGAAAAACCACGATAATGCGTGGAATGATAGAAGAAATTTATTCAAGTTATTCAGATGCAGGAATTCCACCCATAATTATTGTGATTGAAAGGAAAGTTGATACTTCAAAACCTAAAAAAGTAATTGAAATTTACCATGAGGAATCTGAAAAACTAAGTTCAGCACAACTTTCACGTAAATACGGTGAAGGAATCTGGAATTATATCGAACATTACGTTAATGAACTTGAAAATGACAAAGAGTTAAAATATGGCTTAATGGGTGATTTTTCCATTGGTTTTCCAAATATTCTCGGAAAATACACAAAAATGGAATCAGATGAATACAAATCACTTCTGGGAAGGCATGGTTTAAGCCCTGCAGCATATCCTGCAAGGCGTTTCGTGTTCAGACCTCGAAGAAATATTAAAGATATTGCTTTTGATAATGGGCCACTAACAGAAACAGTTGATTCAAAACTGGCTTATCCAGACATTCCTTTTGAAATAATTGCAGATATGAATAATTTTTCAGAAACTGCAAGATATTCTGCAATCTTAAAAAATATTTGGGATATTCAAAAAATTAGAGAACCTGGAGAAGTTTTGAATATAGCTGCAAGTTATGAAACGTTTAATTCTGGACCTTCTCAGACTTATTTAAGGATTGAGGAAACAATGAACCGTTTAAGGTCTGATTCGTTATTTTCAGGGGATTCAAAACATTCTTTTTTAAAACAGATCACAAACAAAAAAATAAATATCCTTGATTTTTCACAGAATTCAGAGCTCGATTCCTTTGAAGAATGTTTAATTTTTAAATTGGTAGTTCAACATGCGATAAACGTTGCAATAAAATACAGAATCCCTGTGTTTTTTGTTGCAGATGAGGTCCAAAATTTCATGAGGGATCCTGCAGGAAAATGGGCCATTGATAAGATTTTAAGAGAAGGAAGGTCTTTGTGTATTAATTTAATCTGTGCAACACAATACACAGATAATTTACCTAAAGACGTTCTGATTGGCTCAAGCCATATTGGAATTATGGGAAAATTAGCATCAAACACAGATACCAAAACTCTTGAAAAATTAATTCCAGACTTCAAAGACGTGGTTGACTTTGATGAACCAGGAAGTCTTTCAGAATATGAGAGTTTAAAAAGAAAACTTCGATTTAGGGGCTATTTTTCGTATAATAAAGATTACACAGAACATATTGAATACAGGCAGCCACAGAGCTTGTAGGTGATTTTTTTGGGTTTTTGGAATATTCTTGGATTTAAAAAGAAAAGTGATCCAGGTCCCAGACATGCAGGACCTGAAGAAAAAGTTGAAGAAAATACTGAAGAACTGGATGATGAATATACTCCAGGACAAAAAGTGAAGAATAAAAAAGAAAAAAATAATGCTGAAAAAGAAGCCTATGATTCTCTTGCTCCATATTTATGCAAACAAAAACTCTTAATTTGGCATAATGGATCCGGTGCGAAGGTTTTTGGTTACCCTCATGCAGTTATTCCTGATGAAGGAACTTATAAAATTTTATATAAAAATAAGGCCACAGACTGGCTTGAAGATTTAATAATAACTATCAAATCAACTTTTTTTAGTTATAAACGCCATTATGCAATAGTTTATGCTCCTAAATCCTGTGTTGACATTTCTGAAGATATAATTATGTTTTTTGTTGATCACTTCAGGGATGATAAATATGCAAATTTTGTGAGACATGCTGTTCCCCTAGAAGCTGATGATCCAAGACAGAGAGTAGCTTGGATTGTTGAAAGGAAACGTGCTGAGGCTTATGAAATGATGTGTGAAAATCTATTATCTGAAGATATTCCAAACCTTGTTGATGCTGCGTTATACATTAATCCTACAATGAAAATGTACAAAGGAAGTGAAAAGGAAAGCAGCAGAAAGAGCACCAAAGAAAAAAGCTTTGAAGGTGGGGAATTTTCATTTGATAATGCCATTAACAAGATGAAAAATGAAATGATGTGAGGGTGATTTTTTGGCTGAAGAAATTGAAGGGGATTTTGTAGTTCCAGGGCAAAAAACTCCTGAAGAAAAAATTGTTGAAGATCCTGGAAAAGTAGGGCCTGAAAATTTTGATGAAGAGAATACTGAAGGACCAGATGAACCTGAAAATACTGAAGAAAAAATTGTTGAAAAAGAAGAAAAACATGAAAAAGGAACCCCTGAAGAAGAAATTGAAGCGGACCTTGCCCCCATAAAACAGGAAGAACATGAAGAAAAAACCCCTTCAGAAAGCCCCATCAGTTTTGACATACCAACTGGAAGATCCAGGGCTTCACCTGAAAATTTTGATGAAGAAAATGGGGAAAACCCTGGAAGAACTGCAGGAAGAAAAAAGTCGGTCCACCTCGAAAAGGTAATGAATAAAACAATTATTGATATTTTGGAAGATTTAAAAGAAATCCATAATTCTTCTTATCAAAAAGACGTTAAAAGAACTTCAAAAAAGATAGGGGAAAATATTATTTATTTAAGGGAAATTTTAGATGATAACCTTTAGTTTTCGGGTGTTTATCTTGAAATATGGTGATAGATTAATTAACGGATTGGAAAAAGCAGGTTATTCTGTTGAATTCTTTACTGTTGAAGAAGCAGCAGAAAAACTTGATTTTAAAACTTCTGAAGAATTTGGTTTTGTGGTTTGTAAACTACAAAAAGATAAAGCATGGGGGCTCACCGTTGCCAAATCTAAAGTTGTAGCTTTAAAAAAGAATATCTATTCATTTAGGGAAAGTTTTGAGTCTGATTATGATGATGCTGAGGTTAAACTTCATGATTTAGGATGGCCTGAAAATCATGAATTGGAGTGTGAGCTCCTGGAAGCTTTAAGTGAAATTGAAATTTTAGAAAAAATATATTCTCAAAAATTTGAAAGAGATGATTTAAAATGAATTTTGAATCTAAAAATACAGATATTGAGTTTAATATGAGTAAAAGAGTATTCTTTAAATGTATAAAATATGTTTTGATGATTATCGGGATCTATGGCGTATTATCTCTTTTAAAAGTAATTTATTTTAATGAAAATATCGCTATTGGTATTTTTGGAGTAGGTGTTATCGGATCTAGGATATACGGGGATTATCAAGAGCGAAAATACCGGAAAAAACATGGATTATGGTATTCAAAAGTAAGGGTGAATTATTCAGATGGAAACTCTGAAGAAATGGACCTTCTGGAAAGGATTGATGATAGTTTACTGGTTGATAAATTAGTTCATGCGGGCAATAAAGGTCTTTCAGTTAGTGTTGAAGTGATAAAATAGGAAAGGGGATAAGATGAATATTTATTTTAAAATTGCAGGTTATATGTTAGTTTTAGGGGCGATTGTAGCATTTTTATTCATTTGTTTTCCAAAATCAAGTAAAGAATTAAAAGAAGAAGCTCGAAAAAAAGGGAATGGTTAGTAAATTTACGAGTAAGAAAAACAGGTGTTTTTCTAACTTTTTTTGAACTGTTAAAATTTGTAAATTTTTTTAGATATTCGAGTTATAAAACCCGTAAGAAAATCAAAGTAAGAATACTTCTACTTTTTTTAAGTTTTCAAACCTCAAACGTGATAACATGATAATAGGCTATGCAAGAGTGTCAACGAAAGATCAGAAATTAGAAAGACAGATTGATGAGTTGAAGAAAGCAGGTTGTGAAAAGATATTTTTAGAGAAAATCTCAGGAACTAAAAAGAACAGACCTGAATTTGATAGAATGTTTGAAGTTTTACGTCCTGGAGACATGGTGATTGTTAGTGAATTAACAAGACTTTCAAGAAGTACCAAAGATTTAATCGAAATAATGACTAGATTAGAAGAAATGGGAGTTTCTGTTAAATGTTTAAAAGAATCATGGCTTGACACTTCATCAGCACATGGAAAACTACTTTTTACTATTTTTGCAGGATTGGCAGAATTTGAAAGAGATTTAATTTCTGAAAGAGTAAAATCAGGATTAAAAGCAGCTCGATCAAGAGGCCGTCAGGGTGGAAGACCTAAAGCAGATATAAACCAGGTCGAATTAGCTTTAAAAATGTATGATTCAAAAGAATACGAAGTAAAACAGATTTTAAAAGCTACTGGAATAAGTAAATATACACTTTATAATTATTTGAAAAAAAGATAATGATTATTTTTTTGTAAGTTCAATTATCCCTAAAGGATGTATTTTAAGGTCTATTGAACAGTCTACCCAGTCAATATACTCGTCAGGGATGACTATTACTGGTCTTTTAACTTCTGCATTCGAAAAATAACTTATTTTTCTTTTAATTTCTTTTTCGGTTGATTTATATTTACTTAAAATAATCTTATTGCCTGTAGAACTTATATATACATACTCACCAATCCAGTGATTATACGATTGAGGTAATTGTAATCTTGGCTTTTTTACCCCCTTTACCATATTATATCCCATTTTCCAATCAAAACAACTCAACTGCACCAAAACACCCTCATTTCATATTTAAAGAATAATCCGTGAAATATCATCTAAACACTGAATTCTCCACGGTTCAAGTTCTTTTAACTCTAATTTACACTTTATTTTTTCGAGAGGATAAAGAAATAAATTATCTGGATCATTTGGACATCCTCCAAGACCAAATGCAAAGTAAACAGGATTTTCTACTTTTTCAGAAAATTCTTTAAAAGAATCTATCTGGTCAGGCCTTGCCCAATCATAGAAATTATTATATAAATATCCCCTGAATTTACATTTTAAATAAAAATAATCGCCATTTTCCTTTAAAATTACTTTATAATCAGGTTCATTTTTAAATTTACATTCTCGCTCGAATATTTTAAAATAAGGCTTTTTAAACAGTTCTTCACAAACATAAGTTTTAAAAAGTGATGATTTTTTTAAAGATCGTCTTTTCTTATCCCAATAGCTTTCCTGCTTTTGGTAGCTGTTTTCTTGTTTGTTATTGTAGTTTATAACAAGAGTTTCTACTTTTTCAATTTGAATTATTTGATTCTCGCCGTTTAGAGTATTTTTAAACATTGTCTCACACTAAAACCGATAAATTACTTTTTTATTACAAATCCAAATTATCTATTCCGCTTATTCTTTTTTGACAGTATTTTGTAAAGTACTCCGAATATGATTGCATCGAGAATTACTACAACAAGCAACGGTAAATTTAATCCATAATATAAATAAAGCCCGATAATTAAAGTACCGACTATTTTAGAACTATAAACTGAGAATATTTTGTAAAACGGCGAAGACAAACTATCGTTGTTACGGTACGAAACTATTGAAAATACTGCTATGGGAATTGCAATATATGAATAAAATTGCACTAAGGAATTGTGTATGCCTGTTTGATATGTAAAAATATTCAACGCAATAACATTTAAAAAGAATACAGGTCTTGGTACATAGTGCTTTTCACTTAATACCCCCACAGCGGTCATAGCCAATGGTGCCAGCAAGTTTATATCAATTATATTATCCCCTCTGAAAAGTAATAATTAAATTATTAAAAAAGACGACTATTTAAACACACCGTCCCATTTCGACCCAAAACGAAAATTTAATATTTTAATCGGAGTTATTATAATTCAATTTAATAATGAGGGGATTACGTGAAAGAACATTTTAAAGCAGACATCATCTTTGGAACATTAGTCCTAAGTTTTATATCGTTGGGGGTTTACCATTCAGGATATTTTGCAGTTTTAAATATATGGTGGGCATTGCTTCCCCCAATTTTATTTTTAATAGTTTATCTACTTCAAAAAACATTTAAAAAGGAATATATGTCAGTACATGATTTATCAATAGTTGTAATCTATTCAATAATAGTGTTGGCACTATTGACACAGATAAAAGTTATAAATGACTACTTGATCACATTTCAAGGCCATATTTTAGTATTAATTTCGCTTATTTCATTTATTACTTTAAGAATTGCCACAAATAATGTTAAAAGCGATGAATCGCACGATTATGTAGAAAATAACGAGCTATTTAATCTTTTTTATATAAACATATCAAAAGTTCATGAAATTGCAATGCTGTTAGATAATAAAATAATGAAAACCGTAGAAAAACAGCACAGTCAAGAGGAAACTTCAAAATCGGATGTTTCCTTAAACCTAGATAAGCTAGGTGTACCAACTATAAACCAAATAAATGAAAACCGTAGTAAAAAGAGTGTTTATGAAAGTTTTGACGTAAAAACAACTAAATCAATAATGCTCAGAGAAATCTATTCTAAACTTAAAAACCAGCCCTTAAGTAAAAATTTAGGGGAGATATTATTATTTAAAAATGTGGAATTATCTCAACGAAATACCGATAATTTGATTATGTTTTTAAATTTTTTAGCAAATGGAAATCTAAAACAGGTTAAAAATGATAGTGGCTTTGAATTCAACATTTCAGAAGTAATTACTGGAATGTTAGATGATTTTACCATTGATTACACATTTAATATCGATAATGAGGATACAGAGTATTTAATTAGGATCCCGTATAATTCGAGAGAATATTTTGAAAACAGTTATTCGCATAATGATTTACAAATGGGCGAACTTAGTGTAATAGGAATATACCGTGGAAAAGTTAATTTCTCCGAAATGGACAGTATTTCATCAAAATTCTTTGAATTATTGTCAAAGTCCACTAACAACGATGATCGAATTGGGACGTCAAATAACTGTGGCTTAAAAGATAGTTCAAAAACAGAACCTGTGCAAAAGACGAAATTTCCTGAATATACTAAACTTGAGGGCGAATATCACTTAATCGATTTGATTGCTATAATTCAAGAACTTAAAATTCAGGATGGTGAGTCAATTGAATAAATTATACGTTTATGACATCGATAGTTTAGAAACCCTGAAAAAAGAACTTAATGAATACAAAATCATTACATTATCTTCAATAATTGTGGAAGCCCCCATGATTGAGGATATAGAAGATCTTGAACTCCAAAATAATGCAGTGGATATTACAAATGTTTTTTATGATACATTTTATAGTAATAAGTATGGGAAATCACTTTTAGAAAGATACATTCTCGAATTGAACGATAATTTTCCAGAAATTGTATATACTATTGATTCAAATGAGAAAAATAATTTTTTGAAGGTTTATCCCTTTTTGTTTGAACATGACGAAATATTTGAATGTTTAACCACCAATGAAACAAAAACAACAGATGTTGAAGAATTAAAAACTACACTTTTCAATATTAATACAGTCTACACTTATCCCAACCGGGAGGGCATTTCCAAATTTAAGAATTTTGATAATATATTCAATTTCACACAACTAATTAAGGACCCCAATGGATCAATATTCAACATAGATTTTGATAAACTGAGTAATTACGAGGAGTATTATATTGATCTTACATCACTTATTGATCTTTTAAAAATCCGAAAAGAACTAATTTTTTCATGTGAATCGGTATTTTATAAACTATCAAAAAAGAATAACGTGAAATATTTAATTAGGGAAGATTTATTTGACGTTTTAACTGAATTTTTCCCATTTAATTTTGATAAATCTCAAAAATTTAATGGATTTGATGAGGATAGCGTATTAACATCGTCTTTAGATATTAGTTGTGAAACCATTGAAAAAGAGGCATATTCAATAATTAATCATGTAAATGAGAATTTACAAGGTCATGAAGATTTTAAAACTGATTTTGGATTTAATTTATTAAAATTCAGATATTTAAACAAAATTGCTCGTAGAAAAATTTTATCCATATTTCTTTGTGGAAAATCCGGGGTCGGAAAAACAGAATTTGCAAGAATCATATCACAAAAAATGTATCCAAATTGCGAACAGATTAAATTAAATTTTGGAAATTATTCAACAGAAGGTGTTTTGAATAGTTTAATTGGATCACCTTTGGGATATAGGGGAAGTGAAAGAGGGGGTGAATTAATTAATAAAATTAAAGTATCCGAGTCCAAAGTAATTCTTATTGATGAATTTGAAAAAGCAGATGAAACAGTATTTAATTTTTTCTATGAATTGTTGGAAGATGGGAAATTCACTGATCGAGCAGGCATTGAACATGACTTAAATGGATATATTATTATTTTTACTTCCAATCTTGATAAAAATAATTATAGTACAGTTATACCTGAAGCACTGCGTTCAAGATTTGATATGAAATATTTCTTTAATCCCTTGAAAGCAGAAGATAAATCCCGATATGTCGAAAAATATAGTGTGGAACTGATCGAAGAATTAGAAAATGTGCTTGGAATAACTTTTAATAAAGATAATATTATTACTAAATTAAAAGATCTGATTCATGAGGATAATATGCGAGAAATAAGGCGGAAAATAGAAGATATAGTTCTCTCTGAAATGAATATAAAATCCAATTAATTAACCTGTGTTTCCTTTTTAAAGTTAATTTCAAGTTATTCAGCTTGTAGTAGTAACGGAATCTATTTACTTAAAAATATTTAAAAATTCTTATAGGGGGTTATTTTTAAATTCAGGCCATACTAACAATTTTTTTCTGATTTTAAGAAATTATTACAATGGGCATGGTTAATTACATATGGCACAATATTAACTTCTGCGTATTTGTTTCCTGCATCGCTAACTTTTAAGTTGAATTTAATGGTGATTTCAAACTTTATTTCATCAGATGTACCGTCGGGGTAAAAATACGATAGAAACAACTCAACATCATCATAAAAACTATCCGATTCGTTGAAATATTCCATAACAGCACCGTATAAGGAAGATCTCCAATGGCAAAAGTCAACTTTTAAGGGTTCAGAAAAAAATTTTGAATGGGGAGTAAGTACATTATCCAACAACATTAACTTGATATTTGGAATGTCAATTTCTTTTCCATTATTAAATTTAATTTTGTATCCATTATCCTCATTAATTATATTATAATTAGCCCTATCATCAAATGTTTTTGAAAGAAATAATTTAAAATCGGACGATATTCCTGAAGAAATACCTTTTGCAGTACCCAATCCAAAATTATACACGTCTATATGCGGGCATATATAATCTATTAAAAAAGATCGATTAATCTTAAAATCGGGGTTATTATTAACTAAATCTCCATATTTGGATATATATTCATCAATTTTTTTAGGGGTATCGACCCATATTTGAAATTCATCATTTAAATTTGCCAAATAAAGAGTCGTTTTTACCGGAAAAAGTTCGGGTTTTATGGATATTTTTCGTTGTGTTTCCATTTCGCTTAATGTATTATCCATGGTTTTTTGCTGCTTTTCCATTCCAAGTATAACGCTTGCAGCAAACATTGCAGCCATATATGTTCCAATACTACTCATGGTTTCTAAAAATTTAGAAATGAAAGAGTGCGTCCAATCAAGACCTGCCCCTTCTGCCAAAAAAAGAGGCGTAATCAGACAGAAAACTAATGAAAGCCATATTATAGATGCAAATGAAGTTCTAAGATCGGTTTTATTTAATGGATTAAAAGGGCTTGTTTTTTTCACAAATAATATTATGCATGAAAATGCAATCACAAAACCCACGAATATTGAAAAAACAAATTTTTCAAAAACAATTCCTGGAGAAATTAATATGAAAATAACAATTAGTATGGCCAAGATAGCTGATAAAATACAGTTAGTTAAATTATATCCCACCCTTACACCCCATAATTGTCAATAATGAATTATTCCAAAAACTTCTGCGTTGAACAGGATTTAATTTTTGTTGTTACCTACAACTTTTTTATTTAATAACCTATAATAATTTTATTATTTAAAATATGGGTAATTAGGGGATAATTTGGAAGAAGATAAAATAAAAATTGAATTAAGTAAATATGATATTGATAATCGAATTTTAAAAGGCATGATTTCTAAACTTAGCGAAATTACGCATGATAATGAATCCATAAAAGCAATGTTCAAAACAAAAGGGCTTTATTGGATATTGCTCAGTAAAAGAATCTTTATTATGGATCCTGGCTTTATAAAAGGTACTTTTTCAGACATTGAGATTATAAATCACAGTCAAATTGAACGACTTTATTACAATATAAACCGCGGTTTCTTTTCTAATTCAATGGAGTTATCAATAAAATTACCAAAAGAAAAAACTCGAACTTATTCAGTATCCGGGAATTTTGATGAAGTAGAAAAAGCAATAGATTTCTTAAAAGAAACTATGGATGAGAGAAAACTCAAAAAGAAACATAGAAAGACTAAGGATACTACTTCGGAACTAAATAAACTTGAAAAAATGGCAGATTTAAAAGATAAAGGCATAATTTCAGAAGAAGAATTTGAAAATCACAAAAAGAAACTTCTAAAAAAGCTTTAAGATTATTTCTCTTTTTTAAAATTAATTCGTATCAGTAACCTTTTATTTTAATTTTAATAATATAATTATATTACGATTTAAAGGTTAAACTTTAAAATCAGGGCATATTATTCAAATCATTCATGGTGCCACTATGGGAAAATTTAGAAAACTTTTTCGAAAATCTAAGAATAGTACTTTAAAAGACGATGAATTAAAAAGTAAGTTGGAAAAAATTGGTTTCATTTTGAAAACAATAAAACATCCTGTAGCAGGAATTGTTGATGGATTACTCGAACTTGCAGATATTCCACCTTTAGGAAAGATTATTGTTACATCATGGGACATTTATGATGATCTAACTTCTGACAGCCAAAAAGGAGACCAATTGAAACAGATATTAGATTATATTGAAAATCAGAACGAAACAGATCCTGAACTCAAAGAATTTTTGAATGAAGCAAAATCTGACCATGCCAGAATTTTAGCAGGAATCGAACGAATTGAAGCTAAAATTGAGGATAATTCGAAACAGCACAAAGTCATGATTGAGAAGATAGATGCTATAAAGGAATTTATGCCCCAATCGATAAGTGATGCGTTTAAAACATATATTCCATATCTTATTGGTTCCAAAAAAAAACAAATTACACTTGCATTTGAACATGCAAATAAAATTGCCGAAGAAAGTGATGAAGGCATCATATTAAACCATGCTTTTACGATAGATCCGGTAAAAATAATATCTAAAGTCTTAAAAATGCGGAATATCACGATAGATCCTGAAAAATATATTGACGATATGTACTTAAAAAATGAATCACTCGAAATATCTGAAGAAGAATTTAAAAGTTTTGAAACTTTTAAGGAAATGTTGGAAGAGGAAAATACTAAAATAAAATATCCTGTTATCTTAAGGCCGGGTTATCCGAAACTAAATGTTAGATTGGAAATATATGCTACAGATTATGCACTGGAAAACATGTTGTTTCAAATTAAAGATATTCATGAAGATTACATAACAATTGAAAGTAATAATCGGGCATTAGAAATGTTACTTAATGTACCAAAACCTGGAAAAATAATTCATCCCGATGATGAAAAACTAAACTTAAGATTAAATGTAAAAAATGCACAAGTATCTGAATTAATGACCTGTATGTTATTTTTAAAAGAATTAATGAACCATGATGAATTAATTTTGAGAATAAACAACGAAATCGTTAAAGGTAGAATTAATTTTGATAAAAAGATTGAGATTAACGATGAACCATTAATAAACGCACTCTATACGATTGAACATGAGTTTAATGTACCATTTATACTTCCAGAATATCGTTCTGAAGCAGACTTACGAACTATTTTTGATATCTATGGTATAATTAAAGAAAATATAGAAATTCCTTTTGTAACGATGGAAGTTGATAATCATGAAGCCAGGAATATATTAAATACTCAAAAAACAGCGGGAGCTATTGAGTATAAGATACAACTATCTCCTGTGAGCATATTTGAAAAAGAAATTCGTCTTGGAGATTTATATTATATTCATGATAGGGTTAAAATAATAAATTTAGATAGTGTCGAAGAACAGATCAAAAAAAACGATAGAGTAATGTTAAAGTTAGCTTCATATTCGAATGAATATTTAATCCCTAAAAAAATAGATCTTTATGAACTTCATGAGTTAAAACTTAAAGATATGAACTTTATAGAATAGTAATTATTTCTCTTTTTTAAAGTTAATTTCTAACCCGTCAGCTTTTTCTATGTTGATAATCTGTCCAACATCCCCTTTAATTTCATTATAGAACTTAGGTTTCATTTTTTCAATTTTTTTCTCTTTTTCGTAGAGTTTTATTACCTCTAAACCATATTCCGTCAAACTGTAATACGCTTTAGGCATGGCTTTATCTTCATCTTCGACTCTTTTTTTGAGGATATGCTCTTCTAATAATTCCTTTAAAATTCTATTAAGAGTTCCAGGATTTACATTATCCAATGCTCGCTGGAGTTCGCTAAAATACATTTCTCCGTTTTCAATTATCAAATCAAGAACTGCTTTCGTATTTTTTTTAGTAATCAATTTCATTAGCATTGTTTTCACATTATCGAGCTTGTTGCAACAAAATATGTTTTCATTATTATTTTAAGTCAATCTTGGATTTATTGCAATTTACAAAAATTATAACTTGTAATAATTACATAAAATATAAATATCATAACAAAGTTATATTAACTTGCAAAAAATGCAAGTTATAAAAAATTCAAGAGGTGAAATCATTGCTTGAAACAATATCAAGTTTAACGCTGAAAGAGATTCATAAAATAGTTTTTACGGGTTTTTTAGCCTTTGTTTTTATTTACCTATCGATTAAAGGCCATGAAAAGCTCAATATGACAACCAAAGAATTTCGAATGATACAAGCCACTTCGTTATTTTCATTAGTATATGTAAACTGGGTAATTTAAAAAACCGTCAAAAATCTTTAAAATTCAAAAAGGTGATCCTTATCGAAAAATCAGAAAAAAACATCCTCGTATGTTACGACGCAGTGATAAAAAAGCAGGGTGGCGGTGGAAGGGTCTGGCCAAATCCATTTCCAGAACATATTGGAAAGCGTGCTAAAGTCATTATCTATGATGAAGACTGCCAGGAAGAGCCTGAAAGAATCGCAATTCAAATTCAAAATCAGTTGAAAACTAAGCCAGTTGATTAAAAAAATTTAAAATTTTGAGGTGGAAAAAATGATTTTAAAGAATTTACAGCCTTATTCAGTGGTAGTTGTCGAAGAAATCACTATGCGTGATTTTTTAAGAAGCCACGTGGGGGCGGAAGGAATAGAAGAATTGCTGACCTACTGTGACGGCACAGAGGAGTTTTTAAACTCTAAACAGTACATCGACAGGAACACACTTGCAATATGTGAAAATAGCGGAGAAGCTGCAAGGCTTTCAGACTGGGCTAATAAGCATAGATATGCAAATGATCCAAACTTCCACACAAGAATAAGACCTGAAAGATATGAAATCATTGAACTTTCAACAGATCTCGTGAATGATGCCAGATTAACTTGTGAAGACTGCGGATCCGATTTAATCATTTCAGAATATCGAAAAAGCTATGTCTGTGAAAAATGCGGAAAAGAATATTCTTTGATGAAAAAACCTGCAAACTGGTGGAATAACGTTTACAAGGGCAGTACTGGAAAAAAATTAATCGATGGATTGAAAGAGGGAGATTTTTTAAAATTTTGAGGTGGGAACATGAGATTTCACTACATTATCGAAAGGGGGACAATTCCTGAAAGTTACGGAGTTGCAAACGGTAAAAAAGAGTTAATCAGAATTTCTGAACTTGTAAAGGATGAAGAATGCAGTTTAAAAGTTTTGAATCGTCCTGACTTTCTGAAATTTAAAAGAAAAATTGATATGAAAACGAACAGGAGAAGGGAAAGAACTTTCAAAACTGTTCGATGTGATTTGGCGGCTTAATGTGGGGTGAAAGCATGAAAGAAGGAGATTTTTTAAAAAGTGATCTGGGAGTGCTGTTTTTAATCCTTAAAAAATTCAGAAACGGGGATTTTATTGCACTCAATGACGTTGATTTAAAACCTGAAAGATTTTCGTCTGTTGATGTTAGAAACTATGAAGTTATCACGAATATGGGAAACAACGAGTTAAAACTTCTTAAACAGGTAATTGGAGTGAAAGCATGAGCTCCAAATCATTAGAAATAGGTGATAATGTAGTTGTGACATCAGGCGAATGTTGTGAAGGATGTATCTGGAAACTGTGTGAAACAGTGGGAAAAGGAAAGATAACTAGACGTGAACTAATCGATACAAAAGGCCAAATCTGCGAATATCAGTATTGTGTGGAATTTGGGGATGCAGGACAGTGTTGGTTTGTTGCTGATGACCTGGAGAAAGTGAAAGCATGATTGATGTGACTAAAATTGAAAATTTTGAAGAAGGAACTCCAGAAATATCGGGCATTGTTATTCAAGAGTTCAAAGTTGAAGGAAAAGATTTTGATGGATTTAAAAGCGAATTAAAAGGAATTTTTGAAAAATACGGAATAGACGTGGTGGAATGAAATGGAAACTATCACATGCACATTTGAAATCAAGACAATAAAAGAAAATTATCCAATAATTTTAACTGGATTAGAAAAGGGTATCATAAGATTTGCAGATGGCTCGAACTTTGGAGATCTGAAAAAAGAAACATTAGATCTGATACTATCCAAAGGATATGACAAAGAAACAAATTATGAAGAAATAGCCACAGAATTAAAAATTACAAATAAAGTAACCCTTGATTTGATTTTAAGATCATTACTGGAAGAAGGGGAAATTTACGAACCAGAAGAAAGATGTTTTAAAATTTTGTAATGGTGGAGAAATGCCTGAAGAATTGAAAAAATCCATTATCAAGCATTTAGAAGGTGCCGGATTTTATGTTAAAGATGATAACGGCCTTATAACGATAGATAACGGCATTACAGAAGAAATTTATGAAGTAGGGATAAGAGATGCCGTAATTGTTGCTTATGCTTCACTTGATGAAGATACTATAAAACTACACAAAATGCTTGAAGCATTGGATACAGCTTGGAAAATGCTTGAAAAAGCAGGTTTAATTGGATAAAAAGTGGTAACATGATCAAGTGTCCAGAATGTGGAAATCCAATAGAACATGAAGGATCTGAAATTGAAAAGTGGCCTTACGGGGCAAAATATGAAATCATCTGTAATTTTTGTAATTTAAAACTAATCGTATTAGAAGATAGTGACGGGGGACAGTCGCTATCTTACTAAATTATTAACACTACACTCTTAAATTAGCTAACGGGGATTTATTATGCAAAATCTAAAAAATATGATACTATTCACACCAAAAAAAGAAGAGATAAAAGAAACTTCAAAATCTAAAAAATGGGTTGACAAGTTCATTGCAGAAAGGGAATTTGATGGAATTAAAAAAACTACGATTCAGGGCGATGTAAACCGGTTAAAAGTGTTTTTGAATTTCATTTTCAACAGACTTGAAAAAAATCCTGAAGAAATGACAAACGCAGAGTTCATTAAATTCTTTAATTATCTTGAAAAAGAAAGGAAACTTTCGAGAAATACCCAAAACAAGTATTACAATAATTTAAAAGTGTTTTACAAGCTTATGAGACTTGAAAACTTCAAAGACTTCAAAGATGAAAGTGAAGAGAGAAAAAGATTCACAAGCTTTGAAATAAAACACTACGATTCATTATCCACTGAAATTTTAAACATGATTTTAACTGAAATCCTGGAAACAAGAAGCACCACAAAAATCAGAGATGCAATGATTATCCGGTTTTTATGGGATACCGGAGCGAGAATCTCAGAAGCTTTGAAACTGGAATATGGTGATTCTGATTTAGAAAAAGGAGAATTTAGGTTAAGAAATACCAAAGGAAAAGAAGAAAGGATTGTTACATGCTCAAATGACACACTAACACTTGTTAATTACTGTTTAAAAGCAAATCTAAGGAAAGAACCTAAAGATAAGATTTTTCAAACATATAAAGGTGAGCCGTTACAGAGAAACAGGGTAAGCGATGTTTTCAGAAATGCGGTAAAAGAACTAAAAAGCCAGGGGAGAATTCCAGAAAATAAAAGAGTAGTAATCCATTCTTTAAGACATGGTCGAGCAGTTGATCTCCTGGATAAAGGTATGCCAATTGACATTGTAAAAGAATATTTAGGACATAAATCCTTAGAAACTACGCTATACTATTCCCACTCCAAGGAAAGACAGGAAAACATGTTAAAACAAATTAAAAAGATTTTATAGGGTGGGGGAATGGGAGATTTAAGCGAAATTCAGAAAAAAGAGATAGTAATTCAGGCAAAACAGGAACTGGAAGAAAGAAGGGCAAAACGAATTGAACTTTTAGAAAAAGTATGGGAGTTTTCCGAAAAGTATGCTGCTGAAAAACAGGTTGAAAACAATATATTTGTCTTTGATTTAGATGAATTTTCACAAAAATATGAACTTGATAATGATGAGATCCTGGAACTTTACCCTGAAGGAAGTGATCTTACAACAATATATGATAAAATTTACAGGGCCCTAAAAATACCGGGCGTGAAAGTTGAATTCAAGGGCCTTTCAGGACGTGTTGAAATAAGTGAAAAATCCATATTTAGAGAATTATGTAAAGACGGGAATTTAGTATTTAGCGATATAAAAAACCTCCATGCGATAAATTATAAAATAGAAGATGAAGCAGGATTTGTAAAAGATTTAAAACCTATTGCAGCATACACTAGGCCAAAAATTGAGAATGTAACATATTTTAATGGAAGAGAATTTGAAACACAGAAAAAACTATTGATAAAAGATAAAGAAGTGGATCTTACAGATGAAATAAATTATTTTGATGATTTTATTGGTGCAGTCAAACCTTCAGGAAATTTCAATTACATAAAATACCTGGAAGAATACAGCGAAATATTTGACTACATTTTAAAGAGATATGACGATAAAAACAAGGTTATTAAACGTACAATTGCCTTTGGATACTATGGAACTGATAAAATAATATTAAACGGTTGGGAATCACAAAGAGAAAGTTTAAGGGCAAAAGATTTTAAAAAAATGCTTTCAATGAAATACAAAAAAGAAGAAATTAGATCAATATTGGAGCAGTTAAAGAACTATCTTGGAAAAGAAGATTTTACAAAAATAATTTTTGAATATTCACTTGCATCACTCTTTAGATATGATCTCTTGAATACCAAAAGACTTGACAAATTTTCATATCTTTTAATCATTGGAAAGCAAGGAATTGGAAAAACTGCGAGAATGAACATCGTATTCAACAGATTACTTCTAAATACTACAAACACGTATTCAAATGATGATTTAAAAGGTAGCATTTCAAAAATAGCAAAAGAACAGTATGTTAATCTTCCAATGTGGTTTGATGAATTAAAAGAATTTCCAGAAAGACTCGTTGATATGTTAAAACAGATGGGAACTGGGAAAGAAGCCGTGATTACAAGGGGAAATAAAGACATGGAAAAAGACGATTACACGTTTCTTTTAAGAAGGCCGTTTATAATGTCTACAAATCATTTTAAAGAATTTGATCCTGCATTGGTTGACAGATTTATTGTGTTAAGTGCATATGATTATGAATTAATCAATAATGAAGAGATTGGAAATGAATTATTAGATGAAATGCCAAAATTAGGAGCTTATATTTACAGAAATATTGAAAAAATAAAAGAACACGTCAACACCTTAAACTTTGATCCATCAAGGGAAAATGCAAACGATAATGTAATAATGATTGGAAGAGAGATTGCAAAATTTATTTTTAAAGAGTTTGAACTTGAATATGAACCATCTAAAAAGGTAGTTTACGGAAATAACAATATTTACACGTCAAAAGATATGATCAAGAAAACAATAATCAAAGAAGTTTTAAAATTATCAGAATGGGTTGAATCTGGTGTAAAACATAACATTTTAGATTACATTGCAGAACCTGAAGGGGCAGATTATATTCTTGGAGTAAAACAGCTTGAAAAATACGGGATATATATTAAAAAAGACAGGCTTGAAAATCATTATGTTGCAATAACTGCAAAAGGATTGAATTTTATTGAAATGAATGAAATAAAAGTAAAAACCCTTGCAGAATTTGGTGCACATGGATTTGAATTAAAAACAACCAGATTTTCAGGAATCAACAAACCTCAAAAAGCTGTTTGGATTCCAATAACTGAAGAATTTAGTGAACATCCTGATGATCAAAGAATCGGGGAATTAATTGTTGATACATTGAAAGAATGTCTTGAAGAAAAAGATGCAGCTCATGAATCAGATATTACATTAAGATTAGAATTAACTCATGGAATTCCTGCAGAAAAATCTATTGAGTTACTTGAAAACATGGTTGGAAACATTGTTGTGAAACCAAAAGAATACATGTATAAATTCATAGAATATCCAATCCAGGAAAAACTGGAATAACTTTTTTGAAATATTTTTTAATTTTGTAACCAATTTTTCAATACTTTCCCAGGGGATTTTTTTCTGGATCTTTTTTTTATTTTTTAAAAAATATTTGATTAGGCAAAATATTGTGTTTTTCATGGTTACAAAGTTACATTGCTAATTATCCCTGAATTACAAAATAAACCCTATAAACCCTGTAACTTTGTAACTATTACTAAAAGTTACAAAGTTACATTTCTTTTTTAGAAATCAATTCTATTTTTTCAAAGTTTTTGTATATGTTTTTACATTTTGTAATACTTAGTATTATTATAGGGTCAAAAATTTGTAACCTTGTAACTTTTTAGAAGTTACAAATTTAAAGGAATTTAAGGAACTATTTTTACTTTTATCGCTCTTAAATTCCCCCTTTTTAAATGTGTAATTTGTAACCAAATTTTGAAGTAAGAGAGAGTGAACTAAATATATTTTAGTGATTTTTTTAAAAAAATTACAAAAAACAAGAATGTAGGCTAGATATATAGCTTAATGCCGTACATATAAGCCCCACTTTTTTTCAGATTTTTTGAAATTTCACTGTCGTAATGACATTTGTATTTATTCGTTATTTAACGTAAATTTTACAGTTTTTTGAAAGTCTGGTTACATGATTTATTACTGGGTTTTGATTAAAGTATGATTTTATTTAAAAATCAATTTAGGAAATTTTATATTTTTGTTATGTCTAAGTTAATATAACATTTAATCTCATGGTGAAGGAATGTACGTAATGAGTACCGATAGTTTCGTTCAATTAATTACATCGCTCATATATCTGGCGATCATTTTGGGAATGATTTCAACACTGCTTAATATCTTAAGAAAGTAGGTTTAGGGGAAATTTTGAATAAAGGAGAAAGTTTATTTGGTTTATATACATATTTTGAAAAAAAGATAGAAAATCAGTTTAAATACATGATTTTCATATACACGGGTACCATTACAATTTATTTTTATTATTTGGGCACTAATCCAGATACATGGTCATATTTTTACGTAGCAATCATTATTTTAACTATCCTTTGGGTCCTAAATATCTTGCTTTTAAGGCTGATAATGTGTACATTGCGTAATTTTAATAGATGTATTGATAAAATTAAAACAAAAAATTATAGTAATTTTGATTTCAATTATGTTGGACAGTACAATCTTTTTGTAGAATATCTAAACTATGCCTTTAGTGGCTGTATTGGCGTACTTATGGTACTATTCGGTGTTTTAGTGAAATATTTTGACAAAATTCCTGCTGAATTAATTAATTCTATTTTAGGGATTTACTGCATATTTTTGTTCGCAACAGCAGTTTTAATGATTAATAGTTACGACATCAAATTTCAAAAAACGCCATACAAATTTAGAAAATGGTATGTTATAAAATTGGAAAAACTACTTAAAATTAAAAAATAATAAAGATTACACATACATGGGAAGGTGGTCGCATGGAATCCCAAACTTCATTTACAACTCTAATTCAATTTGTTATTGTATTGATATTTTGTATCGTCATACTTGGTGCTATTTCATCAGCTATGCTTCCGTTATTAGTGGGAACCCCTATGGAACCATTTGCATGGGTTTTTTCAAAACTATACGATATTTTTTTATCATTTTTAAATTAAAATATAAACAAATTTTATTTTTAAAATCTATTTTACCGCAATAATGCGTTTAATCGTATAAATTGGAAAAAAAATCTAAAAAAAGTTAAGGATATAGAACAATTCAACAATCCCCCGAAAAATTGAACTGTTCAGTGGTGTATGAAACCGTTTTTACGACCTAAGAAACTCCCCATTTCCCAAGATTTTCCCACCTTGGGTAAATATAATTTTTGAAATTAACTTTATTTAAACATTTAGAGTAACCAAAACCAATATATCGGGTTAAAAATGGAAAAAAAGAAATTTTTAGAAAACTAAATATTTGTCTTCAAACGTGGCACATTACGTTCAGGCATTATGAGGGGGTATTGACGAATTTCTCGCCAATACAATTTTTAAACATAGCAATATAAAAAGCTGAAAAAGCATGTCCTGCTTAAAGGGGGGGTTGAATATAGATTTTAAAATGTTTTCAGCTTTAATTTCCACACAAATCCAATATATGTAAAAACAGGACTTAATAGACTTTGCAGAGTTCGTATTTATATTTTTTGGAATTGTTCGGTTATTGACGTTTAAATTCACAACCAGACTTAAAAACTAAGATATTTTATAATTAAAGTTCAGATTTTAAAATTATTTTCACATTTTCAACAAAAAACCCTTTCGGAAATTTTATATTTTAGCCGCCTTAAATTAAATTTAATTATATTTATCGAGGGGAGTTTATGAAAGAACTAACATGTAGGGGCAAATGGATTATTCCTGGTGATAAAAAAGAAGTTTATGGGACTTTAAACTATACTTCATCAGAAAAAATTCTGGATTTAATAGAAGTTGAGGGGAATTTTAGCAATATAATGCAACCAGGACAGATCATAGATCCTATTTTAATAAAAGGGCATACTGAAGATGGTAAATATTTAACCGTGGAAGGCTATCCCCTTAATCTAAAATATAGAGGTTTAGGATATAACACAGCTAAATTTAATGTAACAAAAGTTTACTATGGGAAGTATTTTCCTAACCGCGAAGAACTTAATTTTAAAAAAGTCATGGTAAAATTTTACAATTTACGGGAATGGTCCTGTATTGTGGGGTACTTGGAGTATATACGTGCTGAAAATACGTATGGTGCAAGTTGCGAGGTACCTGATCCATTATATTTAGGAACGTTTGAAGATTTTAAATTTTATATTGGCATGCATTTTGATGGATCATTTGTTCAAAATTGTTCTTTTTCAATAGATATAGATTTTAAATTAATTATTGAACATGAAAATGGGGATCTTGTAAATTTTTCAAAATATTTAGACATTATTAAGTCTTTTGAAAAATTTTTATCTTTTTCGATAGGTAGTCGTGTTTATCCTCATGAAATCATAGGTAGTATTCCAAAAGGTGAAAAAGATGCCCATATTGACATATATCTTGAAGAATTACACGAAAAACCACCTAAAAAGATAATAAACTCCGATAACATGTTATTCAATAATTCCCATGAAAATATGGAATCAATATTTACGAAATGGTTTGAAATAGAAAAACGATTAAAACCTATTTTTAACTTATATTTCTCAACTAAAAAGTTTAACATGCCTTTAGCATACAATTTCATTAGTTTATGTTATGCTCTTGAATCATATCATCGTCAGACTAGAATTAACGAAAGATTACCAATTGATGAATATAATACAAGAGTAGAAGAAATCAAAGATGTATTTAGCATGAAAGATAGCAGATATAAACGCTGGTTAGATGGTAAGCTTAGAGGTAATGAACCCAGTTTGGCAGACCGTTTAAGAGAATTGTTAAAAGAATATTTGCCGCAATGGGGAAACAATACAATACATGATTTTTCTGAATTTGTAGCACATAATAGAAATGGATTATCACATGAAGCAGCATTGCGGGCTGAAAACCATTCTGAAATATACCATGCAACTAAAAAATTAGAAATACTGTTAGAACTTTGTATAATGGAAGAAATCGGTTTTGAAAAAGAAGAAATTCTCAAAATATTTCATGATAAAATTAGATTAGAATTTGAAATTGGGGTTTAATTAAATTAAATCAATTCCCCAACCATTTCATAAATGGCCCTTTTTTCTTTAAAATTTTAAAAAAAGATTATTTTTTATTTTAAATTGGATATTTCTTTTGAATTTCTGAAATACTTTTTCCTTCAGAAAAATACATTATTAATGCATCATTCACTTCATCCACTGGCACTATAACCGAAATATCTGAAAGATTTCCTAAATACATATCATAAAAATCTCGATTAATTGCTAAATATATTTCATCATCTATCTGCACTAGTTTTTTATCATTAGTACATTCCACGCAATTTGGAACGCCTATAATCCTATTTAACACATAACGATATTCATTTTGAATTTCGTAGTCCAAATATTTTTTAAATGGGCCAAAATATCCGGTATAGTCGTTAGGAACGTATTCTACAGCACCCCCCGTAATAAAAGTTTTATTTATCCAGTTTTTCAATATATTTTTAGAAAATTCCAAATAGAATGCATCCTCTAATCGTTTATTAAATTCTTTAAAGTTTAAAACAATAATACAATAATTTCCGAGTTCTTTCATTTTTGAAAAATCTAATTTTTCGTTATTTTTTAATGATCCATACTGTTTTTCAAAAATTCCATAAGAACACCATATAAAATTATTTTCAGAATCGTCGTAGCCACTAATGATCGGACTTCCCACTATACTTGAAGATATGTCCACTCCTCCAATAATTACTTTAAAATCACCCTTCGCAGGATATATTTCGGAAAGAGATTCATTTGGATCTCCTTGAAGAGTTCCCATTTCTTTTGTATTAAAAGAACTTAAAAGGCTGAAATGCATTTTTCCATCATTATAAAGTTCTTCAATATACGGTTTCTCACTAAATTTTAAAAAAGCATAAATTCTATCTTCTTCAGGTACATCTTCCATTTCCCCACCCTCAAATTATAATTCTTCAGCCATTTCATAAATTTTTAAAGCTCTTTTACCTTTTTCCGTCAATTTAAAATAACTTTTCGGCAAATTCTTAGCCGTATCCTCATCAATTCTTTTTGAAACAAAATCATTATCCTGCAATTCTTGTAAAAGCTGGCTTAAATTACTTTTATTAATTTTAACTTCGTCGTTTATCTGCTGAACGTACAATTCCCCACTCTCGTTTAAGAGTTTTAAAATATTCTCCACATGTTTCTTTGAAAGTAATTTTAAAACCATGATTAAACCCACATTCTTTTTTAATTACTATTTTTGGGTTTGAATTATATTAACATACGATTGTAAAATATAATACGATTGTATTTTTTACATAACTTTAAATAATAATATAATTATATTTTAGTTTGTAAAAAGTAACACGAGTTAAATTATTATCAAGGTGAACCACCATGCAGGACTTAGAAGAAAAAATCGTCAATTCGCTCGAAAAACAGAAAAACTTAATAGAAAAATACGAAATGGTTTTAACTGCAAGAATTGCAAGCGGAATTGAAGCAATGACTGAATTAAGACAGATTAGAACAATATTTTGTTCTGATAATATCGAAAAGAAACCAGACGAAATTGAAAGTACTGAAGATGATGAAATTTTAATTAACAGGTTTCAAAAAATCTCAATTGGAGATTTAACAGGTTCTACAAATGAAGTATTAAATTCTGAAAAAATTTATTTAAATCAATCATTAACAGGCAGGATCATCAATGAGTCAGATGTCATAAATGAATTGAAGTCTGGAAACGATGTTCACTACTCAAAAAAGTATAATGTTTTTTACAGGATCATTGTCGAAGGTGTTTGAAAACCTCACGAGTTTTAAAAACTTGTATTTAGAAATGTCAATCTTTAGAAAAATGTCTTTGATTTTTCCAAAAACTAAACCCGTATTTTGTAAAGACAGAGTCCTGTTAAAAATACGGGTTTTAGTCCCGTCGTTAAACCGAAAAAATACGCGTAAAATGTAATCAAAATCAGTTAATATTTTCAGAAAAAAGTTAAACGCGGAGACCGAGATTTGAACTCGGGTTACGCAGAGCGTAACGGGATTAGCAGTCCCGCGCCGTACCAGGCTGGGCCATCTCCGCACGAACAACTTAATAAGGGCGATTATTCTATAAATACTTTTCCATGTTTAAAATTTAAAACAAAAATGATTTATTTAAATTTCTGAATTTTCAGGCACGTTTAAAATGTAAAACGGCCATTTTTTGAGAACCCCTTTTGGAAGGTCGCCCTTTTTAACCTTTTCTAATAGTTCTGCGTGATCAATTGAAGTTTTAACATTTGTATTTCCCATTTCAAGCGAAATTTTATCATTTTTCAAAGCTTCTTCAATATCCTGCCCAATAGAACAGTTTGGCATTTCATCTTTTATTTTATCAATGAGAACATTTTTATTATTTTCAAGCGGTAAAACCATTTTGTAAGATTCTCCGGACACCAAAAGCACAGGATTATCTTTTTCCAATCCAAATCTTTGTCCCATACAAGAAACCATCTTTCGAGGATTGAATACTTCAATTCCACCAATATCAAAGTAATCTCCAGCAAAAAATTCGGTGTTTTCAGGAAAACCTTCGAGTTTCATTTCTAATTTTAATTTAAATCCAGATCTTAAAATTTCACCTGAGATTTTTGGAATTCCATCCTGATTTAATATCGTAACTACATCGCCAGTATCAATATTTATTAAAGGATCTGATCCCGGTCTCGAAACAAGTAAAACTCCATATTTATCTTTAGTTTTAGAAATAAATTCTTTTTTTCCTTTTCTTTCAATCACAGGATAAGTTAGAGGAAATACATACATTCGATAATTATCTTCTTTATTTATCCCGCCTGCAAATGGGCCGATTTCGCTCCCAACATAAAGATTTGTAAACTTTTCTTCACCAATATTCCAGCCCATAAATTTCCTAATTTTCATCCATTCGTCTTTTGAGAGGGACGTTATGCTAAATATAAGCGTAGAATCTTTAAGTGCCTCTGAAAGCCTGTTTTGAATTTCTGTTGCAAAATTATCAAGCCCAATTTTTTCATACAATTTTTTTAATTCGAAAGCTTCCAAATATTCATCTTTTACCAAATCCCAGTCAATAGAATTTATTGATTTTTCAAGTCCTGCTTTTAATTTATCAATGTCTGCCCATTTGATAATCGTTGCAGCGGGCGCAGAAATTACTGAAATATCATCAAGAGTTAGTATTTTTGAAATTGTAAGTATATTAAGCGCATTTTTGTATTCATCAATTAAGTATGAAGAAGGTTTAATGTGTGATAAAACTACCCTTTGGGAAAATTCTGATGTGTAAAGGCGAACAAGATTTAAATCATCGATTTTTGAAAGCCCGTCAACTTTGATCCTGCTTGGAACAAAAATTACCGCTGATTTATTTTTTGATAAACCGCTCGACTCAAATATTGCTTGCATTCCGGGAATCCAGACTCTTTTTAAAAAATCATCAGAAATCAAAAACCACTTCAATTTTGTAATATCTCCGCCAGAAGTTCCAGAAGTGTGAGTTATTATTGCAGTGTCCTTTGAAAATAAATCAATTATATCATCTTTTTCAAGACTATCCTTTAAAAAAACTTGTGGATTTAGTGAAAACTCCTTTGGATCAGTTTTTTTTAAATAAATTTCATCCAAGATATCTCTTGAAAGCCCCGAATTTTTAAAAATTGCTTCTTCGTATTCTTCAATTGAGGATATATCTAACCAGTTTTTCCAATTGGTGCTTTTAAATTCCTTAAAATAATTGTAAAATACTTTTTGAAGGTTTATATCAAAATCGTAAACGCTCAAAAATACCGCCCCCTAACCGATTCTAATAAAAATATGTTAAAAAAACTATATTTCAATTTCGGAATAATATTGATTGAAAAAATTAATTTAAATAAAAAATAATATTTTTTGGAATTTTAAAATGATTTAGTTTAAATTTCTGAAAAAGATTTTCTGTTTTAAAAATTAAAAAAGAAAAAGTGTTTTTGTGAGTAAATTTGGGGTAAAGTTTTTAAATTTTTTATCCGATAGCCAACAATACTATCTTAATTTTAAATGTGATTTAATCGTCTAGCTTAAAATGGGGTTAATATATGTTTAAAGGGATTAATGGAAGCGAATCATGGGATATCATTGAAGAAGTAAATAAGGGGTGGTCGGAAGATAAAAAATACCACATTATCACGAAGAATAAAGAACATCTCCTGCTTAGAATATCAGATATTAAATTCTACGAAAGAAAACAGAAAGAATACGATATACTACTTGAACTTAGCAAAATGGACTTTGAAATGTCAAAACCAGTTGATTTTGGAATTTGTGAATCTGGGATATACATGCTGCTTACTTGGGTTGAAGGCGAAGACTTAGAAACAGCCATTCTAAAAAAGAATGCAATGGAACAGTACAACCTTGGAATAAAATCTGGAAAAATACTTAAAAAAATCCATTCGTTAAATATCTCTTCAAACCTGGATTCATGGGAAAAAAGATTTAATAAAAAGATAGGCATGAAAATTAAAGCATATTTAGAATGCCCATTAAAATATGAAAATGGGGAGGTATTTATTGAATATATAAATCGCAATAGGCATTTATTAAAGGATATTAGATCAACACTGCAACATGGGGATTACCATATTGGAAATATGATTTTAACAAATAACGACGATGTTGCAATTATTGACTTTAATCGTTATGATTTTGGAGATCCATATGAAGAATTTAACCGAATTATATGGGATGTAGAAGTAAGTAAGGCATTTGCAGTTGGTAAAATAGATGGTTACTTTAATGGAAATATTCCTGAAAAGTTTTTCCAGTTACTCGCCCTCTACATATCCGTTAATACAATCTCTTCACTACCTTGGGCAATTCCATTTGGCGAAGAACAAGTTAATATCATGACAGAACAGGCTGCAAAAGCGCTTATTGATTACGATTATTTCAATACTACAATTCCAAAATGGTATACTGATGCAAAATGCATGATTGATGAATAATTTTGAAATAATTTTCTCTTTTTAAATATAACTTGAAAAATTAATGGTTAGTCCGATATCTGGGTTATTAATTATTTTACACATTCATTACGTATTATGATTTCAGATCATCCTATATTTAAAATCCTAATGGGAAAGACAATTGTATCAACCAATACTACATATTATGGGGACGTTTCTCTCCATGATCCTGAACAAATTATTAAGATAGGCATTGTTTGAAGGATTTAATGTTGGATATTATAGGGGGATATATTTAATTTGGGGAAATTAAATATTTTCGATACAATTTAATATTTGGAGAGATTTACGTCCCCAACTTTTGAAATAGGGTTATTTTTTAATTAATGTTGAAATTTTTCTTGAAACTTTTTTCAGGCGATTTAACCTATCTATTCCTTTTTTATTTATTCTAATAGATTTTAGTATATTATGTAACTAAAACTTGTTCATAACGTCATATGGGCGATAACTGGCCCAAAACCTTTTTTATACGATTAATCAGGGTTAAAGCATTGAATTTTCGAAAAAAATTGAAATTTTGAAATTTAAAAATAGTTCAATTCTATTTAATCAGTTAAAAATGTAAAAAAGAAAATATTTATTTTCTTCTCAGAAGTTTCAGTGCATTTATAATATTTGTAAAGACTTCTGGGTTCTGTTTAAAGTATCCAACACCAACGAGTCCCGTCATTCCAACTGCACCAATAATTGCAATAACTGTTGTTCCAGAAGTTTCGGACTGTTCAGGTTCATTTGCTACTGTAACTTCGTATGCTTTCTGAGTTTTTGACGTTGAAGACGAAGAGGATTCAGAACTTGAAGTTGAACTTGAACTTCCAGAACTACTTTTTCCTCCATCAGAACCAGCACTTAGTGCTGCATCTTCAGTCGTAGTAGTGTTTGTGATTATTGTATCATTTGTTGCATTTACTGCTTCGATTACGGATTCATTTCCAGAATACACTTTTGAATATGTATCTGGCTCAGAACTTGAACTTTCGTCATTTTGTTCAGGAACTTCCGTACTATCTTCCGAAATATCCAAGTCTTTTTGTGTAGCTTCTTCGAATATTTTTACATATTCTTCTAATGTTTCCTTATCCAGTGATGAATGATCCAGTGACCATTCGTTAAGTTCGATGTTTCCACAGGTGTGGTGACAGCATGTAACGCCATATTCAATTACTGACTGGATGAATTCGTTTGCAAGGAATTCTAGGGTTTCACCGGATGCATCCCAGTATCCTTTACGTGATGTTTCCATCATTCGTGCTGTCATTGATTGGTATGCATAAGGATTGTTCTCATTTAACCAACCACTAAGTTCTGAATTTGCCACATATGTATCGTATACTTTATTCCACATTTCATCGGTTATGATATCGGAAGTGAGGGCTTCCCATCCCCAAAGATTTTCAACGAATTTCTCCATTTCTGTAGCTCCTTCAAAACCACTTTCCTGCATTCCGGTTATCCATGTAGGATTATAGTATCTTGAATAGAGTTCATTTTCAATATATGTTTGCAATGACACTACTTTTTGGTCATCAGCATTCTGGAGATTTACCACATAAGCATCTGGAGATTCTCCTGATTCGTATGTTATTGCATTGATTAATCCTCCAACATACTGGTAGAAATCGTTTGTATCTATCGCTCCGTAAGTATTTGAGCTTCTACTGTGGAAAATGTCGCTTACATCATTTATGTTATTTTCAAATATGATTTCATTATCAATTTCTACATTTTGACCGGTTTGTAGTTCGATATATTCAGAAATTGTCTGACCCCATATATTTTGGCCGTAAATGTAGCTCATTCTGCTTATGTATAGTTCTGCTAATGCATCTGTATCATTCCATGTTTCACTTGAAGATACTGCATTTGCCATACCGGTTCCGTAATTTCCGTCAGCCGGCCCAAATATTCTAAACTGTGCAATATCCAATGAAAGAGTTTCATTTTGTATGGTTTCATTTAATGCCTTCTGTAATTCATTGGTATTTATTCTGACGTAATTGTTAGGCTCGTCTTCTTCGTATGCGAGTCTAACTGCTTTATCTATCAATTGAACTTTCATCGGGAATGAATCTCTGTAAAGACCAGATATTTGCACGACAACATCGATACGAGGTCGATTAAGTTCAGAACTGTTTATTATTTCAACGTCCGTAACTTTTCCGTTATTTTCATTCCATACTGGCTGTACACCAAGCATGTAAAGAATCTGCGCTTCCATTATACCCTGGTGACGTGTGGATTCTCCAGCCCATAATATATATGCTACTTTAGTTGGATATTCTCCATTTTCTTCGTAATATTCACTGAGCCATTCATCTACGAGCGCTTTACCTTCTTCCCATGCTTGTTTTGTTGGAATAAGCTGTTCATCAAATGCGTAGAAATTACTACCTGATGGAAGCGTTTCTGGCCTTAAGATTGGATCTCCACCAAGACCTGGCTCGATATATTCCCCATTCATTGCTTTTAAGACCTGTTCGATTTCATTGTCTGCTTCTAAAAGCAGTGCTGAATAGTTAATGGCAAGTTGTAAATCACATTCAATATCTTCTGAAGTATTACCTAAAACTTGCATTTGTGCATCATCTATTGAAATATTTTCTAAAAGTACTTTTGTTAACAAATCAGTGGCTGCAGAGTCTGAACTATTATATATTGCTACTTTTTCAGAATAACTGCTACCAAGCATTGAATTTACCATACCTACAAGTTCATCACCTGCAGGTGCTTCACCAAGAACGTGTAATCCGTAAGGCATAGAAAGAGTCCTCAACTCCCTCAAAACTTCATCTAATTCATCTAAAAATTCATCGACTGTACTTTCATTTTCTGCAAGACTCATATTTACTCTACTTTCAAGACCTAATTCAATTGTAAGGTTTAAAATCTCTTCAAATTGGGCCTGCTTGAGTGATTCTGATTCAGTAACTGATGTCGAGTAAGAAGCTATTTCACTGTTTAATAAACTGTAATTGCCATAAAGACCCGCAGAAATTACTGGGGGAATTAAGTGGTCAATTATAATTGCATTGCCTCTTCTTTTTGCTTGCATACCTTCTCCTGTTCCATCCATTACATATGGATAAACTACAGGGATATCTCCAACCATTAAAGCAGGCCATTCGTCACTTAAAAGGCAGAATTCTTTTCCAGGAAGCCACTCTACGGTTCCATGTCTTCCCATATTAACCATAACATCTGCATCAAACTCTTTTTGGAGCCATAAATAAAATGCAATGTACTGGTGATTTGGTGGTAACTCTGTATCGTGGTATAACGTATCGTAACTGTCCATCCAACCACGTGAAGGTTGTGGTAAAACAATTACGTTGTCGCTCATGCTTATTTTAGGGATAACGATATATTTTGACCCGTTATTATCTTCATAAACCATTAAATCTCCCGGAGCTTCGCCCCAAGTTTCTACTACTTCATTTCTTCTTTTTTCAGGTAACTCGTTAAACCATGAAATATACGTTTCTTCCGGGATAAGTTCAACTTCGCCTGTTTCGACAAGGCTTTCAAGTTCCCCTGGAGCCCAGCTACCTATATTTCTACCCTGAAGGAGCATTAAATCTACTAATTCTGTTTTATTTGGGATCATAGATTCATTAATATCATAACCGTCCAATTCCATTGAATTCAAGAGGTTTACAATACTTGGTGCAACTTCAAGATATGATGCTCCGATGTTATTTTTCCCACCTTCGTGGTTATAGTAAATTATCGCAACCTTTTTTTCACTTTCAGACTCGATTCCAAGGTTGCACTGTGCGATTGTCCTGTTAATAAGCCACTCTATCTGGGTATCATGGCCAATATATTTTGATATGGTGGTATTATCTTCAAGGACCTCCTCCGTAGCAGCTATCATGATAGGGTCAATAAGACCCTCTGATTCGGGTCTGTAAATTCTAAGCATGTTTGTAACAGGTAGTGGATTGCTCGTTTCTATCCATTCGCTTGTGTTCATGTAACCATTTAAAACTCCATCTATAACAGGTACTCCGAGTTCTTCTAAATCAAAGTACGTTCCACGATAGAGGAATGAAATTACTGCATCTACTTTCGTTTCATTATTATAATTTAAGTAATAATCTAACTGGTTATCTGCATCACCATAACATGCAATAACATTTACGCCCCTCAATTCAAATCCTGCTATTAATTTGTCGATCGGATCCATTTCGTTTGGATAGTAGGATGTATAAAATACGATTCCCACAGTAGGTGCATCTTCGTCAAATGCATGACCTTCAGTTCTATTCGAATACCATGCAAAATATTCCCCAGCATCGCCAGTGAAAAATTCAGTAGGTGTTGTAGTCATGTTTGGATGGTATATTGCCCGTTGAAGACCAGAAGGCTCTTTTACCGTAAGGTCTGTACGGTTGTAATATTCGCTTGCCAGGTAGAAAATTAAATTATCGAAATTTTCGTCATCTGAAGCTCCTCCAGACCAGTATTCTGAAAGATATTTTTTAAACGCTTCGACATCCGTATGTTCTTCTGGAATTGAATAATTACTTTCCGGTAGATATGTGTTGGAACCGATTACTACTGCTCCATTATCAATTGCAGATTGTACAGTATTTTCAACTGTTTCTGCGCTCTGCGTAAGCATTACTATATAGATAATATCCATCTGACTGAGATCAATGTCCTCAGATAACGTTAAAGTCGTATAGTACGAAGCTACGATATTTAGATCAGAATTGGAATTTATCCTATTCGTTGATGTTGAGAGCTGTTTTTCATAATTGCTGTATCCAGTTACAATTGCTACATTTAATTTTGAAACTTCACCTGGAACATAAGATACCATCTTTTTCGTAAGAACAAGTGTTGTTCCAACTTTTGCACTTCCCGTTTTACTTACGGTTGCTCCAGAGATCGTTGTTCTATTAAGCATCCTTAGTATGGCTTCTG
>NZ_JACDUL010000004.1:0-234603 GCF_013760955.1 Methanococcus maripaludis | reverse complement strand
ATCTCATAGCCATTGAGAGGTTTCCAACAGGGCTTCCGTTTTCGATTTCTATTTCTTCAACGTCTGTAAGCCACATTCCTCCCATTGCAGTACTCCAGATTACTCCCGAAAGGGTGTAATTTCCGTTTTGGATATTTCCAATTGAAAAGTTACCTGTAGCATCGCTTGTTGTGTTAGTTACAAAATCTCCGTTTTCATCAGTAAGAACAAGTGTTGTTCCAACTTTTGCACTTCCCGTTTTACTTACGGTTGCTCCAGAGATCGTTGTTCTATTAAGCATCCTTAGTATGGCTTCTGCATCGTTACTACTGTTTGATCTCATAGCCATTGAGAGGTTTCCAACAGGGCTTCCGTTTTCGATTTCTATTTCTTCAACGTCTGTAAGCCACATTCCTCCCATTGCAGTACTCCAGATTACTCCCGAAAGGGTGTAATTTCCGTTTGGAACGTCGTTAAATACAAAATTACCGCTTTCATCGCTTGTTGTGTTTGAAATGAATTTATATTCAATTTCTTCTGCTGAAACTGCTGTAATTGATAATGATAACAGCATTAAGCTCAGCAATATCAAAAATATATTTTTAAACCGCATTTTATCCTCCAATTATACGTTGGATTAAGTTATTTAGAAAATTCAGTACTTTTGGGTAAGTTTTCCAAGTTATAACATTTAAAATAGATATTTGGACTGAAAACTTAATTTAAATGTTATTTTGATAATTAATAATGTTGAAAACAGTTTTATTTTATTTATTTGGTTAAATAATCTTTTTAATCATTATTTTCCCAATGTAACCAGATATGTCTTTCAATACCTCCCGATCTATTTTAATTTAACTTTTTTTTGTAAAAATACAATTAAAATTGAATATAAAAGGTATATATTATTTTCTAGTTAAATTTAGATCTATTAAGTAAAATTGAATAAAATTTGAAAATAGAACTTAAATAATTTCTAAGAATTTAAAAAATATCAACTTAATTAACAGATATTTAATCATCTTATCTGCTTTTGGGGTTCTGTTGGTATTTTGTATTAGTATATAAAAGATAAGAAAAATAAGAATTGGTAGGCACTAAACTAATTTAATTATAATAAAAAAATAGGAGGGGATTTTATGAAAAATAGAAAATTTTATCCCTTAATGGTTTTTCTTGTATTATTGGTCTGTATTTCTGGATGTACCGATACTCAAGAAGATCAAACATCTATTGATTCCACTTATAATGGAATGCCTGATGGTGAAATGGGCATGCCTCCTGGAGGAGCAGGTGGTTCTGCTAGCGTAGATACCGGCACTGGGGCATACGTTTTAACTGACGGTGAAGAACTAACTGGCGGAACGTATGCATCTTCAAATGATGATGAAAATGCAATCAGGGCAGAAGGAGAAGTTACTGCAACACTTAACGATGTAACTGTGGAAAAAACTGGCGGTTCTGCATCAAGCAGTGATGCATCAAGTTTCTATGGTTTAAATTCCGCAATTCTTGCATTAGATAATGCAGTCCTTTACATTAATGGAGGTTTGGTTACAGCTACAACTGAAGGTTCAAATGGTGTTTTTGCATACGATGGTGCAACAATTTACATCGAAGATACTGAAATCACCGTTTCTGGCGGAAATGCTGGAGGTATTGAGGTTGCTGGTGGCGGAACAATGTACGCAACCAATCTAAATGTCTTTGCAACTGTGAAAGCTGCAATTAGGAGTGATCGTGGTGGCGGAACAATGGTTGTTGATGGCGGTACATACAAAACCAGTGGAAGCTCAGGCGCACCTGCAATTTACAGTACTGCAGATATCACGGTAAGCAATGCAGTACTTACTGCAGAAACGTCTGAGGCAGTCGTTGTTGAAGGATTGAATTCTGTTACAATCAATAATTGTGAAGTAATGGGTAATATGGAAGGAGTATATGGTAATGAATGTTCAGAAAACATTCATAACGTAATGCTGTACCAAAGCATGTCTGGTGACGCAGATGTGGGAACAAGCTCATTTACCATGACCGGCGGATCTTTGGTTTCGAATAATGGAGATATGTTTTATATTACAAATACTGACAGTATTCTTACACTAAACAACGTTGATTTGACCCTTGCAGACGGAACTTACCTTATTTTGATTGCAGGTAATGACGGTTCAAGAGGTTGGGGAAGTGCAGGTTCCAATGGAGGTACTTGTGAAGTCAACTTTAATGAAGAGACTGTTTCAGGAGACATTATGGTTGATTCTATTTCTGAAATGGATTTAAGTATTTCGGATGGATCGTCATATACTGGTGCAATAAACTCTGATGGAACAACGGCATCAGCACTTTTAGTAACTATTGATAGTACAAGCACGTGGACACTTACTGGTGACAGCTACATTACCAAACTGAGTGGAAACACTGAAAACATCGTTTTAAACGGTTATACACTTTATGAGGGCGGAGTAGCTTTTGAATAAATCATTTAATAACAGAAGGGAAATTTTTCCCATATTATTTTTTTATATTAAGATGCTAATTTTTTGAAAAATTTTTTAAAAATATAATATTCTTTTTGAATTTTTAAAAAGTAGTTTAAAAAAGTAAATTTTGCAAAACATTGGATTTCAAATAAAAATCTGCTAATAAAGACTGAAATTCGATATTTTTGTTTGAAAAATACCAAACAAATAAAAAATTATATATAAGTTCTTCGCGTATATTGTAAGTTGAATGGGCGGCAAATACCTGCTCAAAACAAAAATAAAATCTTTATTACCAAAATTTATGAGAAACGGAGGCTAATTATGGATACACAATTTGAAGATATTATTTTGCACCCGATTGGGGTGGTCCGCAACACTACCAAGCAGCCATTCCTTATTGCAAATGAAACAGGCCTCAGAATGCGCGAAGATATCGCCCCGACCCTCGAGAAAGTTCGCAAGAATGACGAAACGGTCTCCGAGGTAGTCCTTAACGAGGACCTCGCTGACCACCTTGAAGGAATCGATGAATACTCTCATATCACGATTATCTACTGGGCCCATAATGTTCCCCGCGAAGCCCGTGCCCTAAAAATGGTTCATCCAATGGGTAATCCCGAAAACCCCCTAGTGGGACTATTCTCAACTTGCAGTCCTGCCCGTCCGAATCCAATTCTTACCACTACTGTTCGTCTAATTGGGGTGGAAGGCACAACTCTCCAAGTCACAGGTCTTGATGCCATTGACGGCAGCCCGGTCCTTGATATCAAACCGCATTTTAAAGAACACCCGCTTGCGGCTGATGTGAGGATTCCTGAGTGGATGGAAAAGATTCAATCGACCATTAGACAAAGAAAAACAAAGGATTGATTTTTCTTTTTTGAATATTTTTACTTATTCTAATTTCGACATTGAATTTATTTTGAATATATTCCTATCGATTTTTTTCGTGATTTTCAAAAAATTAGGGCGGTTTACTATCTTTAAATTAACGTTTTTATCTTTTACAACCTTAAAACTTTTAGTCAATTTCTTATTACGGTATTACAAATTATAACTTTCATAAATTCTGTCTTTTTGAATAATCTAATGAAATTTTATTGTTTTGGTCATGTTCTAATATTACACGTCCTGTCGAAAATACTAGTTTAAATCCTATGCAAGACAATTTAGTATGTGGATAAAATACTGAAAAAGGGCGAACTACTAGGCACGTGTTACTTCGCCATTACTAATTTAAACGCCTTTAAAATCCGCTTTGCTCATAAACTCACCTGAATAGTGTTTTACTTTTTTTTAGATTTTCAAACTAAGCTGAAAGAATGCTAAATCTTATGTTTTTGATTTAAAGCGCTTTTTTTTCAGTAGTATGCAAACCAGGTATTACCTTAATGATCTATTTTGACGTATCTCAATTTCCCCTAAAAGCACCCACATTTAACAATCAAAAGTCACAGGTATGTTTATTACTAATTTCAAGACATTTTTAAAAGTTAATTTTAAAATATTATTTTTTGAATTTTAAAACATGTTTACTGGTTTGTGGGCCCCGATTCACAAAATAACCATTTATAGTAGTAAATTAAACATTTAAAGGTAACATATTGTACTATTTACAAAACATAATTTTTATAAAAAATGTTTTGACCAAAAATGCCCTTTAGCAAGCTAATGGGAGTTTATGTTTTGAGATATACAATCCAGCTAAATTTATTGCTTATTTACAATTGAGTTTTAACAATCATACTTACCTTTAAAAAACTAACTAATGGGGTATTGTGGATAGTGATAAGGACAAATATCAAAAAATCAGGGAAAATATTAAAAAACTGATAAATAATTCTTTTAGTTCGGATGATGAATTCAAAACACTTCTGGGCCATGCATATGCAAGTTTAACTTCGAAAAATCATAGATGTATGGATAATGTATTGAAAAGGTTGAAAGAGCGTTATGACGTTGATTTAACCGAAAATATTGATAATTTAAGAATTTTTTATCATAATAAAAAGTCTGAACTAAAAACAAAAGATGATTTGAAAAGTTACGTTAGGAATAAGGTTAAAAATAGTAAAGCTAAAAGCTAATTTTATTACTCTTTTGAAATGTGTAAACGTCTAAAATTTTTACTTTAAATTTTAAAATATGGTCGATTTTAAAAAAATAAAACGTAACAATTTATTTTTTTAATTAATTTTTATGTTAAAATTTACTTTCTTATACTACTGTTAAGATAATTTAACACGGGGTGAAAAATATGTGGGAGAAAGATAGAATCTATGCAGATTCTCAAAGAAAAATACATGAAAGTTTTCCAAAAATAATTGTAAATTTAATAGTTGCCTTTGTAATATGGCTTCTTGCAATTTTGGTATTCCAACCACTTGGTGATTTTTTAGGGAATCCGTTTATCTTTGGATTAATGGGGATGAAAGCCATAATTTCGGGAGTAATCATAATTGCGCTTGTGATAGTTCTTTTAAAAATACTTAAAAATATATTAATGCTAACTGATGGTATTTCAGATATGGTTGCAGTTAAATTCATGAAAGATGATTTGAATGAAGAAAAATTGCAGCATTACCGGTCTGGATTTAGGGGACTTGGATATGTATTACTTGCAATAATTGCTTATATGTTCTTCCTGCCACTTCTTGCAGGCATATTTGCAGCACTTGCAGGAATCGTTTTAGTACTGCTTATAATCTGGGCGATATTTGTAATAATTCGCGTAGGAAATATTTTTTCAGAAGATATTGAAAGAAAAGCCGCAGAAATTACAAAAAAGTTTGAAAAAGCTGATGTAAAAGAACCAGAAGAAGAGTAGATTCTTATGAAAAAAGAACTAAATATTATTCTTCTACTAATTCTTTGGATAGTACTCGCATATTCTGTCGGTTTAAATCCAGAAATTCTTTCGTTTCTGACTAACTATATTTCTTACGAAGTTACAGATCTTGCAGCCATTTTTGTAGTACTGATGATATTACTATCAATAATTACTGCTTGGGATCTGGTCTGGACAATAAATAAGTCATTAAAAGAATATTCAAAAGATTTTTAATTTTTCTTTTTTATTTTTAATTTTTTTAAGCATTCCATATCGAAAAAAATTAATATTTTGGGGGCATAATATACTATAATTTTGTTATACGGGGGATAATTTGAAAGTACTTTTAGATACAAACATATTTATCCATAAAAAGGACAATTTTGAAATTCCAGAAACTTTAAATGAATTATTTGATATAATTCCTAAAAAAGATACTATTTTAATACACCCCTCATCTATTGAAGGAATTAAAACCGAAATTAACGAAAAAATTCTTTTAAAATTAGATTCATACTCACTTTTAGAACAAGCTCCCTCACCCATGCAAGATTTAACGTTTAACTCAATTGTTGGAGCATTTAATACTTCAAAAGACGAAATCGACAATAACATTTTATATTCCGTTTATAATGGTGCAGTAAACTATCTTTTAACTGATGATAAGGATATTCATAAAAAATCAGTCCAATTAAATATAAAAGACCGAGTTTTATCATTAAATGAAGCAGTAGAATTCTTTAAGGAATTTTATTCGATTAAAAAACGAAATGTTCCACCCCAAATCAAACTACTGCCCATATACAAACTTGATGTAAATGATCCGATATTTGATTCATCAAGGAATGATTATCCCGAATTTAACGAATGGTATTCTAAAAACGCAATAGAAGGAATGAAATGTTGGTGTTATCAAAATGAAGGCAGAATTGGTGCTATTTTAATATTCTCCAATGACGATTATGAAATCATTGATACAAACCCCCCACTTCCTAAAAAAAGGCGTTTTAAAATACATGTTTTAAAATTCGATCATGAAGGTTACAATTTGGACGAAGTACTGCTAAAAAAAGCAATAGATCATTGTATCGATAATTCAATCGATGAATTATATTTAAATCATATTATTCATTCTAATTACGACCATTTGGTAAATTTGATAACAGAATATGGCTTTTTCAATATAGGATTGAATAATAATGGAGAAAATGTATTTTTTAAAGATTTAAAGCCAGATAACCGCCAGTTAATGTTTTGTAACTACGATGATATTTTTAAAAAATATTATCCATTATATTACGATGGAACACGTGTTAAAAAGCTAGTAGTCCCGATAAAACCCGAATACCACGAAAAACTTTTTACAGATTACAATAAAAGAACTTCAATGACTCTTGATGAATATTTTGGAGATCCTGATATCAAAGGAGACTCTATTAAAAAAGCATATCTATCACATACGCCTGTAAAAAATATTAAAAAGGGAGATATTTTACTATTTTACCGTTCAGGAGACCATAAAGAAATTACGTCTTTGGGAGTTTTAGAAGAATTCAAAAAAGATTTGACAAGTATTGAAGAGATTATGAACCTTGTTGGAAATAAAACCGCTTATTCTGCAAAAGATATTGAAGAAATTGCTAAAAAACCTACAACTGTGATGATATTTAATATGCATTTCCATTTATCCCCTCCAATATCGTTAGAAACCTTAAAAAAGTACGGAATATTAAAAGGGCCACCTCAAACAATTACCGAAATAACAAATACGGGTTATGAAGAAATAAAGGAGTTAGGTGGAATTAATGGCAATCTTACCATTCACTAATTTTCTAAATTTTTTAGTTTTGTAAACCATCAAAAAATAACTATGATTTTATTTTTTACTAAAACAATTATTATCTTCTAAAGCATCTTCAACAGTATCATATTTAATAACAGCTTCTTTTACCCATTCGGGGGTAAAATTATCATTTTTTAAATAATGAAGTGCTCGTTTATCTAATATATACGTTACAGAATAATCATCTACCGAACGGGTAGTTCTTCCGTAAGACTGAATCATCTGGGTTACTGCTTTTCCAAAATACCAGTTTGGATCCTTCCTTCGTCTTGCAGACACCTGTTCATCTCCTGCCATGAATGGAACTTTAAAGATAATCTGAAATCTTGCTTTGTCATCCCTAAAATCAACTCCAGTATGGAGACTTGGTGAAATTAAAACACTGTTATTATTCTTTTCATGATAATGTAATCCAGAATCGATAGATTCTATTCCATCAAGCAGATTTCCATTAGAAGTTACTTTTATCATCCTGTTTTTATATTTCGAATTTTTAAAAATATCATTCATGAGCTTATTTGATGAAACGTGTATGATTCCACGCTCATTTTCGTGATGTTTTAATATTAAATCCAACTTTTCAACAGCTTTTTTAAAATAGTCTTTTTTATTTAAATTTTCATAATTCATGTTAAATTCATTTATTACTTTTAATGGCCTGTTTTTAACTGGAAATGATGCAGGAACACTTACAACTGCATAATCTTTTTCATTAAATCCTAAATCTTTCATATGCTGCTTTGAAAGCGTTGCAGATGATAAAATATAGAAATCAGCCTGATCGAACAGTTCTTCTTTTAAGTCTTTAACGTCGATTGGTTTTAAAATGATTTTTTCTAAATGGGTTCCAACATTTTTTCCATAATTTCTTTCAACATGGGTTGGAATCCATTTAGCACCCATTTCGCCAGATTCTTGAATTTCTTCAATTTTGTATAAATCATCGAATAAATTTATGGCATTTTTTATTCTTTTTTGGTATTTTTCAATAGAATCCATAAATCTCGTTGTTTCAGATTCTGAAAGGTCGATATAGTTTGAAGGTAAAAACATTTTTGAATAACTAATCAATTTCTGTTTTCTTTCTAAATTAGACATATTTACTAGGTTTTTTTGGTTTTTAACTTTCATAAAAAAGATATCTTTAGATACCAACGGCTTATCGAGGATTAGTTTTATATCGCTGTAAACTGTTTTTTTCAAAAAATTTAAGAGCTCAGCTTCCCCTTCGTAGATATTTTCAAATGCTGCATCGACTGCGTAGTTAATAATATCTTTAAAATAGATATTTACGGGTAGAATTCCATTCCATTTTTCTTTTGGAAAGTTAACTTCTTTTTGTTCTTTTAAACTCTTTCTTAACTTTTCTACACGTTTTTTGGTAATTTCAATTGTATAGTGATTCATTAATGTATCTTCGATATGGTGTGCTTCGTCAATAATACATAAAGTCCTGTTTTCAAAGCCTACTTCTTCGTTTGGAACTGCAAGGATAAAGTAAGCCATATTCATGCATGCGAAAGTAGATTCCAAAGCCTCTTTTTTAGCAACTTTATATTCACAAATTCCTTCGAAGTTACATTTTGTGTTTTTAGCAATTTTATAACAGTCTTCACAGGTTTTTGGCGCGTATTCTTCAGTTTTTTTCCCTTTTTTAGCATCTTCATTCTTTCTTAAATTGTAAAGCCATTCCCATGATTTACAAGGGTAATTTGCACGTCCTTTAATTACCATTACTTCGGGAAACTCGTCTGAATACTGATTTTGAAGCATTTTTGTTGAAGTTAAAACAAAAGCATTGTTATTTTCGTTCAATGAATTTAAAATTGAACCAACTGAAATATTGTAAAGTGATTTTCCAGCTCCAGTTGGCGCATTTAAAACAATTATTTTCTTACCGTTTGAAATATGGCCTAAAATCTCCTCAATTTTTTCCTGCTGGTACTTTCGCCAGTACTTAAAGTCTTCTGGGATATATTCTAGCATATTTGGAGATTCTGGGATCATCTGTTTCACGTTTAAGATTATGATATTACATTATAAACAAACATACTACATTTACATATTTTTGGATTAATTGTAATTTGAAATAAATTTTTTTAAAGATTGAAAAAAGTCTGTTTTTTAACAAAAAAGAAAGAGAAATGTACTGTTCAGGTACCTATGTGCAAAGGGGATGTATTCGGGTGTTTAAAATGACTTTAAAAAATGCGATGATAATTTTTTTAAAATAATCTGCCCCTTTAGTATATATCCCCATAATAATTATCATTACATAGAATTTAAACTATTATTTTCGTCAAAATGTGTAAACTATTACAATCTAAAAAACAAGAGAATACAGCATATTTAAAATTATATTCATTTTTAGACATTTGGAAAAAATTGACTATAATACCAGAAAAAATGGGATCAGAATAGGGAAAAATTCAAAATCGATAAGTTTGTACGATTGCGTTTTGTGCAATTATAGATCCGAATTTACCCCAAATACCAATATCCAGTTATAATATTTAAAATTATTTGAAAATAATACCAAATATCCTTTAAAATGTTTAAAAATAATCTAAATAATCTAGAAAAATATTTTAGATCTAGAAAATGATCAAATTTAAAAATAAAGTGCACGGTGTGGTTCACTATCCCATTCCCAAGATGAATTTAAATGTTTCAATTTATATGTCTTTCGCACGCGTTTGGAATATTTTAAAATTTGGAGTGTTAAATTTTAATTTAAAAATTAATGATCAAAATATTTAAAAAAAAGATTACTAAATGGTTATATTTTGATTTATCCAATTATCGAGATCGAATCGATATAAAATTCTACAGAATCTCCTTTTTTTAGCGGATTTTTTAACAGTTCGCTGTTTGGTATTTCTGAAATCAGTTCTATGCCGTTAAATTCGATCACAGCTTTTGAATCAAATGGGCCTGATGGAACAATGCTTTTTATTTTTCCAGAATAAGTTTCAGAGTTCTGTTCAGATTTTTTTGAAAATATGATATCTTTTGGAAATATCCCTAGTGTTATTTCACCATAATTTGCAAGACTCACGAAAAACGACCAGTTACGGAGTATTTGTGGAAATGTGTCCGGCGTTATTTCACCATAAATCGCTTCTTTAATTGGTATTTCAAACCCTAGAAGTTGGATAACATAATTTTCATCTTTTTGTATGCAGTTTCCGTAAAGTATATTTTTAATTCCAACGAATTTTGCAACAAACTCGTTTTTGGGACGTTTTAATACATTTTGGAGTGTTCCAATCTGTTCTATTTTTCCATTTCGAAGTATCGCCATTTTATTTGATAAAACTGCGGCTTCTGAAAAGTCGTGGGTAACGTGTATAAATGTGACATTTGAAGACTTGTGAACATCTTTTAAATCATACATCAATTTTTCATGGAGTAACCTATCAAGGGATGACAGCGGTTCATCTAACAATATTATTTCAGGGTCCATTACAAGAGCCATTGCAAGAGCTACTCGTTGTTGTTCACCACTGCTCAATCTTTCGGGTTTTCGGTTTAACAGATGTGTAATATTAAGTAATTTTGAAATTTTGTCTACTTTTTCCTTTTTTTCAGATTTTGGCAGGTGTTTTATCCCGTATTCTATATTTTTTTGAATCGTTAAATGGGGAAAAAGATATTTACCGTTACAAAGAACAATTTTTCGTTCATTTATTGGTTTATCTGTGATATCTTCTCCATTTAATATTATTTTTCCAGAATCTGGTTTAATAAATCCTGCAATCATTTCAAGAATTGTAGTTTTACCGCTACCGCTCAAACCTAAAAATACGAAGTAATCGTCATCCTTAATTTCAAGTTTTTCGATATGCAATTCAAAATTACTGAGATCTTTTCTCAAGTTTTCAATTACAAGCATCACTACCACAAACAATTATTTTCCAAGGGCACAGAATCTTTCCAAATCGAGCATTTTTGCTGCACAAGCGACAGTAGTTCCGTAGAATATTATTCTTTTATCATATTTTTTTGTATAATTTAAAATTTCTTCGAGGCTTCCATTTGCAGCAGTACTGCCTGTCGAAAGAATGATATCAGAGTTTTCTATTAAATGTTCGTTCATACTACCGTGCATTATAACAATTCCCTGTCTGATTCTTCCAATTGTATCTAGATCCATGTCACTTGTAATAACCTTATCTTTTCCAAATGTGGTTACCATCTGTCTTATTATTGCAGGGTGGTACCCGATAATTCCGATTTTTATGTCTTTTCCAAGTTCTTCAATTAAAAAGTCAGATAATTCTTTTGCGCAAACTTCGGGTTCTCCTTTTATGCAGTGTTCTGATTTTTCAACCATTTTTAGATTTTTCATGACTGAATTTAGTGCAGCAATGATCATCTGATTACTTCCTGAAGCAATAACTTCTGAAATTTTACCTTTAAATTCGACGAGATTGTTTGTAAATGCATCTCCAACATCGCCTTTAAAGAATGCACGGAGTAAAAATTCTTTTCCCTGCATTAGTGGGTAATCATCAATAGTTTTTGATTCTAAATTTACATTAACAGGTTTTATTTCTATATTTTCATCTAAGAGATTGTTTTCAGTTGCTATTCGTTCCAATTCTGATTTAAAGTCTATCATTGTTCTCACCTATTTTTAAAATCAATCTAATTATAAATAATACTAAAGTTGCGACAATTAAAAATATCAATGATACCGCAAGTGCTTTTTCAAGGTCTCCAAGTGAAATATTTAAAAACACCGCTATTGGAAGTGTTTCTGTTTTCATCTTTGTAGCCCCTGCAAGCATCATTGTAGCCCCAAATTCCCCAATGCTTCTTGCCCAGGCAAGTATCACTCCTGCAATAATTCCATTTTTGGCCATCGGAATTACAACATCGAGGAAACTTTCGTATTTTTTAGAGCCGAGACTTTGGGCAATAAGTTCGTACTTTTCATCAATGCATTCAAATACTGATTTAGATGTTCTTATTATAAATGGTGTTGCAACGAAAAACTGTGCAACAATCGTTCCTTTGTATGTAAAAAGGATTTCGATTATATGTTCTGTTATAAATTTTCCAAACACCGTATTCCCAAAAAATACCAGTAACGCAAAGCCAGTTATTAATGGTGGAAGAATTACTGGAAGTTCGACAACGCTGTCAACGATATTTTTTCCTTTGAAGTCGTATCTTGCAAGTGCGTATGCCGCAGGAACGCCAAGTAATGTTCCAAATATTGTTGCAATGCTCGCAGTTTCAAGGCTTAATTTTATTGCAAACTGGATTTCTTTTGAGAATAACGCATAGTAAAACGTTTCTAAAGATATGTTCGTAACGATGGACATCACTATCATTAATATGAACAATATGAATACAGATAGTGCAAAAAGTGAAAAAAATTTTAAAAAATCATTATTTTTCATAGTATCCCATGCATTACTCCAAAGCTACAAAGCCATGTTTTTCAAAGATTTCTTTTCCTTCATCATTTACAAAGTCGTAGAACAATTTTGCGTTTTCATAATTTTCGGTTGTTGATAATATCGAGATAGGTACTGTTTTTACAATATTAAATTCGCTTTCGATTGGTACTATATCTACAGTATCTGAGTTTTCATATGCATCTGCTTTCCAAACAACTGCTGCATCTACGTTTTGTTCGCTAACGTATAGTAATACCTGTTTTACAGTAGCACCTGTTACAACAGTATTTGCATTAACTGCTTCAGTGACGTTTACGCCTTTAGTTTCAGCTTTTGCGAGTATTTTTGAGAATAATTTTCCAATTGAGATGCTATCGTCCCCAAGTGCAAGTTCTAATCCATCCTGCCCTAAATCTGAAAGTCCGGTGATATTTTTAGGGTTTCCTTTTTGAACTGCGATAACAGGGATGTGTTTTGTAACATTAGCGTATTCAGTAATCATTTCTTTTTCCTGTAACTGGTAAACGTATGAACAGTCTCCAGGCATAAATATGTCACCTTGATTTGATGCAACTATTTTTGACAGAAGTGCACCACTACCTGAATAATCATATTCGACTTTTATTCCGTATTTTTCCTCAAATTCAAGTGCAATTTCATCCATTGGCATCTGCATTCCTGCACCAACGTATGCATGTAATACTGCCTGTTCTTCTGCGCCAGTGCTGTCAACACAACCTGAAAACAGCAATGTTAATGATAATATCGAGATTATGCTGAGCAATGATTTTTTCATTTTAGTTCACCATGATGGGTTTCAATACGGAATTTTATTTCCGTTTTATACAATATTATAAGGAAGTATAATTCCGGTATGTATTCTCAGTATTTATACTTTACCTCAAATGGGTTTTACGCTTTGATATCCGGATAATAATTGCCAGAAATCAAAAAATACGTAATTAATTTAAATTAATATGTGGGTAAAATAGTAATTACTAATAATTACTAATATATAAACATAGCCCAAAAACTTTAATAAGTTATCAAAAAAAGATGAATTGTTAACCATAAGTTTTTAATTTTAAAAATATTGTAATATTATTCAATGAACACAACGTGAAAGAATAACTATTATGGAAATATTTTACTAATTTTTTAAGCTTATTTAAGGATTATTTTTTTAAAATAATCGTTTTTTAGTCAATTTTGTTATATTTATATATTTGGATAAAATATATGTAATATATATTGGTTTCGACTTGTCTTTAGTGCAAATAGATATAATTACATATGGGTAATTAGGTAATATGGTATGTTTAATAATCAGATATTACAATCTGAAAAAATTCTCAAGTAGATTTAGACATATCTGGGTGAATACATGCATAAAGCACAAGAAATTTTGGACTTGGTGGAGGACCCCGATCTTCTAAGTCAATTTGAAAGAGTAGTTGAATTTCATGGATTCCCGACTGCGGGAGCGTTCATTGGAATTCAGATGTACAATTTATCAAAAAAATTGCTAAATTTTAATGACAAAGATAGAATCTACGTCGTAAGTGAGACTTATAACTGCTTACCTGATGCTTTTCAAATTTTAGGCGGTGCCACTACTGGAAATAAGGGTTTAAGGATAGAAGACCATGGTAAAATGGCTGCAAGGATAAACCCATGGGCTCCTGCAGGAGATAATATAAAAGGAGTTCGTGTAATCTTGGATCCTGTAAAGACTGTTAATTACCCATTACTCCATGCGTGGTACATGAATACTGCTAAGATATCCCACAAGGATGCAGTAGCCGAACTTTTGAATGCAGGGGAAGACGTTTATTCTTACGAATTTATCGGTGTTATAGCACCAGCTAAGCCTAAAAAGAAGGTTGAACTTTGCGAAGTATGCAAAGAACCATTCATACAACAAAATGGCGAAAAAAAATGTTTAGCTTGTTCTAAATAATCTTAAAATTTGAATTTGCCGAATTAATATATTGGTGGTATGATGACCAAAATGGTTATAAAAGGCGGGACGGTTTATGATCCCCTAAATGGTATTGATGGAGAAGTAATGGATATCTTCATCAAGGACGGGAAAATCGTTGAAAACCTGTCCGATGGCGAATTAAAAGATGCTAAAATATTGGATGTAAAAGGAAAAGTGGTAATGCCTGGAGGAGTTGACTCACACACTCACGTAGCAGGACCTAAAGTAAATACTGGAAGAGTAATGTGTCCAGAAGACCACTACAAATCCCCTTTGAAAAAAACCCACAACACACACTGTGGTTCGGGAGAAATTGTTCCTTCAACCTATGCACAAGGGTACAAATACACTTCAATGGGTTACACAACTTTGTTTGAAGCAGCAGTACCCCCTATGATTGCAAGGCACACTCACGAAGAGTTTAAAGTAATGCCAATCGTTGACAAAGCAGGATACTTACTTTTGGGAAGCAACTGGTTTGTAATGAAATATTTAAAAGAAGGAAACATTGAAAAAGCGGCAGCATATGTTGCATGGGCGCTTGAAGCAACAAAAACCTTTGGTATTAAACTTGTAAACCCTGCAGGTGTTGAAAGCTGGGCATGGGGTAAGAACGTACACTCACTCGAAGAAGAAAACATTCACTTTGGTATTTCATCAGGTGAGGTAATTAAAGGACTTTGTGACGTAAACGAAATGCTTGGCCTTCCAATGTCAATACACGTTCACGCAAACAATCTTGGCCACCCTGGAAACTGGGATTTCACAATTGATACAATGGATTTAACAAAAGGTATCAAACCTGCTGTTAATAAAAAAACCTATGATACTGGCGTAAAAACGAAGTATTCGCATGAAAGGGAACAAAGCATCTACATGACCCACATGCAATTCCACGCATTTGGTGGAACTTCATGGAAAGATTTTGAATCAAAAGCAGAAGAAATTTCAAAATACGTTAACAAATCCGACCACGTTGTAATGGACAGTGGTAGCATTGCGTTTGGAAATGCTATTTGTATGACTGGAGATGGTCCAGGTCTTTATGATTTGGCTGTTATGAATGGTCAAAAATGGGCAAACGTGGATGTTGAACTTGAATGTGGTTCAGGTGTCGTTCCATTTACTTACAGCATGAAAAACAAAGTACACAGCGTTCAATGGGCAATAGGTCTTGAGCTTTTATTATTAACAGATCCTAAAAAAGTAATCATGACTACCGACAACCCTAACGCAGGACCTTTCACGAAATACCCGTTAGTTATAACTTGGTTAATGTCTCAAAAGGCAAGAGAAGACACAATGAAAATATGCCACAAATGGGCCGGTGAAAGAAGTGGCCTTGCGGGTAATGATAAGGAATACAGCCTTTACGACTTAGCTACAGTTACTAGAGCAACTTCTGCTAAAGCAATAGGTATGGGACACAGAAAAGGACATTTAAGCCCAGGTGCTGACGCGGACATTACAGTTTACGATATAAGTCCAGATTACAATCCTAATGATTACAAAGCAATCGAAAAAGCATTCACAACTGCATTATATACAATAAAAGATGGCGAAGTTATCACAAAAGATGGAAGAATAATCGAGACTCCAAAGGGTAGGACTTATTATATTGACGCTAGATTCAATGATGAAATACAGAAAGAGATTGTGGCAGATGTACAGGATTGGTTTAGAAGATACTATACAGTTAACTTCTCAAATTATCCGGTTTCTGAGCTATACCTCACAAGACCAACTCCCCTTAACATTAATGTGAGATAGGTGAGAAGCATGGGAGAAATTACACTTAAACCAAAATACGATGGTACGATACCTGTAGAATGTGAGGTAATTACGCCTGACATTTTCGAAGGAAAATCACAAGAAGAAATAAGTGCTTTAAAAGTGCTTATCGGTCCTGAAGAACACCTTCTCTCAGATATTTTTGAAATTTCTGGAGATTTTGCAAGCAAAAAGGAAAATATGATAATTAAAATTGCAGGAAATGCCGGAAACGTTAAATTAATTGGATTCCAAATGACTGCAGGTAAAATTATCGTAGAAGGAGACGCCGGATATCACGTAGGTCGTGAAATGAAAGGCGGAGAAATCCTTGTAAAAGGGGATGCTAAACCTTGGGCAGGAATGGAAATGGAAGGAGGACTTCTCCATATCTTCGGAAATGCTGGTGACCATTTAGGCGGTTGCTACAGAGGAAGATGGGAAGGAATGCTTGGTGGAACTATTATCGTAGAAGGAGACGCTGGAAACAACGTTGGAGACGGTATGGTTGACGGAAAAATCGTTGTAAACGGAAATGTAAGAGCATTCTGTGGAATTAGATTAAACGGCGGATTACTTTACGTCGGTGGAAATGCAATTAGGGCTGTCGGAGTAGAAATGAAAGGCGGAACTATTGTAGTTGCTGGAAATATTAAGAACTTTGCACCCGGATTTGTATCAACAGGTGTTGTAAGTGATTACGAAACAGGACTTTCTGGTTTAGCACTTCCTGGAAAATTAATTGGTTTTAATGGAGACCAGGCATTCTTTAACAAACCAAAAGGTAAGTTATACGTTTCATTAATCGAAAATTACGATTTATTAAATGACGAATTGCCTGCTACAGAAAGACCTATTGAATTCCAAGGAAACGCTTTAAAAGTTATCTTAAACACTGGAAGTACTATTGAACAAGGTAGAATCATCAAAGGTGGAAACAAATATTCACACGAGTACTTAGAAGTATGTGCCGTATGTAATATGCACCCTGAAGATTACATTTTACTTGGAAAACCTGAAAAGGTAAAAGTTACAAGTGGAAATGGAAAATACAGTGTTCTCGTACGTGCTGAACCTAATGAAGATGTTTTGAGAAGAAATGTCTTTATTCCAAGAAGTGTTTGGGCAAACGTTATCGTGGATGCTTATTCAGTTAGTACAGGATCTCCTATCTACAAAGGGGGAATCGTATACGTAGAGCCTTCTGAAGGAGAAATACTGGAAGCAGAATACATTATAGATAACATCTACAGGTGAATTAGATGGCAGGTCAAACATTTAAAGACATCGTCTGTCCAGTATGCGGTGGAGCATGTGATGACATCGAAATCGTCTGGGACGAAGAAAAAAGAGATTTAACCGTTAGAAACGCGTGTAAATTAGGTGCTGCTAAATTTAAAGAGATAGTAAGCCACCACAGAATCATGTCGCCACAAATTAGAAAAAATGGCGTATTAGTTGACGTTTCATGGGAAGAAGCACTAGAAAAGGCTGCTGAAATTTTGGCAAACTCAAAAAGACCGCTTCTCTACATGGGTGCAGAAACATCCTGTGAAGCAATGACAACAGGGCTTCACATGGGTGAGTACTTAGGGGGAATCGTTGATTCCTGTTCTACGGTGTGACACGGGCCTTCCTTAATGGGAGTTCAAGAAGCTGGAAAACCTGGCTCAACTGCTGGGGAAACAAAAAACAGAGCTGACGTTGTCATTTATTGGGGAACCAATCCTATGGACTCAATGCCAAGACACTTGTCAAGATACGGTGTATTTCCAAGAGGTTACTTTGTAGAGAAGGGAAGAAACAGTAGAACTGTTATTACAATCGACCCTAGAAAATCTGCAACTGCAAAAGCATCAGATATACACTTACAATTAAATCCAAATACTGATTACGAGTTGTTTTCTGCCTTATTAATGGCTTCAAGAGGCAAAAGACCACACCCAAGTATTGAAAAAGTAACGGGTATTCCTGTAGACACCATAATGGAAACTGCAGAAATAATCAAAAACGCTAAATTCGCATCCATCTACGGTGGACTTGGTTTAGCATCTTCATTTGGTAAACAGAGAAACTTGGAATGTGTTTTGACACTTGTAAAAGAACTTCAAAGACACACAAAAGTTACAATCGGTTTAATCAGAGGACACTGTAACGTTGCAGGATTTAACGTGCTTGCAACATACCTGTACGGATTCCCATTCGGACTCGACTTTGCAAAAGGTTACCCAAGATATAATCCTGGAGAATTCACTGCAAACGATGTTTTGAGGGAAAAAGAAGTAGACTGTGCATTTATCATGGCATCAGACGTTGGTGCACACTACCCGCAGGATTCAGTAAGTCACTTAAAAAATATTCCTGTAATTACTCTTGATATTGCACCATGTCCATCAACTTCAGTTGCAGACGTGGTATTACCTGGAGTTATCGACGCATTAGAATGTGACGGTACATTCTATCGATTTGATGAGATACCAATATACTACAAACCATTTGCAAAATCACCATTTGCCTTCACGAAAAGCAATGAAGACACAATGGAGCAATTGTATGAATTGGTAAAAGAAATCAGAGAAAAAAATAAAAAATAAGATTTGAGTTACTTTTGGAAAGATTTATTCTTCCAATAAGTTTCTTTTAAGCTTTATATGTATTATGCCCTTAATATGCCTTAATTGCACAATTATTTGGAGCAATATTAACTAGAGAATGATTTTAACGAAATACTTAGAAATATCTCAAATCCAACTTTTTTTAAATTTTTAATAATTATTTTTCTAAAAAAGCTTTTTTTAAAATTTCAAGTTTAAAATTTAAATTAATTTAAAAAATAGACTATTTTATTTTTTAAAAATGAATTAATCGTATAGCCAGACTTCAACTTCTCCATCTGCAATTGAAATTCCTTCTTTTAATTCAACTATCGCGTTCGAATAGGCAATGGATGTGATGTGGCTTGAATCCTTAAATACGGGTTTTACAAATCCATTATCGTATACAACAGGCAGATAAAATCTTTTGTCGGATTCTTTTTTAAATTCGCCCATTATTTTTGCATTTACAACCTTTTTACATTTTTTGGAGTTGGAAAACTTGCAAAGTAGCGGGTAAAGGAACAGATACGAACAGATTATGCAGGATGTAACTTTTCCAGGCGTACAAATAATTGGAATTCCATCGATTTCTCCTGCAAGAACGGGTTTTCCAGGTCTCATTTTTACCCCGTGGAAGAGTACGGTTCCAAGTTCACTTATTATTTCTGACGTGAAATCTTTTTTTCCAGCAGAAACCCCGCCTGATGTTACTATTACATCATAATTTAGGGCTTCTATTAATTTATTTCTTAATTCTGCTCGATCATCTTTAGAAATTCCTAAAAAAACAGGCTCACAACCAGATTTTTTAACAATTCCTGCAATAGATTTTGAATTCACATCTGAAATTTTTTCAAGTTCGTCTCCAGTAGATATTATCGCAACTTTTGGTGTTTTGTATACCGTTAATTCAGAAATTCCTAACGAAGCAATCAAACCGATATTTCGTTCATTAATAAGACTTCCTTTTTCTAAAACCAAGTCTCCATCTGCAATGTCAGACCCTTTTTCGACAACGTAAGTATTGTCAGGAATTTCAACAATGTTCATTATTTTATTTTCAATGACGGTATTTTCAACAGGTATCACACACTGCGCTTCTTTTGGAACTTTCCCGCCCGTTGCAACCCAAACGCATTCTTTATCTTTTATTTTTATATCTCTAAAATCTCCGGCATGTACTTCATCTATTAATATATAATTCTCTAAACAAGGACTCATTACAGCGTATCCGTCCATGTTAGATTTTCTAAATTCTGGAATGTCTTGGTGTGATACAATATCTTTTGCAAGAATACGACCATATGAATTAAAAAGGTCTACATGTTCTGTTTTTTCAAATTTAAATTTTTTTAAAATATTTTCTGCTTCCGGCACTGATATCATTTTTTCACACAAAAAACCAATATTCCTATAAAATATACCCAAAAAATAATGTCTAAAGATTACTCATTTATCATGTAATTAATTAATAGCAATTACAATATATAAATCAATCTAATATGAAAATTCCAAAAATCAGCTTAAAAACATATACTTATATATTGGTAAATAATAGTAATTACTGTTTAATTAAAATAGTAACTATTAATACTTAATACTTATCATAAAGGTGAAGGAATAATGAAAAATCATGTAGTTATTGCAGGTCTGCTTGCAGTAATTCTGTTGTTTGCAGGTTGCGTTTCTGAATCTCCTGAAGAAACTACGACCACGATAACAGTTTCAGCGGCATCAAGTTTAACCGATGCAATGACCGATGTTGCAGCAGCATTTGAAGAAGATAATCCAAATATTAATGTTGAATTGAATTTTGCAGCATCAGGTACATTGAGGCAGCAGATCGAAGGGGGCGCGCCCGTAGATGTGTTTGCTTCGGCATCACAAAAGCACGTTGATTTGTTACAGGAGCAGGATCTTATTGAAAATGCTTCAAGAGTTACGTTTGCTAAAAATTCGCTTGTATTAATTGTTCAAGACGGAAATCCGCTTGGAATTACGTCTGCAGAAGATTTAACAAATGAAGATGTTGTAAAAATATCAATAGGAAATCCTGAAACCGCACCGGTTGGAAAATATGCTAAAGAGTCACTTGAATCCATGGGTTTGTGGGGCAATTTAGAAGAAAAAACCGTATATGGTGAAAATGTAAGACAAGTTTTAACATATCTTGAAGCTGGTGACGTTGACGCAGGATTCGTTTACATGACAGATGCAAAAATTGCAAAAAACAATACCATTGAAATTATAACCACCATACCAACAGTTACAGAAATTAGCTATCCAGTATGTGTTTTAAAAGCATCAGAAAATAAAGACGAAGCCCAGATGTTTGTTGATTACTTAACCGGAGAAACAGGTAAGCAAATATTGACTGATTATGGATTTACTGCTGAATAAGGGGTATTTATGGATTCAATTCTATTTCCAATATTGCTTACATTAAAAATTTCTTTTTTATCTACTTTTTTTGTATTTTTTATAGGAATTTTCATATCTTACATTCTCGCAAGAATGGAATTTCGCGGTAGAAATTCTTTAGAAATTCTTGTAACGCTTCCAATGGTTTTACCGCCAACTGTTTTGGGATATTTACTCGCACTCCAGCTTGGAAAAAATGGAATTATTGGAAGTTTATTTTACAAACTCACAGGTTCAGGCATTTTATTCACCTGGGAGGCGGCAGTAATTGCATCGTTTATTGTATCACTTCCATTAATGGTAAAAACAACAACTGCTGCAATTTCCGCAGTTGATAAAGAATTAGAACATGTTTCATATACTTTGGGGCAGGGAAAACTTAAAACTGCGCTTAAAATAACACTTCCACTATCCAAAAAAGGAATAATTGCAGGTGCAATTCTCAGCTTTGCAAGGTCCGTTGGAGAATTTGGTGCAACATTGATGGTTTCAGGAAACATGCCTGGAAAAACAAATACAATGTCACTTTCAATTTATCAGGCGTTTCAGACTGGAGATTATAATTTAGCAAATATTTTGGTTATTATTCTTGTTTTAATGTCATTTTTGTCAATATACTTAACTGGAAAAATGGCAGATCGGTTGAATTCGTAAAAAATAATATCGAAAAAAGATATATAATAGCATACAAAATGTTAAAATAAGTGAATAAGTGGTTTTCTTGAATTATATTTAAGAATAAATTTTAAAGAGGTTTAACATGTCATTTTATATCCCTGATTACGAACTTGAAAAAATAATTGAAGAGGATGTAAATCCCCTTGATTTAACCTCGCAAATAATGAAATTGGATCGATTCAATGCAAGGCTCGCATACAAAGCACGACATGACATGGTTTTGTGCTGTACTGAGGAAGCTGAGAGAATATGTAAAATGCTTGGGTTAGATGTGCTTTCATATAAACGTACTGGAACTTGTGTAACAGAAGGCGAAATATTTTTTGAAGCTCGGGGAAGGGCTGACAATGTTCATCTTGCTTGGAAAAGTGTTCTTAGACTTTTTGAAGGATATTGCGGAATGGCTACAAGAACTTACGAATTTGTGCAATTGGCAAGAAAGCAAAATGAAAACATAAACGTTGTAACCACTCGGAAAAACCTTGCAGGAACTAAAAAACCGACAATAAAGGCAATAGTTGCAGGTGGGGCATATCCTCACAGAATTGGATTATCTGAAACCGTACTTATATTTGATGAACATTTGGAATTTGTAAATGGTGATGAGGAACTTAAAAAAGTTTTAAATGAAATGAAAGCAAATGCCCTAGAAAAAAAGATAGGAATAGAAGCTGACAATTTTGAAACAGGTATAAAATATATTAAAATGGGATTTGATTATATTCAGCTCGATAAATGCGATCCTAAAACTGTTGAAAAATTCGTAAAAGCTGCAAAAGAAATAAATCCAAATGTTACCGTGGTTGCAGCAGGTGGAATCACCATTCAAAATATAGAAGAATATGCTAAAACAGGTGTCGAAGTTATTGTTACATCATCGCTTTATTTTGGAAAAGCTGCGGATATAAAGGCAATAATTGAAAAAATAGATTAATTATAACAAATTAAAATAAATTATATTTAATATTCAGTTTTATACAAAATTCCGTCATGTCCTGTAACGATATTTTTTTGAAGACTTTTTATTTTTTTTAGGGAATTTAGTGCAAGGTCTAAATCTACAAAAACTCCCGGAGCTCTTTCTTTTAATATATTGTTTTTTAATGGTGATGCATCTCCTGAAATTATGTAATCATCATAAATTACAGAAATACTATCCATTGTGTGCCCAGGAGTTTCTATAATTTCAATTTCTGGATCCATTAACTCTTTAAAATTAGAATGGTTGATTATTTTAGCATTTTTAAAAAGGTCGTTATTTGAAACGTGGTCAAAATGGTCATGCGTATTAATCACATAGTTTATGTCATCCATATTGATATTTTTATCAATAAAGTACTGTTTTAAATCTTCTTTTCTTGATTTAGCGGAAGTATCGACTATTATTTTATTTTTTTCGGTTTCTATAAATGTAACTGATGAAGCTACTTCTAAAATTCTTGTTTTTTCTTCATTAAATTTTAAAATTCCTTTGTATATTAAATCAAGCATGTTTTCACGTTAATTTTTTAAAATTAAATTAATATATTGAATCTTTTAAATCATTATTTAAAATTAAGTTATAAAAATTTATTTGCAGTATTCTTTATTGGTGACTTCAATTGCATTTTTAAGAGCGTTTAACATTTTTCTAGCGTTTTTTGGTGTAATAATTAGTGATCCTCGATGAATTGAAGATTCGACCCTTTTTAACTTGTCTCCTTCTTTTTCAATAAAGTGCCCGTCTTCAAAGATATCTATTTTAAATGCACAGTCACACTCCCAAGTAACCATTAAATCAACTACAAAAACTTCAAAAAAATCGTCTGCTTTTCCAATTGGCAGAGTTCTATTTTCCATAATACCCCCCCTAAAAGATATTTCTGGTTCAAAAGTATTCTCAATATATTATATTACAAAATGGATTTTTATATATGACTTAAAATGAAAAAAGCTATAATTTTAGTTTTAATAAAAATCCCATCGCTATACTGATTGTTGGAATTATCAAATATCTAAGCCCAATCTGTGAAAAATAATCTATAAACGTCATTCCAGACATCGGGATCAATATTAAAATATCAAGTATCAGGTTAATAACAAGCCAGGAAACCCCCACAAATATTCCTTCAATTAAGTAATCTTTATGAATGTCTTTAAAGTATATTATAAGCAAACTAACGCCAACTAATCCGGATACAACAATCATAATCGATTTAAATAAAAATATATCAATTAATAAACCTTCACTTTCAGAATAAAATAAAAATGATAGTACGAACGGAATTAACCAGGTAAGTAATCCAAAAAATCCGCATTTCAAATAATTCATAAAACCACCCAACTTCTATTTTTTCAGTTTAATTCTTTTTAAAAGTTTTACCAATTCCCACCAGAGTGTTGATACGCCTGAAAGCAATAGTGCAGCAAATAACTGTTTTTCAGTAAGTGGAACTGTTTTCGCAATTACTGTTGCCGATGGAACATAGAGCATTATTAAAATTCCCCCAAATATTCCGATATTTACAAGCCAGAGAACTATATCCTTTTTGAATTTTCCAAATGCCGAAAATACTGAGTCTATTTCTGATTGGTTAACATATACAAGGAAGAAATTAGATGCAATAAGAATTACAAATGCAAAAGTCCTTGCAAGATCCGTTCTACATCCCTGATGTAGTAAATAAACATAAGAGCCAAATGCAAATGCAAAAATTGAAAAACCCTGAATTACTGCCTTGAATAGAAGATTATAATCCAAAATCGGTTCGTTAGGTATTCTTGGTTTTCTAAGCATGATACCTTTTTCTGCAGGCTGTCTTTCAAATACGATTGAGCAGGTTGGATCGATAATAAATTCCATTAAAACCACGTTTATTGGAAGAAGTAGGAGCGGTAATTTAAATAGTGGCGCAAAAAGTGCAGTTAAAAATACTGGAATGTGAATAACAAAAACATAACCTATTGCTTTTTTTATATTATCGTAAATTCTTCTTCCGTCATGTATTGTTTCAACAATGGTTTCAAAATTATCATCAAGTAAAATCATGTCAGATGCTTCTTTTGCAACTTCGGTACCTCGTTTACCCATCGAAACCCCAATATCTGCATATTTTAGTGCAGGTGCATCATTTACGCCATCACCCGTCATCGCAACAATTTCACCGAGTTCTTTAAACGCTTTAATGATTTTTAATTTATGTCTTGGAATTACTCTTGAAAATATGTTTGTTACTTTTATTTTTTCCAAGAGTTCTTCATCACTCATCGAATCTATTTCTTTTCCAGTAAGCACATTTTCGCTGTTTTTTATCCCGATCGCTTTTGCAATTGATTTTGCAGTAGTTCCATTGTCTCCCGTAAGCATTACAACTCTAATCCCTGCATCATTACATATTTTCATGGCTTTTGAAACTCCTTCTCTTGGTGGATCCATCAAACCAATTAATCCCACAAATTCAAGGGTATATTCATCTAATTGTTGGTTAATGTCTGTTACATTCATTTTTCTTGCAACGGCAATTACCCGGTATCCTTTTTTTGCCATTTCAATTAATTTTTTTTCTAAATTTAATTTTTCGGATTCATTTAAGTCACATAGATTTGTAATATTTTCAAAAGAACCTTTTGAAGCGATAAATTTTTTATCATCTTTATCCCATACGTTTCCCATCATTTGGGTTTCCGAACTAAATGGATATTCATGCAAAAGACAGCCATCAAATAATTCATCTATATTTATTCCAATAGACTTTGAATACGCCAGAATTGCTTTTTCCATCGGGTCATATGCTTCAGTTTCTGATGCTAAAGAAGCAAAAGTCATAAGTTCATTTTCATTAAATTTTGAATCAAAAAATATTTCTTTTACTTCCATCTGGTTTTTTGTGAGGGTTCCTGTTTTATCAACGCACAAAACTGATATTGAACCGAGTGTTTCAACTGCAGGAATTCTTCTAATCAGTGAATTTTTATTCGCAAGCCTCCAGGCTCCCATTGCAAGAAAAACTGTTAAAATTACTGGGAATTCTTCAGGTATAATTGCCATTGCAACAGTTACGCCTGATAAAATACTATCCGTTACACTTCCCATATAATAAAAATTAACAAATACGATCAATAATAGCATGAAAAAAGCGGCTATTGCAGAGTATTTTACAAGTTCTTTCGTCTGTTTTTCAAGTGGGGCGGGCATAGAATTGACTGAAAAAATATCTTTTCCAATTTTTCCATATTCAGTTTTTGAACCTACATTTAGTATTTTAATAACGGCTCGCCCTTGGGTTACTGACGTTCCTGCATAGCAGATATTCTTTTGCCAGTGTTCTGAATTTTCTTCCGTATCTAAATCAATTTTTTTCCACACAACATCAGATTCTCCGGTTAAGGTGGATTCATTTACTCCTAATCCATAATTTTCAATAATAATTCCGTCAGCAGCTATTTTTTCCCCTTCTTTTAGAATTAAAAGATCATCTACAGTTAATTCATTACTATCTATCGTCATCATTTTTCCGTTTCTAATGACGGTTGATTTGGGGGATGATAAATCCTTTAACGCCTGCAATGTTCTATCGGTCCTCCATTCCTGGAAAAATTCAATTGCACAGATAAAAACAACGGAAATAACCATTATTAATCCATCACGGGGTTCACCAAGGAAAAAATAAACAAAAGCAGCAATAAATAAAAGTACAAACATCGGTTCAGAAAATATCTTTAAAATACGACTTAAGAATGTTTTTTTCTTTTTCTGGAGTAATTCATTTTTTCCGTAAGTTTCTTGGTATTTTTTTACTTCCAAATCGGTAAGTCCGAAGTAATCTTCCTTAAAACCTTTAAAAAATGTCATTTTTTCCAAGTCCCCTAAAATAAAATCTATAGATTAATATCTGGTTTTTGAAAACTATATAATTATGCTTAAAAATGATTAAAATATTTAAAAAAATTTAAAAAAGAAAATTATTCGCTTCTTAAAGCATCTACAGGCTTTAATTTTGAAGCATTGTATGCTGGGATGATTCCTGCAATAATTCCAGCTGCAAGTGAAGATCCAATCGCAATTACAACGGAGCTGATACTCAGTACAAACTCATAGCTGCTATCCATGCTCGATGCAATAAACCAGACTATTATCTGGGAAATTATGGTACCAAGTATAAGTCCCAAAATTCCTCCAACAAGTCCAATGATTGCAGAGTTAAAGACAAACAGCAGCATTATGTCTTTGTTTTTGGCACCAATTGCTTTCATTATTCCAATTTCTCGGGTTTTTTCAAGAACTGTTGTAAACATGGTATTTGAAATACCTGTAACACCAACAATCAATGAAATTCCTGCAATAGCTGAAAGGAACGTTGTAAGCATCGAAATTATCTCTTCAGGCCCTTCTGGGCTATTTGGAGTTCTTAATGAGAAGTCAATTGTGTTTTCATTAACGTGTCTTGACATCATCAATTTTTCTTCAATGTTTTCAAGTGCAGTGGTTTGATTCACATCTTCATACAGCGTAAAGATTATTTCATCATATACTCCTTCTTCTTTTTCTTGAATTGAATATGATGCATCTTCATCTAATTCTAACGTGTATACTGCTTCATATGGCATGTAGACAGTATTTGAGCTCATACCACCCATTCTACCAAAGCCTTGTGTTTCGTCTTCTTCGAGTATTCCAACGACTTTGAACTGTTTATTACCAATGCTTATTACTTGGTTTATTCCAATTTCTCTATCAAACGCTTCTGTTGCAGTATAGTATGAAATAACCACTGCGTTTGAGTCACTGGCCTGTAAAAGCCTTCCTGCATATAATTCTTCATCAGTCATCTGCGACCACACTGCAGGGTCGACTCCGGTAATTGTTGCAGTTTCATGACCTCCTGCAAAACTTATTTCATTCTTGGTCGAAACCCGCACATCCACGTACTCTATATCCGATATCCCGTTTAGAATCAGTACATCCATCTTTGTTAGTTCGGGATCATCGTCATCATCACTACCTGGTGAGGCTGATGCAGTAAGTGTTATTTCATCACTTACCATGTCGTCAAGTTGACTGCTGACTGAGGTTGAAAGATAGTCTCCAGCAGATATGATTGCGATAACTGATGCAATTCCAATGACAATACCCAAAATGGTAATCCAGCTACGTAATTTACTGGATTTTACCATTTTAGATGCCATATTAAATAATTTTAAGGGTTTCATAAATTATCAACCCTTATTCGGTTTTATTTTGTTTAGCTAATTTTTTTCTTTTAATTATTTTATATACAACTACTATAATTGCAGCAAGTGCTACAAGTCCTCCAATAACATAGGGTATTGCTGAAGTTATTGAATTTTGAATTGTTGAAAGTGGATTTCTATTTCCGCCGGGGCCTCCTGCAAAGTCTTGTGGAGCACCTGATTCATCAGAATTCATACTCATAACTTGCGAAGTTGTACTTGGCATTTCCACTTCTTTTTGAATTGTTACCCTATCTCCTTCTGGTGACGTGTATGTTATTTCAACGATAAGTGGAGCGTTACTGTTCGTGGTTGATAATTCGAAGTTTGAGAATGTGTAATCTCCACCATCTAGATTTCCGATAATGGAGGTACTAACTCCAGAAATACTCCATGCATCTTGGTCTGGAATTGAAACGATTACTGAATTAACGTCACTTTTTCCAACATTCATTACAGTAAGGGTGTATTCGCCACTATCTTCTCCAGAATAACTAACTTCAAAGTCGGTTTTTCCAAGTACTAAAATTCCGCCAATATGTTCTACGCTTTCAGTAGTTCCACTTAATGAATCATCATAGTTTAAATTCATGGTTAATTCATAAATTCCAGGTTCCACATCGGTACTTGCAAGTACTGTGTATGTTACATCAACACTACTTCCAACACCAATGTATGAAATTGTTTTTACGTTTCCTGAACCTAATGGAAGTATTGCATTGTTTTCACTTTCCCATGAAAATTCAAGGTTTTTAATTGGTGCAGAACCGGTATTTTCTACGGTGAATGTAATATTGGTTTTATCTCCTGCCACTACTTCATCAGCATCCAAGCTAACTTCTGCACTTTCTTCATTTCCTACAGTTACGGTAATTTCTTTAGTATATCCTGAAGATGAATCTTCTCCTTCTTTGTAAATGTGGACTTCTATTGGGTAATCTCCTGCTGTCGCATCTTCATTAACTCTTAATTTAAATTTTGCAATTATTGCATCATTTGAATCTTCATATCCTTCTATAATTCCAATAGTTTGTGTTAAATCTTCGCCATTTACTTCTTCAAAGGGGTAACTTGGTTCAATTTCTACAATGAAATCTCCTTCACCTTCTCCACCATCATTTTCAATACTTATTCTAAGGTCGAATACATCTCCTGCGATTGCAGGATCGGGATCTTGATTTACCTTATTAATGTTTAAAATCACGTAATCACTTACATCTTCAGTAAACGTGAATGCGTAATTTCCCACAAATGAGAAAAGCATTATCAACATTACCGATCCGATTTTTAAGGATTTTTTATCCATAATATCACTCATGAATTGTATTTGGTTTGTTGTCTGTTATACTAATAATATTTCCGTCTTTTAATTCAACAATGGTCTTCGCGTATTTTGCAAGATCGGGGTCATGCGTAATCATAATAATGGTTTTTCCACTTTCCCATAGGGCCATAAATAATTTTATAATTTCTTTACCAGTCGCACTGTCGAGCGCCCCAGTTGGTTCATCTGCAAGAATTATTTCGGGGTCACATGCTAACGCTCTTGCAATCGATACTCGCTGTTGTTGGCCTCCAGAAAGCTGTGATGGTTTGTTATTCATCCTATCTTCCAGACCAACCTGTTTCAATGCTCTCTTTGCAGCCCTATCTGCAGTGGAATCATTGACTTCTTGTATTTGCAAAGGTAAAAGTACGTTTTCAAGTGCAGTCATGTTTGGAATTAAATTGTATTGCTGAAATACAAAACCAATTGTCTTTCCACGAAGTTCAGATAGTTCTGATTCAGTCATGTGTGAGATATTTTTGGTTTTAAGGTAAACGTCACCTTTTGTTGGTACATCGAGGCATCCTATCATATTCATCATGGTTGATTTTCCAGAACCTGACGATCCAACAATTGCGACAAAATCACCTTTATTTACGTCAAGGGAAACTCCTTTTAGGGCTTGAACTTCAACTTCACCCATCTGGTAGATTTTCCAAACATCTTCAAGACTTATAATTTTGTACATATTTTCACTTGGAAACTTTTTGTATACGATTAATCATATTTTTGGACTCTTTTCTTAAGTTAACTAATGAAATCATCCCAAATATGATTAATAAAATCAATAGTATTGGGAGCAGTAATTTAATCATTTTTATCACACTTTTAAAAAATTAAAAATATGGATATTTAAATGTTTTCATTTTGGGGGTGTTATTTTATTCGGAGTTAGCTTTTGGGCCTTCTCCATGTCTTTCAGGCATTTCAGGCATATTAGTCATCATTTCTTCAAGTTTTTCAGGATCATCAATCAAGCTCTGAGTCATCTCAATTCTTTCTTGAATTCTTTCCTGCATTTGTTCGTCTTCACAAGAATCATATTCGTCCTGAAGTTCAGCAAGCTGTTCTTCAAGAGCTTCCTGAATCTCTTCAGTCGTCATGTCTTGGAATTCGATGAAACCTTCTCTTTTTCTTTCAGGCATTTCATGCATTCTTTCAGGCATTTCAGGCATATTAGTCATCATTTCTTCAAGTTTTTCAGGATCATCAATCAATCCTTGAGTCATCTCAATTCTTTCTTGAATTCTTTCCTGCATTTGTTCGTCTTCACAAGAATCATACTCGTCCTGAAGTTCAGCAAGCTGTTCTTCAAGAGCTTCCTGAATCTCTTCAGTCGTCATGTTCTGAAAGTTAATAATAACGCCTTTTTCTTCTCTTTCAGGCATATTAGTCATCATTTCTTCAAGTTTTTCAGGATCATCAATCAATCCTTGAGTCATCTCAATTCTTTCTTGAATTCTTTCCTGCATTTGTTCGTCTTCACAAGAATCATATTCGTCCTGAAGTTCAGCAAGCTGTTCTTCAAGAGCTTCCTGAATCTCTTCAGTCGTCATGTTCTGAAAGTCAAAGGGGCACATTTTTCCAGGTTCCTGTTTTCCCATATCCTTGAATTCTGATGCGGCATAAGATATGGATACGAGTGCAAGAACCATCAATATTCCAAGTATAATTTTTCTCACGATTTGCACCCTATAATATATTTTTTATAATTTTTAAGTTTTTATTGGGTAATGTTTGAATTTATTTCGATCGGGGTGTTATTTTCAAAGTTTTCAGGAATTTGGGGTGGGTATTTTGTGTTATTAATGTTTTCAGGCATACCTGGCATATTTCCATGTTCTGGCACGTATGATTCATTGAAATTTTCAGGCATACTATTCGGGGTATTTCGTGTTTTATTCATTTCGTTTTCAGGCGTATTGTTATTTATTTCAGGCATATTCATATTTTCAGAATTATTTACTGGCATCATTGGCATATTAGAACTGTTATTTGTAAGTTCAACAGTTTTAGGTTCAATTTGGGTATCAGTTCCAAATGTTGATTTCAACCAATTTAATATGTTATTAAATATACCGCCGGAGTTTTCAGAAGTTTGTTCGTCCATAGCCATACAATATGGGACAATTGTGATAACCATAAGAATGGTTCCAGCAGTTTTTTTCAGATTTTTATTCATGTTATCACATACTTAATTTCCAAAAGGCACTAATTTGGAAATTATATTTTTCAGGTTATTAATTTAGGAATTATTGGGATCTAATAATTCCTTAAATCCTAACTGAATCCCCAAACAATTAGGTTCTGAAAGTAAGTGTTCTCACAATTACTTTCAACTAACCTACTGTGGGAACGGCATAAGAATGTATTTTGAAACGGCATTTCCATATTATGAAACGGTATTCGGCGAATAATAATCGATTATTTTTTAAAAATATCATTAAAATTTTCATTATATTAATTAAAAAATTGTTTAAACTTTTTAAATTTAAAAAAACCAGTTTTTTGATGATATTTAATATACTTTCGATACTTTTCAAAAAAAATTTTCAAAATTTTGAAAGGGTTATAAATCAGTGTTTATATACTATGCTGTAAAAATGAACGATTCCATTAAATGGAACAGGTGTTCCACATCAAATAATTATACTGTTTGGACAATGTAATTGTTAAATTAATAAAAAATGGTTGGTATCATGAAACGAATTTTAATTATATTTTTAGTACTGACAATTATTGGAATTGCAATTGGTATAATGAGACCTTTTGATTCAGTACTTATCGAAGATGATATATTTATTGCCCCCGATTTCGAAGCTAATCACAACATGACTGAATTTAATCCATATCCTGAAGAAGCCCCCCATTTGAGTGAAGGTCAAAATCTTGCAATTGAAATTGCAACTTCTAATAATACAGTTTCAACGTATTTATCTGAAGGTTACCTGCTTGTACCGGGTACTATGCTATTAAAAGAGGATTTTGAAAAGTATGGTGAAAATTTCAGAGGGGTTCTTTTATCGAAAAATGACACGTTAGTATATGTTATTGTAAATGTTGACGAAAACAAAGTTGAATCGATACAAAACTATACAACATTTGAAATTAAATCTAAAACGCTTGTGATTGAGCATGAAGATGGATATTCTGAGATTAAAGCTACGGGATTTACGGATAAAGATATAAAAACAGTTCAAGAAATATTATCCAAGGACCCAAAAACAGCTCAAGTTATAAAAAATAGGGATTACAATATAACTATTCAAGACATGGTGTACTTAAGCAATCGAAATTTCCAAAATGCCACATATGCAATGGTTATTTTAGATGTCGAAGATGGTTTGAGATATGTGGTAATGGTGGACATTACTGAAAGAAAAGTTTTCAAAATGGGCAGGCCGTTAAATTAAAATGTGTGAAAGTTATGAGTTCAAAAGTTAAAATAGCCATATACATGTTGATATTTATCGTTTCAGTAATAGTGCTAACTTCTAAATTTTTATACCCTCCAACAGTTCAGGTAATTGTCCAAGGGGATACCACGTATGTTCAAGATGTTCCTAACGTGTATACACTTTATGATTGTATGCTCATGGTTTTGGCATCTTTTTCACTTTGTTTGAGTACTACTTTAATTTACTTTACAGTTCGGGATTTGGAACTTTCGGAGAAAAATAGCGTTAATAAAATAGATTTAAGTGATTTAAACGACCATATTGGTAAAATTGTATCTTCAAAAGTTGATGATAAACTTAATGGAAACATTAATGAAATTCAAAAAGTTGAAGTAGAAACGGAATCAAGAAACACTGAAAATGAAGAAAAATTAAGAAAAGAAAACTTTATCAAGATTTTAAAAGGAAACGAAAAAACAATTGTGAAAATTTTGATGGATCATGGGGAAATGACTCAAAGTGAACTTTTTGAAAGAACCAAAATTCCAAAATCGACCCTTTCAAGAACTTTAAGCGATCTAGAACTTAGAGGTATAATTTTAAGATATGAACACGGAATAAGCAAAAAAGTAAAATTGAATAAAATATAATTATGTAAACGATATATTAGAAATGGCCACACTTGCGTTTTTTGAGACATTTAAAAAAGCTTCACTGGTTCTATGTGCAGTTTCTCCAGAATAGGTATCTGAATATTTAACATTTATTACATAAAAATAGTTTGCAATGGCTGAGACTACAACTGCGGCTGCAATAAGAATCCCAATCTCCATCGAGATCTGTCCTTTTTTCGAATATAATTATTTTTAAACATAATAAAAATCAAAAAGTATGCTATTTAATATTCTTTTTAATGAACTGTATATTATTAATCATTATTTAGAATTAATTCCAATTAAAATAGTATAATATTAATTTAAATGTAAAATAACATTTATGCAGTGTTTTTTACAATATTTCCATTTTAATCCGTTTTTATCAACATTAATCCCCAAAATAATAAATATTGCGTTATAGAGAATATATATTATCCCAGAATTAATTTTTCTGGGGTATATTGGGGAGTTTTAAAGAACGCATTGGTTCTTTAGATAAAATTGGCCTAAAACGTCACAGATCCATAACCAGTTTTCGGTTGAAACACGAAATGCATGCTGTGCACCATAATTGTTTTTAAACAGAAAGCATGCATTTAATTTTTTTATTATTTAGTTCAATTTGTGTTATTCTGGACACAAACCGGTTTCAGGATGTTTTATTTTTATAATTTCTCGTGCACGAACCAGTGCAGAATCGATATTTTCGCAAATATTTTCTTTACCAATTTTTTCTGTTAAAGCGTATTTTTCAAATTTAGTTTTTAATTTATAGTCTGCACCAGAAATAATCAAGCATATGTTCTGTTTTTCAGATGATTCAATAAATTCTTCCAAGTGTTTTATTCCTGTAGCATCAATTAGTGGAACATTTCGCATACGAAGAATTATTGCAGAAGGTTTTCTTTTAGCAACCACGTTTAGAGTACTTTTGAATTTATCTGCAATGCCAAAGAAAAATGGCCCATTTACTTCGTAAACTTCAATACATGGTGGAACATCTTTTAATGTTATTGAATCTGGGTCTTCGTCCTGTGGCACGGTTTTTAAATTTGAAACTTCACTAACTTCAATCAATCTCTGCATAAAGACAATTACGGCAAGTAACATTCCAATCTGTATTGCAGTATTTAAATTTACAAACACCGTAAGGAGGAATGTAACGAGTAATACGAGTCTATCTCTTTTTGGAGATTTAAATAATATCGATTTAAAGTGTTTTACCTCAGCCATGTTCCAAGCTACAACTACAAGTATTGCGGAAAGTGTTGCAAGAGGTATTTTTAAAATTAACGGGGATAACAATAGCATGAATAAAAATAACATTATTGCATGAATTATTCCAGATAATCTTGATGTAGCTCCTGCTTTAATATTTGTTGCAGTACGTGCAAGGGCCCCTGTTGCAGGAATTCCTCCAAATAACGCAGAACCGATATTTGCAATTCCTTGGCCCACCAACTCTTTATTTGAGTTGTGTTTATATCCTGTCATACCGTCTGCAACAACTGCACACATCAATGACTCTATTGCGCCCAAAAATGCGATAGATAGTGCACTTGGAAACAAAAGTTCCATTTTTTGAAGATTTAATTCCGGAAGACTTGGGAACGGAATATTATTTGGAATTTGGCCAAATTTAGATTCAATCGTTTCAACAGGTAAATTAAAACCATAAACTAAAAAAATTCCAACGATTATTGCAATTATTGGGGAAGGAATTTTTGAAAATATTTTTTTTGATTTTGTAAGTATAATTAACGATAATATTGAAATGAACAGTGCATAAGGGTTTAATAACTGTAAATGTGTTAAATATGTGGACCACTGGCCTAAAAATGTCGCAGGAACGCTTTCAATTGAAAGTCCAAAGAAATCTTTAACTTGGGTCGAAAAAATAATTAATGCAATTCCGGATGTAAATCCCATCGTGACAGGATATGGAATAAATTTTATAATGTTTCCTAATTTTAATAATCCCATGGCAATTAAAATAAAACCTGCCATTAATGTTGCGATTACAAGACCTTCGTAGCCGTATGAGGCTATAATTCCAAAAAGTATTACAACAAAAGCTCCTGTTGGTCCCCCTATTTGATATTTACTTCCCCCGAGTAGTGAAATTAGAAAACCTGCGATTATCGCAGTAAATAATCCTTTTTCAGGCGAAACTCCTGAGGCTATTGCAAAGGCCATTGCAAGGGGTAATGCGACTATTGCAATAGTAAATCCTGCAAATAAGTCATTTTTAAGGTTTTCATAATTTAAATTCTGATTAATTTTCATATGCTGGTGCCCTCCAGAGGTTACGCATCTTTTATATTAGGTACGAAGGTTTTTGATTTTTTTAGATTATAACGCATCGTAATATCAGTATATAAAGATATCGAAAGTACCCGTGTTTCAGGACAATTTAAAAATTTTTGATAGGAAGGGTACCAAAAATTGGTAATATGTTGCCAAAAATTGGTAACTTATATATATCTAAAAATATACATTTTGGTTATGAACGCTTTAGATAAATTATATCGGGCTTATTACGCAGCAAATAAAAGTAAATTATATTTTAGCGAGTTAAAAGAACTCACTGGACTTTCAAACAGTTCTCTTCAAAATGCTTTAAGAAAACTCGAATCTGAAAAGCAAATTTTAAAATTAAAAGAAAAATCAAACACATATTATATTTTAAAGAATACCAAAAAAACAGTTTTCAAATTTTCAGAAATCGATGATGAACGATTTTGGAAATTGAATAGGAATGTAAGGGCCCCAATATTGGATTTTCTCGAAAATTTTCCAAAAGAAATCGATTTTATGATTCTTTTTGGTTCTGCATCTAGGAAAAAAGAGACAGAAGATAGCGACATAGATTTGATGGTTATAACTCATTCATTCGAAGATCCGGATTTACAAAAAAGGTACAGGGAAGAGATTAACCAGAAACTTGAGTATGCAAAATCAAAAGCCGAAAGCAGGGCGATATATCCATTAAGTATAGTTGCAGTTGAACTCAACTATTTTTTAACGTCAAAAGATCATATTGTAGAGCAGGCCAAATTAACTGGATTTCCAGTTTTTGGGCATCAGAATTACCACGAGGTAATTTTAAATGTTAAACGTTGAAGAATATTTCAAAAATAAGGACAAACTTGAAAGCGCTTATGATTTCCATATTTACAAGAAGAATATTGAAAAAGAGCGGCATGCAAAATCTCTTGTGCATGCACATCTTGATAAGGCAAAACACAATCTTGCATTTGTAAACCAAAACATAAAAAATGGTAATTTTCAAGATTGGAGTATTGTTGGACTTTATTATGCGGTTTATCATGCTGCGCTAGCGCTAGTTACCAAAAAAGGTTTTATTTCACGAAGTCACAACGCGACAATGATTTTTTTGATAAAAAACTATACAAACGAATTTAGAAAAGAAGAACTGCAACTGGTCGATGAATTATCAATCACTAAAAAAGATGCAACTTTCTATACGAGTTTAAAATCGGAACGCCAAAAAGCAAGCTATTCAACAGATATAATGTTTAGTGAGTCTAAAGTATTGGAACTTCAGAAAAAATCTATCGATTTTGTAAACAAGGTTGAAGACATTATCGAAAGTTAATTCAAATATTAATTTTTAAAATTTTACTATTTTAGTATTTTTTAAGGTGGATATCATTTTATATCCGGTTTTGTAATTATGTTGGTGTTATTTACCAATTATTGTTTTAAAATTATACATTAAAAACTTAAATTTAATCGATTTTAAATGGTTTAGGGTGTAACTGGCGGTTGGAACACTTTTAGTTTTATATCGTCTTGTAGCAGTTATTGTATTGGTAAAAATTACAATAGGTGATAATTAATTTTTATTATTTATTTTCATTAGATTCCCTATCAATTTTAATTTTAAGGTCTTGTGGGAACCATATGGTTCTCTGTGGGAATGGAATTTCTATTTTTTCCCCATCAAATTCTTTTTTAATGTTTTTAATAATTTCTCGTTTTACATCGTACCATTTTTCACTTGGAGCCCAAGCTTTTACCGAAATATCAACGCTACTGTTTCCAAGCCCTTTTACAAATATTTGGGGTTCCGGATCAACTAAAACGTAAGTCATATCTTCAAGCATGTTCCATATAAGTTCTATTGCACGGTCTGCATCTTCTTTGTATGCAATTCCAACTTCGATATCTACACGTCTTGCAGGGTATTTTTTGTTATTTATAATCTCTGAATTGAAGACTTTTTCATTAGGAATTCTAACTAATACTCCATCCCAGGTTCTAATTCTTGTTGACATCATTTTAATATCATTTACAATTCCAGAACTCGTTCCAATCTCTACTGAATCTCCAATTTTTAATGGTTTATCAAAATAAAGGAATATTCCAGAGATGAAGTTTGCAACAACGGTTTGGGATGCAAAACCCAAAATTATACCTGTAATTCCCCCTGCAACAAGAAGGGTTCCCAAACGGTCAGTAAGCCCCAACATCTGAAATACTATTCCAAATGCTATGATCATTACAGAATAGTGAAATAGGGTTGCTTTTAATCGATATTCCGCAAATTTTCCTTCTTGTGAACCTTTTAGTAATAAATACCTTTTAGAACGATTAGAAACTCGGTATGTGAAGTATAATAAAAGTATCGAGTAAATCAAAATTTTTAAGTCAAATCCGAATATTTGGTAGGTTACAAAACTTTCAATGACGTTTAATGCAATAACTACAAATATTGCAAGTACAAATGTCGAAATAAGTCCCGCAGTTTCTTCATTTATTATCCAAGTATGTTTTGTAGTTTCCGATAAAGTTTTAACCTGTTTTTCAATAAAATATGATAACAATAAACCGACAATAACTACTAAAATTAATTTTATTCCCAAATAATAGGACAATCCATAAAAAAAGTTGTTTTGTAAGAATTCGAGCACTTCTAAAATCATTTAAATTCTCCTCAAAAAACTTGATACTGGGGTTATATTCTTGGTTCCAATTAGCCCCGGTTTAGGTGATTTTGCAGTATTTATTAATTCAAAAGTTCCATTTTTTGTGAGATTTATGATTGTAGGGTAATATGCTTTATCTTCAGAATAGTACATTATGGTTTCCCAGATGGGAAATACCAACTTTTCAAAAGTTTTCCAGTCATTTGAACCATTACTAAGGATAAATTTTGTAATACAAAGAGAATCTGGTTCTTTTGTATATACTTCGCTTAAGTGGTATCTTGAAATATCGCCGATATCGACAGTTCCGTGAATCGTGTATTTTTCTTTTTGAGGTTTAATCAGGTCTAATTCCATCTCACCTAATTTTAATTCAATATCGCATATTGATTCAACGTAGCCTTTAAATGTATCCTTTGGTGGAACAACCACGGGTTCTTTAAATTTAACCGTTAAATAGTGAACACCGTATCCAATCGCAGGACTAGGTATAATTTTTAAGGAATAAGATGATTTTTTGATTAATTTTGAGGTATCTCCTCTGCTATATTTTAACAAACCATCAAGTTCTTCGATTTCAATTTCATGGTTTTCTATCAGAAATTTTTCCGGAAATAGTGGTCGGTAGCCAAACATGAATATAATATATGTTTTCAAAAGATTTATACTTTCCCTTACCTAAAACAAGGGCGTTATCTGATGATATGTTTTAAAAAACAAGATTGAATGTTATTGGTAAAAAAAGAGATTAAAAATGATATTATTTTTTGAAAATGGAGCTTTTAATTTATTTTAAATTTTTCATAATTAATATATTAATTATTGGTATTTTTTATAAATTCCTTTTTCTCGCAATTTTTCAGACTTTTTACTAAAGACACTTCCTTCAACGATATTTTCGTACCCTTTTTTATTTATAATCTGTTTTAGGTAGTTAATATTGGGGCATCTGTCGTAATGAGCATTATCTGTTGACATGCAGGATGAAAGGTGTATTTTAACTTCATCTTTTTCAACATCGGTATATTTTTTAAGCCATCTTGAAAAGTTTGCAAGTTTTGAACTTACTAATTTCCCACAGCACCCTCCGCAAGTAAAAGAAATGTATTTTGTATCTTTATTATAATTTTTAAACGCATCAGTTTTCTCATAAAATGCATTGGTGCATCTCATTCCGCTGCACCGGTTTTTAGCCATGTTGCATTGAATTATAACTACGTATTTTGTGTTCATGGTTTCCCCATATTTTTACGTTTAGTTCAGGGTTTAATGTAATATAAGTGACTTTTACACTTGCAGTCCGAGCATCCGAAAGATTCTACTGAATCGAAAACTAAATTAAATCTTTGTGAAACATCACATTCGAATCGTCCAAGAGTTACGTTTACTTCTTTTACATTTGAAAATTCAAGTAAATAATCAATATGCCATCTTTTTTTCTTATTTTCAGACAGATGTCTGTTTATCCTGTTGTAAAGGTTCATGCTGTCCCCCATTGCAGAACCAATGTAGAAGTAATCTCCTTTTTTAAATTTAATTTCCCTTTTTCCAACGAGAATGGTTCTTGGAGCGTTCATTTTTATTCTTAAGACGTAAGTACCTTTATCTTTTGGAATTTTGGTTTTTGGAGTCTTTTTAAAGTTAAAATCTTTATAAATTTTTTCGAGTTCTTTTAATGAATTGTAGTGCGGACAGATTTCTCGAATTTCGGAAAAACACTTATCGCATTTTGGAATCGGGCTGCATATTTCTTGCCCAAATACAACAAGCAGATTGTTAATTCTTTTCCAGTAATTTTTCGGAAGTTTTTTTCTAAGTTCCATTTCTGTGTCTTCAGGAAACTCGGTATTAACATAATTCCAGCGATTTGTAATTCTGTGAACGTGTGTATCAACACAGATTGCGTAATCATCAAATGCAAGGGTCATTACTAAGTTTGCAGTTTTTCGCCCTACTCCGGGAAGAGTTACAAGTTCTTCAATCGAGTTTGGAATTTTTGAATCATACTCTTCAAGTAATATTTTACCTAATTTTTTTAAATTTTTAGCCTTAGTTTTGTAAAATCCTGCAGGATGAACTAATTTTTCAAGTTCTTCTAAAGAAATGTCAGAAAGGTCTTTTGGACTTTTTACTTTTTTAAATAGCGCTTTTGATACTTTTGCAGTAGTTTCATCTTTAGTTCGCGCACTTATCACAGTAGAAACTAATATTTTAAAAGCCCGTTCATTTTCATTCGAATTTTTAGATATTTTGTCAACTACGGCATCTTTTTTTAAATTTTCGTCCAAGACGTCTAAAAATTTAATAAATGGGATATCAGTATTGTTCATAACTATCTCATCGGTTAATTTATATATTGTTTTTATTATAGTAACATTTAGAATGGATTTATTGGGGTTACTAACAATTTTGGGGTTTTTTATGATTAACCAAATCACTAAAGAATTAAGAGAACACATGCCCTTTACTGCACTAGGTGCTGTTTTTGGCATAATCTTGTTGATTATTTTTAATGGACTTTCTTTTAGTGAATCATATTCAATATTTTATACGCTCCATCCAATACATGTATTTTTAAGTGCATTTACCACAACTTCCATGTATAAATTACATAAAAGAAGTAGTTTTGGGGGTTTAAAAGGTTTTTTAGCACTATTTTTGATAGGTTATGTTGGATCTTTAATTATTGCAACTATAAGTGATTCGTTAATTCCCTATATTGGAGAAATTATTTTAGATTTACCAAATCGTGGAGCACATATTGGATTTATTGAAGAATTCTGGCTTGTAAACTCGTTAGCAGTAATTGGAATAGTTTTGGCATATTTTAAGCCGTTTACAAAAATACCACATTCAGGACATGTATTTTTAAGTACTGCAGCATCACTTTTTCATATAATAATGGCCTTAGGATCAGTATTGAGTATTTTGATGTATTTTGAAATATTTTTATTTTTATTTATTGCAGTATGGATTCCTTGCTGTACAAGCGACATTGTATTTCCGCTAATTTTTGTAAGTGAAAAAGATTAATCATTTCTTTGAATATTTTTAGTTTGGTAATGGTTATAAATTAAATTCCTTAAATGGTTAATTCACAGATATAAACATGCAATTGACTTAATTTTTTATTTTAAGATTATTTATATTTTTTTGGCCAGATTCATTTGTATTTAGTATATATATTTGGAAATTCAAAAGAGGTAGTTAATAATAAATCGTTTAATGATCACAACGTGCTTTAAAAGGGATGTCTTTGCCGTATTCTGACGAGGAATATTCAAAAATTAAGAAAAACATCAAGCATATTATAAATAATGGCCATAGTTCCGACGATGAATTTAAAAATCTCATTGGTATGGTATATGCTAGTATCAAGTTAAATAATCAAAAATGCACAACTAAGGTACTTGATACTCTTAAAACTAAATATAATCTAGATTTAATGGATGATATCGATAGATTTAGGACTTTTTACCATAAAAAAGTTCCAGAAATTAAAACAAAAGATGATTTAAAAGATTATATACGAAATAACCGCAAATAAGCTTTATTTTTTGTAAAATTTAATTTTTTATTTTTAATTATGAATAATGTCTGCTTTTTTATAACTTTAAAATTGATATTCGGCGTTAGATTTTAATATATCGATAATCAATATAGTTCCAAACGTCAACGTGAAACAAGGGTTTAACCCGTAAAGGTGATTTTGCAATGCATAAAATCTGTGTAATCGAAGGCGATGGAATCGGAAAAGAAGTGGTTCCTGCTGCTGTAGAAGTTTTAAAAGCTACTGGTGTTGAATTTGAATTTAACTACGCTTTAGCAGGCGATGAAGTATTTGAAAAAACCGGAGTGGCACTTCCAGAAGAAACAGTCAACGCTGCAAAAACTGCTGATGCAGTATTATTTGGTGCTGCTGGAGAAACTGCTGCGGATGTTATTGTAAAATTAAGAAAGATATTGGATACTTATGCAAATATTAGGCCTGTAAAATCATACAATGGAATAAACTGCCTTAAAACAGGTATTGATTACATAATCGTAAGAGAAAACACAGAAGGTCTCTACAAAGGAATAGAATCTGAAATTACCGAAGGAGTTACTGTAGCAACAAGAGTTATTACAAAAGAAGCTTCTGAGAGAATATTCAAATATGCATTTGAAATGGCAAAAGATAGGAAAAAACTGGGAATGGCTGGAAAAGTTACCTGCGCACACAAAGCAAATGTCTTAAAAATTACCGATGGATTATTTAAGAAAACATTTTACGAAGTTTCGAAAGATTACGTAGATATAAAAACTGAAGACTTTTACGTCGATGCAATGAACATGTACATAATTTCAAGACCTGAAACCTTCGATATTGTAGTTACCTCAAACTTATTTGGTGACATTTTATCAGATGGTGCAGTAGGAATGGTTGGGGGACTTGGAATGGCCCCATCAGGAAATGTTGGCGACGACCACGGCCTTTTCGAACCTATTCACGGTTCAGCTCCAGATATCGCTGGAAAAGGACTCGCAAACCCAACTGCAACAATCTTAACTGCGGTAATGATGTTGAGATATTTAAAAGAAAACGAAGCTGCCGACAGAGTTGAAAAAGCTCTCGAAGAAGTTTTAAGCCTTGGATTGACAACACCTGACCTTGGCGGTACACTTTCAACAAGTGAGATGGGTCAAGAAGTTGCAAAAAGGGTGTAACTGCACTATTAATATAAATGGGTAAAATCTTATTTTATTTTTTTATTATACTTAAATTTTATAATTCGCATCTGGTGAGATTATGTCATATGATATTTCAAAAATAACTGCAAATGAGCCAATTTATACTGGAAAAGCAAAATCAATCTACAAAATTGAAGAAAATGAAAAAGAAGTTTTGGTAGAATTTAGAGACGATATAACTGCTGGAAATGGCGCAAAACACGATGTAAAATCTGGAAAAGGATACTTAAACACTATAATTTCAAACGAACTTTTCAAAGTACTCGAAAAAAATAACGTTCCAACACACCTTATCGAGTATATCGAGCCAAACCACATGATTGCAAAGAACGTTAAAATAATTCCCCTGGAAGTAATTGTAAGAAACATTGCTGCAGGAAGTCTCTGCAAAAAATACCCATTTGAACAGGGACAGGTATTAAAAACAGCAGTTACACAGTACGATTACAAAAATGACGACTACGGAGACCCAATGCTAAATAATGAAATTGCAATTGAACTTGGTCTTGCAACAGAAGAAGAATTAGTCGAAATCAAAAAACTCGCTTTAAAAGTAAACGATGTTTTAAAAGCATTCTTCGACGAAAAAGGAATAATTTTAGTTGATTTCAAAATCGAAGTTGGAAAAACTGCAGACGGCGAAATCGTAGTTGCTGACGAAATTAGCCCTGATACAATGAGACTTTGGGATAAAGAAACAAAAGATGTTCTTGACAAGGATGTATTTAGAAAAGACTTAGGCGATGTTTTAGAAAAATACAAAATCGTTGCTGAAAGAATCGGATGTTTAAAATAAATTATTTTTATTTTTCTTTTACCAAATTGGTGGAATAATGACAAATAATTCAGTAAAAAAACTTATTTTATTTGATTTAGATAGCACACTTGCAGATTGCGAGGTAATTGACGAAATTGCAAAATTTGCAGGTGTTGAATCAGAAATTAAAAAAATAACTGAAGAAGCGATGAAAGGTAAAATAAACTTTGAAGAATCGCTAAAAAGACGGGTAAAATTTTTAAAAGGAATTCCTGTTGAGAAACTCTATAAATTTGCAGAAAATATTCCCATAATGACTGGTGCACCGGAATTAATTGGGGAACTTAAAAAACAAGGATATATTACAGCTCTTGTTAGTGGCGGATTTGATTTTGGGGCTGAACATGTTAAAAAAGTACTTAAACTTGATTACGCTTATTCAAATACTCTTTTATCTGAAAATGGAATTCTTACTGGTGAAGTCGTCGGCCCAGTAATGAGTGAGACTGCAAAAGGCGATATTTTAGAAGAAATTGCAGCAAATGAAAATATTTCTCTTGAAAACACAGTTGTAGTTGGGGATGGGGCAAACGACATAAGCATGTTTGAGCGAGCAGGCTTCAAAATAGCATTCTGCGCAAAAGAAATTTTGAGATCGAAGGCAGATATATGCATCGATAAAAAGGACTTAAAAGAAATATTGAACTACCTTAACTAACTTTTTTCGCTTTTTTTGACCTAAAACGGCTTTTTTAGAACTTTTTTGCTTTGTATCAAATAAAAATATTTATATAGCTTACAACAAAAATTTATAATATGTTAAATGGGGGTTCGGTGTTAAAAATGGATTACACTACAATAAAAACTAAACTTGACGAAATAAATACACAGATAAAAGATTTGTATGAAAATGCCAAAGAATTAAAAGAAATTAGGGACACAGCAAACGACGATGTCAAAAAATACAAAGATTTAAGGGAAGAAATCAATATAAATGTCAAAGATCAGATCGAAGAAATTAGGCTCTTAAAACAAAAAAGAGCAGACATGCTTGCTGAGTTTAAGTCAATGAAAATAAGTAAGTCATATCTTGCACAAAAGATAGAACAGATGGAAACCACTCTTCAGACAAAACCAATGTCAATGGATCAGGAAAAAGAACTGGTTCGAGAAATTGAATCTCACAGAAAGTTATACGACAAAGCAGTCGAATTAGAAGATTTAAACGAAACTATAAAGACAATGTCTGATGGAATTTCTGTACTTGTAAACCAATCTTCAGAAGAACATAAAAAAGTACTCAACAATGCAAGAGTAAGTGCTGAAAAACATCAAGAACTTTTGAAGACTTACGCTGAAATAAATGACTTAAAAGCAAAAGCTACCGAGTTATACGACAAATTGAAAGAAATGAAGATAAAAGAAATCGTTGAAGAAGAACTCTAATTTTATTTTAATTTATTGATACTTATTATGTGAAAATTATGAATGATAGTTATCTAAAGCCCTATATTGTCATAGGGGACCTTTCAAAAATACATGGGTTAAAAAACGAAGAAAAAATCCTTTTAGGAACCGACGGAAGTATTACAAACCTTTTGGAAATTCTTTTTGGTGAAGAGGTTGTTGTCGAAACACTATATCAGAAAATAATCGACAATGTAAACTACAGGGCAGTACTGCTCGAGGTAAATGGAATTCCCCTAATTTATGCAACTTCAGAAACACCGCTTGAAAGCATAGATGAGATACATATACGTGAAAAAATAAGAAACGACCTTCTTTCAGCAGATATCCCGATTGGAAAAATTTTAAAGATTCACAATTTAGAAACAAGGCGTGAAATCATCGAAATTGACGTAAAAGAAGTTCCAGATGAAGTTATAAGTAAATTGAATCCAAAACGAAGTAAAATTCCCCAAAGAACCTATAACATAATCCATAAAAACAAGGTAATAATGACGATAACCGAAATGTTTAATCTTGAAGATCACATTTAATCAGAAGTGATTTGATGTTAAAAGAAGCGCTTTTTTATGAAAAACTTGAAAATTGCAAGGTAAAATGTAACATATGTCCAAGACACTGTATAATTTCTTCTGGAAAAAGAGGAGTATGTGGTGTTCGAGAAAATATTGATTGCTCACTTTATGCAGTAAATTATGGAAAAATATGTGCAACAGCAGTTGATCCAATTGAAAAAAAACCTTTATTTAATTATCGGCCCGGTACAAGCGTTTTTTCAATAGCTACTGCAGGATGTAATTTTAAGTGTAAACACTGCCAGAACTGGGAAATAAGTCAGTCTTTACCTGAAGAAGTTCCTTTCAGTGAATTAACGCCTGAAGACGTTGTTGAACTTGCTAAAAATTACCTGTGCGAAGGAATTGCATATACTTACACCGAACCAACTATATTTTACGAATTTATGCAAGAAACAGCAAAACTGGCAAAGAAACACGATTTATTTAATGTAATGGTCACGAACGGGTACATTGAAAAGGAACCATTGAAAAAACTTGAAATAGATGCAATGAATATTGATATAAAAGGAAATAGTGAGTTTTATAAAAAAATATGCCTTGCAGAATTGGAACCTGTTCTTGAAACGTGTATTTTAGCAAAAAAACTCGGAATACACGTTGAAATTACAAATTTAATCGTTCCAACATATAATGATAATCCAAAAGATATTGAATTCATAATTAATTTTGTAAAAGATGAACTTGGGGTAGAAACTCCACTTCATTTTACTGCATTTTATCCACACTACAAACTAACATCTGTACCATCTACCAGCATGGATACAATTAAAAAATCAAGAGACATGGCGTTAAATGCAGGATTGCATTATGTTTATGCGGGAAACGTTCCATTTGGTGCAGGATACAACACTTACTGTCCGGAATGCAAATCTATTGTTGTAGACCGTTTTGGATATCAAAAACCAGAATTACATATTGATACATCATCAAAAACACCAAAATGTCCAAAATGTGGTAGAGACTTAGATTTAATACTTTAAATTATTTTTAATTATTTAGGTGATATTTTGAGATACCTAGAACTTTGCACAATTGAGCATGCCAAAGAAGTTGTAAAAACTCTTTTAGATGAATTAAGCACGGAAGAAGTAAGTCTTTTTGAACTTCCTGGAAGAATACTTGCAGAAGATATAGTTTCAAATGTAGACGTTCCTCCATTTGATCGTTCAAGGATGGATGGCTATGCGGTAAGAGCAAAAGATACTTATGAGGCAGAAGAAGATAAGCCCGTAACGCTTGAAATAATTGATAAAATACGTGCAGGAGGAAATTCTGAATTAGAATTAGTTTCAGGGCAGTGTATGGAGATTGCGACAGGAGCCCCTCTTCCGAAAGGTGCAGATGCGGTAGTTATGGTTGAATTTGCAGAAATTGAAGAAAATTCTGTAAAACTCTACAAAGCAGTTTCTCCTCATGAAAATATTCAGCCATGTGGAAACGATATAATGGTTGGAGAACTCATAATGAGAAAAAATACGGTTATTTCTCCAAGAGATATCGGTGCAATATCCGCAGTAGGTAAAAACAAGTTGAAAGTATTTAAAAATCCAAGTATTGGGCTTTTATCAACTGGAAATGAATTGATAAGTCCAGAAGATGAATTAGAACCATACAAAATTTACGACGTGAATACCTATACGATAGCATCATCCATTTTAGAAAAAGGCTGGAATTTTAATTTTTATGGAATTGTGCGAGATAATAAAGAAGATTTAATGGAAAAACTAAAGAAAGCAATGAATGAAGATGTAATTCTTTTAAGTGGTGGGACTTCTGCAGGGGTCGGTGATTTAACGAGCACTGCAATCGAAGAGCTTGGCGGGGAAATTTTGGTACATGGAATAAAAATAAAGCCCGGAAAACCAACAATTATCGGAAGAATTGGTAAAAAATTGGTTGTAGGCCTTCCAGGCTACCCAACATCATGTTTAACTATTTTTGATGTATTATTCAATGAAAAAGGAAAAACAATGCGGGCACAAGTTTATAATAGATATATGTCTGCTAAAGGAAGGGAAGAATACCTTCCAGTTTCGATAATTCGGGGAAAAGATGGTTACGGCGCATATCCTGTTTTAAAAGGAAGTGAGGCAATAACATCACTTGCATATGCTGATGGATATATTATAATTCCAGAAAACAGGGAAATTGTTGAAGATGAGATATTTGATGTTCATATGTTTGGTGATATTCGAATTGGACTTAATATTATTGGAAGCCACTGTGTTGGAATCGATAGGATTTTACGAAAAGGTCAAATTCTTGCAAGAACTGTAAATACTGGATCTCTTGGTGGAATAATGGCAGTAAAAAGAAAAGAAGCAGATCTTGCCGGAATTCACCTGTTAGACAATACTGGAGAATATAATATTTCATATCTAAAAAAATACAATGTAACTGATGCTGTTTTAGTCAGAGGTTATGTTCGTGAACAGGGTTTCATGTTTAAAAAGGAGCTTGGAATAAACTCAATGGAAGATTTGATCGAAAAAATTCGGGATTATAAAATAATTAATCGAAATAAAGGTTCTGGAACAAGAATACTCTTTGATAAATTTTTAAAAGAAAATAATATCGATAAAAATTCATTAAATGGGTACGATATCGAAGCAAAAACTCATTCCGCAGTTGGCGCAGCAGTTTCAATGGGTAAGGCCCAGATCGGCCTTGGAATAAGTACGATTTCTGACCATTATGGTTTAGAATTTCTCCCAATTGCGGATGAAAATTACGACCTTTTAATTCCTAAAGAAAAATTATACGACGAAGATATAATTAAATTCATAGAAACACTCAAAAAAGAAGAACTTCCGTTTAAAAAGTCAAAAGATACTGGAAAAATCATTTACGAATGCTAATTTTTATTTTTTTAAGATTTTAGATATATTTAAAAATTATCAATTAAATAAATTAATTAATGGAATTTATCATTTTTGGGATTATTATTTGGAGGGGTCTAAATTGAAATTAAATCTTGAAGAGGGGACTTTAATAATTAAATATGCTCGAAATATGCTCGAACAATATTTAAAAGGTGAAGAGCCGGATATTCAAAAGTATCCCGATAAATTTAACAATGTTTTAGGAATTTTTGTATCACTACATACGCATCCAGAACATGATTTAAGGGGATGCATTGGAATTCCTGAGCCTATAATGTCACTTATAGATGCAATAAAGGAAACATCGATAAGTGCTGCAGTCCATGACCCAAGATTTCAACCTTTGAAGCATGCAGAACTTAAAAACACGATAATTGAAGTTAGCGTTTTAACGACTCCTGAAGACGTTGAAGTTCAAGATCCAATGGAATATTTGGAAAAACTAAAGGTTGGAAGAGATGGGCTTATTATTGAATTTGGACCTTACCGGGGGCTACTACTTCCGCAGGTGGCTACAGAATATAACTGGGATACAAAACAGTTTTTATCGAACCTCTGTTTAAAAGCAGGACTTCCTGTAACGGCATGGATTGATTACGACGTTAAAATAAAGTCTTTTCAGGCACAAGTGTTCGAAGAGCTTATACCTGGTGGTCCAGTTGTTGAAAAATCAACATATACCGGATGTTAACCCATACTTTTTTAATTTTGGAAAATATATTAAATGTAAAACTGTTTTAATGTGATTTTCATGGATATACTGCCTATTGAAGATATTTCTAAATTTAATCAGATTACTGGAAAAATAAAAGAAAAAATTGAAAATTGTGATGGACTGATAAGAGTTGTCACCCATCACGATCCAGACGGGCTTACATCTGGTGCAATTGTGCTAAAAACACTTATTAGGTTAAATAAAAATGCACACATGACTATCTTGGAGCATTTATCAAAAGAATCTATCGAAGAGCTTGCAAAAGAAAACGATAAAATGTTTATATTTTGTGATATGGGGAGTGGCCAGATTGATTTGATGGATAAACTTGGATTTAACGCCGTAATTCTTGACCACCATCCTCCAGAAATTGCAGAAACTGAAATTGGAAATATTTTACAGTTAAATCCACACATTTTTGGAGCAAATGGTGCAAAAGAGATTTCTGCAAGCGGAGTATGTTATTTAATTGCAAGATTGTTTGAATATTATGATTTAGCGCCTATTGCAATTGTTGGAGCAATTGGAGACATGCAGCACTTGCCGTTTATAGGATTGAATAAGTATATACTAAATGAAGCAAGAAAATACCGTTATTTAAGCGTTATAAAAGATATCGTTTACAATTGCTATAATTTACCAATTTCAAGGTCCATATACTATTCAACTCAACCATATATTCGAGAATTAAGCAGTATTGATAAAATAAAAGAGATTCTTGAGGGATTAGAATTAAATCCTGAAAAAAAAGGAATGAGTGTAAATGAAGCAGAAAATTTGCTCAAATGTTTTGAAAAATTTAACAAAAATGACGAATTAATGGTTGATAGGTACGAAATAAATAATAAGATAAATGATGCATTTTACCTCTCAGAAGTTTTGAATGCTTGCGGCAGAAAAGAGATGACTGCAGTTGGAATTGGAATTTTGCTTGGAGATGACGAATGCATCAAACATGGTGAAAAACTGTACGTTGAATACAAAGAAGAACTAATTGAAGAGTTAAAAAACGTAAAATTAAATTCAATGGATAATATTGAATACTTTATCGGGGAAAAGGGAAAAACTGGAATAATTGCAGCATTAATGGTAAAAGATAAGCCCGTGCTTGGATTTAATGAACAGGGCGAAATTTATAAGGTTTCTTCAAGAGGGAGCAAGGAACTTGTCGAGTGCGGACTAACTCTTTCAGAAGCAATGGCAATTTCAAGAGAATTTGGTGGAGATGGTGGCGGACACAACATTGCATCAGGTGCAGCGATACAGAAAAATTATTTAAATGAATTTTTGGAAAAAGTTGATGAAATTGTCGGTAAACAGTTAAAACGGTAAATTTACTTAAAATATTTAATAATTTAGAAAAAATCTGCAACATTTAAAAGTAAGAATAATGATTAAAATATAAATAACGCGACGTAATATATTATTAGCCAAAAAATCAGGGGATATTATGAGAGCCTTCAAAGTAACAAGGGATACAAACGAAACGAAAATACACCTTGAACTCAATATTGACGGAACCGGAAAATATGCAATAACGACAGGGATTGCCTTTTTTGACCATGTTTTATCTTCATTTGCAAAACACGGAGCATTCGATTTAAAATTGGATGTTTTAGGAGATTTGGAAATTGATGATCACCACACCGTAGAAGATGTTGGAATTGTTCTTGGAAAAGCTTTTGAAAACATGGAAAAAAAGAACATCAAAAGATTTGGTTGGGCAATAATTCCAATGGACGAAGCAAAAGCATCAGTATCCGTTGATATTGGTGGAAGACCTTATGTTGTTGGGGATTACACTCCAAGCACTGAAAAAATAGGTAATTTTTCAACTGAAAATGTAGTACACTTCTTTGAATCGTTCTCAAACAATGCAAAAATAAACTTACACTTTGAAGTTACTGGTGAAAACGAACACCACAAAGTCGAAGCTCTCTTTAAAGCATTCGGGGTTGCAATGGACATGGCAACACAGATAGACGAAAGAAAAGGAATTGTTAGTACAAAAGGCGTAATTTAAGTTGATATAATGGATAGGAACAAGAAAATAGCACTTGTTGCACACTGTATTTTAAACTGCAATTCAAAAGTTGAAGGTCTTTCTGAGTATGGCGGTGCCTTAAGGGAAGTTATATGTTACCTGATGGACGAAGGTTTTGGAATTATCCAGTTACCCTGTCCTGAAATGGCAATTTACGGTATAAAAAGATGGGGACATGTTAAAGAGCAGTTTGATACCCCTCATTTTAGAAATGTAACTAGAAAACTAGTTCAACCGATTTTAGAACAGGTTCTTGATTATGTAAAAAACGGATACGAAGTATCTCTTTTGGTGGGGATTGACAAAAGCCCCAGTTGTGGAATAAACGAAACATGTTCTTCAAAAGAATGGGGCGGATATTCTAGCAATGGAAACATGGCCGAAAAACTTGAAAAATTAGAAATGGTTCCCGAAAAAGGAATATTTATGGATGAAATCCTAAAAATCCTCAAAGAAAATGAAATAGTAATTAACTGTACTGCAATAGATGAAGAAAATATTGAAGATTCTCTTAAACACTTAAAAAAATTTATTTAATCTTATTTTTACTTTTTTAAATTTTATCAATCCGTATTTTTTTATTTTATTTGTTATTAATAAATTTATAATATACTTTAACTATTAGATAATCTTTCAACAACTAATATATATTTTAATATCTATATTAAAGTGAATATTTCTAAACTGAATATTTGGAGTGGATTACATGAATAACAAACTTTTAATCCTTATTATCGGAATTATTGGAACAGTTTTAATGTCTTCAGGCTGTATTTCCAGTTCTGAAGCTCAAACTACAGATGACATTTCATGGAAAAATGTTGAAGAAAATGGCGTATTAAAAGTAGGTCTTTGTGCTGCTTGGCCGCCATTCGAATCAAGAAATGAAACAACTGGTGAAATCGAAGGTTTTGATGTAGATCTCGCAAAAGCACTCGGTGAAGAATTGGGTGTTGAAGTTGAAATTATCGATGCTGAATGGCAAGCACTTTTAGGCGGGCTTTCAAAAGGAGATTACGATACGTTAATCACTTGTATGTCCAAAAAAGAAGCATCTGTCGAAAATGTAGAAATGAGTGACGTTTACTACGAATTAAACGATGTAATTGTTGTAAGAAATGATAACAATGAAATTAACAGTGTTTCAGATTTATCTGGAAAAATAGTTGGTGTACAGCTTGGTTCAGGTAGTGAACAGGCAGTTGATGCACTTTCAGGAATACAAGAAATAAAAAGATATAATTACAATCCTGAAGCAATGATTGATCTTCAAAATAATAGGTCTGACGCAGTTGTTGTGGGATACACATACGCATTATCTGAAATTTCAAAATATCCTGATTTAAAAGTTCTCGATACCCCAGTAGCTTCTGCAGAAATTGTAATGGTTCAAAAAGAAGGTGCTGAAGAACTGACTGCTAAATTAAACGAAGCACTTTCAAACATAAAAGAAAATGGAAAGTACGATGAAATCCAAGACAAATGGTTAAGTTTAGAATAATTTTCTAAACTTTTAAACTAATTTTGGTGTTTTTATGAAATTTTACATTGTTTATAACAATATTCCTTTCATTATCGATGCTGTTTTTGTTACTCTTAAAATAACAATAATGTCGTTTTTATTGGCCGTTGTTATCGCGGTTTTAGTTGGTTCTATACGTGCAATGAATTTTTCAAAAACTTTAAATCTGATTTTAATGGCATACATTGAAGTTTTTAGGGGAACTCCTCTTTTAATTCAGCTTTTTTTCATATATTATGGTCTGCCATCAATTGGAATTGTAATGTCAAGTACGTTTGCAGCAGTTCTTGGACTTTCACTAAATGGCGGGGCATATATTTCAGAAATAATACGAGCTGCGATACAATCCGTTCCAGTAGGGCAGTTTGAGGCTGCAGAATCACTTGGAATGAGTAAAATTGAAAGTATGATATATATTGTACTTCCACAAGCTTTTAGAATAACTATTCCCCCACTCGTAAATTCATTTTCAGCAATTCTAAAAGAAAGTTCGTTGATATCGGTTCTTGCGATTACTGAACTTACGAGGATAGGACAGCTCATCTACACAAAAACATCGAGACCTTTTGAAATATATTTAACAATCGGGCTCATATATTTGGTATTGGTGTCAATAATCTCGATAATCTCGTGGAAAATTGAAAAAAAGTTAAATGGCGCATTTGAACGATAATTTATGTAACTTAGCAATATTTATATACCTAAAGCGATTTATCACTAGTTTCAAATGATATTCGCGAGTTATACAATGAACAAAGTAAAAGGAACTGCATATACAATGTATTCATCCGTTGCATTTGGTATAATGCCTTTTTTAACTAAATATGCATATGATGGTGGGGCAAATGCAGTTACCACATTAATGCTTCGTTTTTTGATTGCAGGATTAATTTTATATGTATTTTTAAAATTTAAAAAAATAAGCTTAAAAATTTCAAAACATAATTTTGTAGAAATTTTATTTTACGGTGCATTTTTGTACGCTTTAAACACAGTATTCCTTTACGAAGCGTATAATTCTATACCTACAGGAGTTGCAACAACATTACACTTTATCTATCCCGTAACCGTTACATTATTAATGATAAGCATTTTTAAAGAAAAAATGGGAATAAACAAGGCATTTGCACTTATTTTTTCATTTTTAGGAATGTACTGTTTAGTTGGTGGAAACTGTGCAGGTTTTGATATTTATGGGGTATTGCTTGCAGCAGGATCCGGCTTGGTTTATGCAGGATACATCGTTTCTGCTGGAAAATGTAAATATTCGAAAATAGATTCGTATGTGACCATATTTTACTTATCAATTCTTTCATCAGTTTTACTTTTCATTTATGGCATATTTACGAACACTTTAACATTAAATATGGCATTTTCAAGCTATGCATCAATAGGGATTATTTCTATATTTTGCACAGTTTTAGCATTAATTGCATTTTTAGAAGGAATAAAATTGATAGGCCCATCAAATACGGCAATATTGAGCACATTAGAACCAATTGTAAGTATAATACTTGGTATAATTTTATTAAATGAATTAATGAGCGTTAAAATTGGGTTTGGGAGTATTTTAATTCTAATGTCTGTAATAATCGTTACAGTCGAAAAAAGTAAATTTCCTAAATCTATTGAAAATTAAAAAATAAAAGAAAATGATTTAGTGTTCAAAAATGTATTTTAAAACTGCTTTTTGAGCATGTAATCTGTTTTCAGCTTGATCGAACACTTTGGACTGTTTTCCATCAATTACTTCATCAGTAATTTCCAATCCTCTATTTGCAGGAAGGCAGTGGAGTACTATTGCATCTTCTTTTGCTTTTGATAAAAGTTCAGCATTTATCTGGAATTTAGGGAATATTTTTAAGATTTCATCCAAATTTTTATTTTTGTCACTCATACTGATCCATACGTCCGTATAAAGTACATCTGCATCTTTTGCAGCGATTTCTGGATCGTCAGTTAAAGTTAAACTTCCTTCCCCGTACTTTGCAATTATTTCGAGGGCTTTTTTAACGAAAAGTCCGCTTGGTTCATAGCTTCTAGGGGTTGCAATAACAACATCCATTCCTAAAATTGCACCCGCAATCATTAATGAGTTTGACACGTTGTTTCCATCTCCAAAGTAAGCTAATTTAAGTCCTTTGAAGTTTTTTCCGTTTTCTTTCATCGTAAGTAAGTCTGCTAAAATCTGGCAAGGGTGTGCAAGATCGCAAAGTGCATTGATTACTGGAACACTGCCGTACTCTGCAAGATCTTCAAGTGTTTTGTGGCTTTTGACTCTAGCAACGATTGCATCAACAAATCTGCTCATAACTCTTGCGGTATCAGCAATGCTTTCTTTTTTTCCAAGGTGGATTTCTCCTTCATTCATCATCAAGGAGTGCCCTCCAAGTTCATGTACTGCAAGGTCAAAACTCATTCTGGTTCTTGTAGACGGGCTCTCAAAAATCAAGGCAATACTCTTGTTTTTCAAGATATCATGACCGTATCTATTTTTCTTAAAGTATTCGGCGTTTTCAATAATTTTTAAAACTTCTTCTCGCTCTAAATTCCAAAGTGTTAATAAATCCATAGTACCACCACTAAAAACATTAAAACAATCAAAAATACAATTGAAGATAAAATTTAATATACATCTTATATTTAAAATATTCCTAAATATTAGGTACGTACAATCAAGAGTTGAAATGTCATGCACTACTTTTCAGAAAATCCGGATTCAAAACATGACGAATCCACAGTTTCAGGTATACTTCGTGGAAAAAAATTTTCATTTAATACAGACAGAGGAGTTTTCTCTCCAAAAAAAATCGATAAGGGAACCATAATACTTGTCGAGGAATTGGAACTTTCAAAATCAGACGATGTTTTAGATGTTGGATGCGGATACGGAGTTATTGGAATTTCAATTGTCGACGAAGTTAATTCAGTTACAATGACTGATGTAAACAACCGTTCTGTTAGCCTCACAAGAAAAAATGTAAAATTAAATGGAAAATCCGAGAAAAACATCGAAGTTTTCCAAGGGGACTTGTATGAAAAAGTAAAAAATAAAAAATACAGTTTAATTATTTCAAATCCACCGATAAAAGCAGGAAAAGAGTTAATTCACAAAATTATTTCTGAAGGACACGATCTTTTAAATGAAAACGGATCGATCTGGGTAGTTATCCAAACAAAGCATGGTGCAAAATCACTTACCAAATTTATGGAAGAAATTTATGGAAATGTTGAAACAGTCACAATATCTGGCGGATACAGGGTTTTAAAATCATTAAAAACAGATAAAGAATAGTTTTAACATAATTTATATTTATTAAATTAAGGGGCGATAGTTTGATAGAATACGTTATCGGAGCACTGGGATTAATTATGGCATCAGTTATGGATTTCAGAAGTCGAGAAATTGAAGACTACATTTGGATTTTTTTAGCAGTATTTGGGGTTTTATTTGCGATTTATGCATCAATTACTTTTTCAGATTATTCAATTTTGATAAATTCAATTTCGGGGTTTGTAATCTGCTTTATTTTGGGATATATGATGTTTTTATCAGGAATTGGTGGCGGAGATGGAAAAATGCTAATCGGACTTGGTGCATTAGTTCCAAAATTCCAGATGCCAATTTACACGTCCCTTGGAACACTTTTAAACTTAAATTACATGCCCACTTTTCCGATAATGGTTTTTATAAATGGAATATTTTTCATGGTATTTTTGCCGTTTGTTATATTATTTAGAAATATTTTAAACGGCATAAAACCAAAAACTGGTAAAGAATTTATTTTAATGTTTTTTGGAGAAAAAATGAAAGTAAATGTTGCAAAAGAGCAAAAAAGACTGATAATGGGTCAAAACAACAAGATAAATTTTTTCCCAGCATCAGATGACGAAGATTTTTCAAAATATGTCGATGAAGAAGAATTATGGGTTACTCCACAGATTCCGCTTATAATTCCAATAACGCTTTCATATTTAGTAACTCCAATAATCGGGGACAGAATACTCGATCTTATAATTCCATTCTAAAATTCGATTTCAATTCCATACACTTTTTCTACGTTTTCTTTATGAATTTTAAAGCACTTTTCTTCATCAATTATTTCATTTTCAAGCAACTGTCTGGTTTTTCTTGGAACCGTTTTTATTCCAAGAACAACTCCAGGTCTTTTTAAGTCATCGATATAGTCAGTTTCCATCAAAAAACGGGTAGATTTTTCAATTGCAGTATCAACCGGTTTTGAAGCAACGATTGACGGAAAAATTCCAAATTCTTCACCTTCTAAAACCATGTCTGATGAGTGATGTTTTATAACTTTTTCTGGAGAAAGTTTCACAGATTTTGTCATTTCTGAAAATTCCTTAAACTGTTCTCTTGAGCAACTTTCCGCATGTATCTGCACTGCACAATCAATATCTTTTGCAATTTCCATTGAATAAGTCAGAATTTCATTTGAAACATCCCATATTTTTTCTTCAACTTCATAATGTGGCCTTCCAACTTCGCCAATTCCGATTAAATTGTCATTTTCTAAAACCAAATTTTTCGCGTAATCAAGTGCGTTTGTCATGTAATTTTTTGCAGTTTCAAGTTCGATTCCATTTTTAATCATTACCGTTAATTCTGCAGGGTGAACTCCTAAAATTCCAAATGCGATTACTCCATTTTCCCTTACTTTTTCGATTATTGAAACCATTTCATCCATTGGTTTAGTCAAATTGGTGCTAAATGCAGGTTTATTTGGTATAATCATCACCTTTCCGCCTGCATTTTTAAAAGTCTTTGTAACTTTTTCAGGACCGAGTCCATTTACTGGGTCGATATGGATGTGATTGTCGGTTATTGGAAGTTCTTTTAAAATATCCATTTTAATCCCTTTTCCACACGTAAATTGGTTTTCCATTGTAATTTACGAGTTTTAATTTTTCAATAGGCTCTTCGCCACTGAGTGCTTTTACAATCAAATCACAGTTTATTTTTTTTGCAATTTCTAAAATAAATGGTTGGAGGTCCCTTGGGGGCCTAAACGAGTAAATTAGTCCAACATTTTTATAAATTTCAAAATTTGGGTTAAATAAATCATCATAAAATGCATTTAGGCCGTTTTTTTCTGCATCTAAAACTGCATTTTTGTTTATATCAATAACAATCACATCAAAGCCGGAATCTTTTAACTTTTTAGCGTTATCGAAATAAAAGCCAATTCCAAGTTCTGCGATTTTTAACTCTTTATTTTTAATATCGCTATAATTTTCATCGATATATTTACAAATTGTATCCATTAATTATCCCTTTATTTGTAAAGTTCCTGAAATTCTTTATTTTTGATAATTCCAAGCGTTTCAAGTATCCAAAATATTGTTGCTGAAGGAATTGCATCTGTTCCAATTAAAATTTCTTCAACTCCACCAAAAATTCCTAAAAGTGAGGAATGGTATAAATTTCTAATAATTAATGCGTATACTGGCGCCCATACTAAATCTCCAGATTCTCCAAGTCCTGGAATTAAATATGTGGTCATACCAACGATATCTAGGGCAATAGAAATTATTAATTTTTTGAAATCGGGTTTTATCGAATTAATGTTCATTTTTTCACGAATGGTTCAAATATTGTACTTTTTAATAGTTAAATTGTATTTACATTATTTACGTTTTTATAAATTAAGATATATATGTTTAAATATCGAAAGCGAAGAAGGAGGGATTTTCGTGGCTATAGTAATGGTAATTGCACCAGAAAAATTTAGGGATGAAGAGCTTTTTGAACCTTTACAGGTATTTCAGAGTAAAAATATCGCTACACAGGTAGTTTCAACTAAAATTGGACAGCACAAGGGAGTTATGGGCAAAGTAATGACCACAACAAAAACAATTGAAGAAATAAATCCAAATGATTTCGATGCGATAGTTATTGTTGGAGGAGGAGGTTCAAGAGATTTTCTATGGAATAACGAAAAATTACTTGAACTTTTAAAAGAATTTAACAAACAAGGGAAGATTACTGCTGCAATATGTATTTCACCAGCAGTTCTTGCACAAGCAGGACTTTTAACTGGTAAAAAAGCAACAGTATATCCTGATGACGAATCTATTTCAGTTCTGCAACAGAATGGGGCGATTTACCTTGATGAAGCTGTAATTGTCGATGGAAAAGTAATTACTGGAAGAAACCCCGATGCTGCAAAAGAATTTGGATTAAAAATTGCAGAAGCGCTTGGAAAATAAGAATTTCTTTTTTTTAAATTTTATAAATCGAGATTAATCTTAATTAAAATTTACGTGAATAGTATGGAATTTAAAACACCAAAATATCAAAAAATAGGCGACATTTTAATCGTTAAAAAGAATTTAAACGATATTGAAATCGATTACTTGGTAAATAAGACAAAATGTAAAACTATTGTAAAATACAATACTTATATCACGGGAGACTTGAGAACTCCAAAAATAAAATTGATCTACGGAAATGAAACAGAAACGATACACAAAGAACACGGATGTTTTTTTAAAATCGATGTATCAAAAGTAATGTGGAGCATGGGAAATTTAGAAGAGCGAAAACGAATAAGTATTCTTTCAAACAGCAATGAAACTGTTGTTGACATGTTTGCAGGAATTGGGTACTTTACAATTCCTATCGCAAAATATTCAAATCCTAAAATGATTTATGCTCTTGAATTAAACCCTGATTCCTATTATTACCTTTCTGAAAATATAAAATTAAATAAACTCGAAAATGTAACTCCAATTTGGGGCGACAATAGGGACTTTCCACTAAAAAACATTGCAAACAGGATTTCGATGGGCTATGTTTTAAAAACCCACAAATTTTTGGATAAAGCTTTTGAAATACTTCATGAAGATGGTGGGATAATCCACTACCACGAAACAGTTCATGAAAATATACTGGACGCTCGCCCGATTGAGCGTTTAAAATATCATGCAGAGAAAAACGGCTATAAAATGGATGAATATAAAATTAATAAAATAAAGAAGTATTCTCCCGGAGTTTGGCATATCGTAGTTGATGCAAAATTTTCAAAAATTTAAAAAAGTAAAAACTTATTTTATTCCAGAAATATTGCATTCTGGACAGCTGATGCTGTTTTCATTGTATTTTAGCGTATTGTTTACTTTTTGGATTGCACGGGTTGACTTTGAAAGAACTGCTGCATTTGAGAGCGATCCTGCAATCAAAACAGCAGTCATGATTTGTTCTTCAGTAATTCCCATTTTTTTCGCAGCTTCGATATGAAATTCGATGCAGTGGTCACACCCTAGAGCAGAAACAACTGCAATAGAAATTAATTCAGCAGTTTTTGGGTCAATATGTTTGTAATCATCAACAACAGCTTCATCGTAGTTGATTTTTGATTCCAAAAGCTTTAGATTGTTTTTCATTTTTTCAATAATGTATGGGATTTTCCCATATCTTTTTTTAACAATTTCCATTAATTCAGATAATTTTTCATCAGAAAATGATTCGTTTTCATCCATAGTTACACCGTAATCTTTTAAAAACTAATAAAATTGTATAATGTATTTTTCCGTTAAATAGGAATCGAAAATAATTTAAAAACAAAAAAGAGCATTTAAATAAACTTCATCACCATTTCAATCATCATTTCCTTAAAAGATTCCGAATATTGAAATGCTAAAGCCGCTACGATAATGAGCATTCCTGGAAAGAGGTAGTATGTTATTATTTTGTCATGTAATATTCTAATTTTTTGATTTTTTGATCTCAATTTCTTTTGCAAGCTTTCTACAATTTCCCGTCTTTCAGATGTGGTTCTATTTCTATCGATCATTATCCTTGAAACTTCTTCTTTTATCTGGTATGCTTCATCTTTTAATTCTAAATATTCTGTAAGTGCCCCCATAATTACCCCAAAATATAATTTTAATTTCAACGTATAATTATCTTTTTTCAATAATATATACACATTGCGGGAATATTTAAAAAAAGAACAGTTTTGTTGGGGCAATTTACTAAAAAAGGTTATATCGGCGATAAATATTTTAAATCTATTTTTTCCATAAATTTACGGGATCCAATGTTCCATCAATTATTAGATCAAAATCAATTTTTCTTAACCATCCGGCTTCTTTAATCACATCACAAATGCTTATTCCAATAATTTTTTTAGGATTCAAACGTTTTATTACATTATTTATTTCATCAGGCGTAGCTTTTGAATGTTTCGTTGCAATTCCACCCATAATAACTAAAATATCAGGATTTATCAGATTTTTTTTATTTTCAAGTCCAAAAAAACGGTATCCAATATCGGTAAGTTCATATTCTACAGAATTTTCAATTTCTCCATCAGGAACGAAATATTGATTTTCAACAGTATTTCTAATCGAATATCCAAAAAGCTGGGCCATTGAAAAGCAAACCCCTTTTGAACCGATATAAACTACTTTTTTAGCGTTTTTAGATTCAACTTCGGATTTAAATTCTTCAACAAAAAATGAAAGACATTTTCCAGATTTTACGAAGTCCATGGTTTATCCCTCGTAGCAATATCTGTATTTTAAAATAGTTAAATTTTTAGAATTTAAAATAAATCTTATAAAAATTCAAATCCTGACTCATTTCTTTTAAATTTTAAACCAGGTTCAACTTCAAAATTTATCTCTTTTTTGAGTACATTATCGATCAAAAGCTTTCCAACGGATGGTTTTGATTTAATTCCACAAATAGAAGTTGTAATTCTCGGATTTACCTCTAAAATCGATATTTCTTCCCTATCAATCATGAAATCTACTCCAACGTAACCGTTAATTCCATCGATTTGTTCAAGAGTTTTTTTACATTCTAAAATTGCCTTTTCTTTTAACGGATGGTCAATATTTATTTCCCCACCGCAGTATCTTTCTTCAATATACTGTTTGTTCATGCAGAGCGGATAGAATTTTTTATTTTTCGCAATAAAAATAATGGAATAAGGTTCTCCTTCAATAAACTCCTGAACAATGTAGTTTTCATCAAACATATCGTGAGTGCTGTCACAGCCGAGCCTGTTTTTTACAACGTATCTCTTTAGGGGAAACGTTTTTGGAGTATTTACGACATTTTTAATCGCCTCATATGTTAAAAATTTATCTCCTGCAATTTTTACGCCCAATTTTTCACAGCCTAAATTTAAACAGCCGCTTTCTTCGATAAGTTCGGTTAAGTCGTATAATATCATATCTTCTTCAGGAGCAATTACAAGTGCAAAATTTGAATCCTTTAAACACCCTTTAACTGAATTTATGTAATTATCAGATACTGTTACCTCTAAATTTTCTATTTTGGCATATTCTGGATATTTTTTAACTATTTTTTCACAAATTACGGTTTTAACAGTATAATTTTCATCTAAAAATTGATTTAGCAATATATCAAACATTAATTTTCCTTCAGCAAGGAGTTCATCGGGAACGAGTCCTGTCCCAACCGTAAATTCAAAAAGAAATATTTTTTTGCCATTCAAGTTTTCACTCTTTAAAATTTATTTTAAATATTTCATAATTTCTTCTGCACCTTCAGTAGGTTCTACGAGACCGCTGTAGACTTCTGAAACGATCTGTTTCACTTTGAATGTTTTCGTTATTTTGTTTCTTTTGCAGGATTGTATGAACAGTGGGCAATCTAAACTTCTGCCCTTATGTATCAATGAGTTCAACTTAACTGGAAACATTTTTAAGAAATTTATTATGTGAATTCCATTTATTAATTCATAATCTTTGTTAAAATGGTTGAAAATTATTATTTCAAAGTTTTTATCTTCTGCATAAGTTATCATTTCAGAAATTAATGTATTACAAACGATTTCACAGGGGTTTTTTGATATGGCGTCAATAATCTGCTTATTATTTAATAAATAGGGACTTAAAATTTCGTAATTTATATTTTTGTCGTTCAAAACTTGTTCAATCCTGTTCCTGTTTTTATGGGGTAGCATCGCAGTTCCAAGGTCGAACGTTATGCAAAACGGGTTAAAATATTTTTTTATAAAATCAATTGATGAAAGATCGTTTTCACACTGTATAACTACTAAAGCATCTTTTTTAGAAGATATGTCTAATCCATTCTTTTTCAACTGGAAAACTGAATTTTCAATGGTTTCAAGTTCCTTTTTTCTATCGATATAACTTTCTACGCGAATAATCAAATTTTCTTTGAAATTATCATTTAATTTTTCTCTTAATTTTCCGATTACCCATCCACCAGGCCCGATTAATAGCGATTTGTCAGTTCTTGTAGGCGTATAAAACATTAAAATTAGATTATCTTTATTTTCGGCATCAATTTTAAATTCAAAATCCGAAATTGTAATTTCTGACTTATTGAGGCCAATTTTTAATCTTATTTTTTCAACTATTCTGTAAATTTCGGATAAAAATTCTTCTTTTGATTTATCGATATACTGCATAATTTTACCATAAATCTAAAAATTATAAAAAAGGTATTATAATATTTCATTCTCTTTTTTTAAGAGTTCAACTGCAAGTTCAGTTAATTTAAACTTCTGTATTTTTCCGCTTGCAGTCATAGGGAATTCTTTTACTACAAATACATGTTTTGGAACTTTATACCTTGCAATTTTATCAAGTGCAAAGTCTCTAACGTCTTCTTCTCTAATGTCATAACCTTCTTTAGGGATTACAAATGCACCAACAATTTCTCCGTATTTTTCATCAGGAATTCCAATTACTTGTGCATCATTAATTCCGGGCATGGTGTATAAAAATTCTTCAATTTCTCGCGGGTAGATATTTTCCCCACCACGTATAATCATTTCTTTGATACGGCCCACAATTGAATAGTATCCTTCTTCATCTACCGTAGCTAAATCACCACTGTGGAGCCAGCCATCTTCATCGATTACTTCTTTAGTCTTTTCAGGCATTTTATAGTATCCTTTCATGACATTGTAGCCTTTACAGCATATTTCCCCAATTTCTCCAGGGCCTAATGTTTCGCCAGTTTCAGGGTCTACAAGTTTTACTTCACATTCGGGTAATTTCCTTCCAACAGTTTTTACTCTTTTTTCTAACGAGTCATCAATACTGGTTTGGGTAAATCCTGGGGATCCTTCTGTTAGACCGTATACACTCGTTATTCCAGTCATATACATGTCTTTAACCACTTTTTTCATGACTTCTATTGGTGGTGTGGATCCTGCCATAATTCCAGTACGAAGACTTGAAAGATCAAACATTTCAAACATCGGGTGGCTGTATTCTGCAATAAACATGGTTGGTACCCCATAAAGGGCAGTACACTTTTCTTTTTGAACTGCTGCAAGAACCAAAAGCGGGTCAAAAAGCTCCACCATTACCATTGTTCCCCCGTGGGTTAAAATTGCCATAACCGCAAGAACAATACCAAAACAATGGAAAAGCGGTACAGTGATACATAAACGGTCTTCTTCAGTAAATTTCTGCCTATCGCCAATGTAAAACCCGTTATTCAAGATGTTTTTATGTGTTAACATAACTCCTTTTGGAAAGCCTGTAGTTCCTGAAGTGTACTGCATGTTGATTACATCATCACAATTTAACTCTTTTTTAATCCTTAAGAGTTCGTCATCAGGGTTGTGTTTTCCAAGAAGCATTAATTCGTTCGTGTTGTACATTCCACGGTGTTTTTCCTGTCCAACGTAAATTACGCTTTTTAGGAATGGAAACTCCGAACTGTTTAAACAGCCTCTCTGGCATGTTTTTAATTCTGGAACGAGTTCATACAAAATATCGATATAATTTGTATCCCTAAATCCGTCAATAATTGCAAGAGCTTTCATGTCTGACTGTTTAAGGACATACGCAAGTTCGTGGCTTTTGTATGCAGTGTTTACGGTAACCAAAACTGCTCCGATTTTTGCAGTAGCAAACATGAATGTGAGCCAGTCTGGAACGTTTTTAGCCCATATTCCAACATGGTCTCCTTTGGTTATACCAATTTCAAGAAGACCTTTTGCGAGCATATTTACTCTATCGTCAAATTCTTTATATGTTAATCTAAGATTTCTATCTGGATATACCATGAATTCTCTTTCAGGGTCTTTTCGAACCTGCTTTTCAAAGAGTGCTCCAATAGTATCGTTTGTAAAAAGCATAATGTACCTCTAATTGTGGTATTAATCGATTCCTTCGATAAAGTGTTCTTTTAACTTTTCTTTAATGGAATCCGGTATTGGAACTGACTTTTGATTTATAAAATCATAGTGAACAGCAACTGCTTTTCCTTTTACTGCCAATTTGCCGTTTTGCCATGCTTCCTGGTACATTGTAAATGATGAGTTTCCAATTTTTGAGATATATGATCTAATTTCAACATCCATTCCAAGATACATCTGGCCTACGAAGTCAAATTCCGTTCTTACCATTATCAAATTCCATTTTTCGTAGCTTAAATCAAAGTCTGGTACAAATATTTCGAATAATGGATTTCTGGCCTGTTCAAACCAAATTGCAGGTACGATGTTGTTTACATGTTTTAATCCATCAACATCGCCAAATCGGGGGGTTACGGTTGTTTTAAACATTATTATCACGATTTATAAGGATTAAAATGGTGAGTATATTACTGCAAGAATTTTTGCAACATCTTTTCCAAATGCATGCAAGTCATGTGGAACGATTGAATCGTAGTATATGCTGTCTCCTTGTTTAAGAAGGTATTTTTCTTTTCCGTACAATACTTCAATTTCTCCACCCATTACATAGATGAATTCTTCTCCTTCATGTGAAGAGAGCTTATATTCTTCAGATTCAATTGGATAAACGTCTATTATGAATGGTTCCATATGCCTGTCCTGTTTTTCACTGGCAAGTGCGTAAAAATCCAATTTACTGTCTTTACTTCCATCAATTTTTCCTGAAAATCTGACAATACTTTCTGAGCTTCCAGATTTGGTTACTACAGGGCCGCTCTGAGGAGCATCGTCTAAAAATGTACCGAGTCTAACGCCAAGGGCTCTTGCAATTTTAAAAAGAGGGGTTAATGACGGAACTAAATCTCCATTTTCCAAGCTTTCGATAAGATTTACACTGCTGTTACTTGCTTTTGCAAGTTCTTCGATGGACATATTCTGTCTTTCTCGTGTCTGTTTAATTTTAATACCGACGTGGTTTTTTTCAGCCATTTTTATCCTCTAATTTCCAGTTTTTTAAGAAGTATAGGTATTACGGCCATACTTTTCACTATGAATATGGTTTTAAGTTTTAAAAAATTATCTGTTGAACACGATATTTCGAACAAATTTGAAAAAAGAAATAATTTAAAATGACATTAAATGAGATTTATGATGGATAGTACTGCACTTTCTGTACTGTATCTATCTCCTCCTGCAACTACAAGGACGTCGTTTCCATTTGCAGCACCTTCGACCAATATTGCGGTTGCCGGGCTTTCATTGTCAATATTGATTTTTCCATCATTTTGCAACTCTTCTGTCAGTTTGTTTGCAACAGGGCCACCAATGAGGATTAAATTTTTATCCGCTTCATCAAGTTCGATTTCAATATCGAGAATCACTTCCGGAACTTTTCCGGATTGTGTAATGACGGTTCCACCAGTAGATCCGGTAGTTACTGTTCTTTCAGCTTTATATTGGGCAATCATTTTATCAAGATCGTCTTCATCGTCAAATACTAACTTTACGTAATCTGCAATTTCAAGCTTGTCCCCATCCTTTATTCTTTCAACGTCACTTCCAGTGTACACAAGAGCAATTCCAACTGCACTGTCTTCATAAGTTTTTAAAAAGTCAATAGTTCCGCCGTTATTGTTAACAGTTCTTACTTCCCAGTCATCAATGTATTCTTCCCCAAGTTCTAATTCAAGTATGGATTTACATATCGTGATATCTGCATAACCAGTATCTGCTGCACTATTTAACCATACATCATGAACTGTAACTCCAATACCGCCAGCAATAAATGAAAATGATTTATCTGAACTTAAAATCTCAGTATGTTCTTTAATTATTTTACCATTTCTTAATACTGAAATTTGAACGCTATATTTATCTTCGCTTTCTAAAATTTCACCCAAAACTACTTGATACTCCCCCAAACTTATGTATTCGTTCTGTTCAATAGTTCCATCGTATGAAGGGGTTCCAAGGTAGATTATACCCTCATTTTCATCAATTTTTACAATACGGTATCTGTCACCTAAAAATGGAATTTCATAACCTTCTTTTAGTTCTTTTGATAATTTAAATGCCGAAACCTGATTTGGATAAATTATTGATGCGTAAACCATGTCTTTTCCAATATCAAACGTTTGAGAATTTACATTTTTGTTTGAATCAATAATTCTTGTAAATATTATTTCTGTAGCATCATCATCAGATTCAAAATGATTTTCTGGATCCATATCATCCAATTCAAGTAAATATCCAAATTCTCCAAGCGATTTTGTCTGATCTGCTTCTGAAAATCCAGAATATGAAAAAGAATTTCCTTCATCATTGTTAAAATAGTTAGAATAACTATCATCGGCTGCAGTAACTAAAATCCAGGATTTTTCGGTACCGGTACTATCTAATTTGTCAGTCCCATCCAGTAAATTAATACTTTCAGATTTCCCAATAATTTGGTATTCTACGGTAGATTCCTCTTCAATAACTATTTCAGAGTAAGTAAGAGTTCCAATTTTTGCAGAGATTTGATTTGCTGAAGTTACATCCAGTGCAGCAGAATTTTCTCCAACTACGATATAAACGTCGGGGTTTCCGTTCTTTACCAAATCATCATCTAAAAAGTCATTTACATTCCCGTATTTTTCGAGGGCATAAACTGCCATAAAGGACGTAGATAATAGTGTACTTCCAAATAGGATACATCCTATTTTTTTTAGAACCGATTTCAAACTTTCACCCATTCGCCTAGTTAAGAATATTTTTTATCTGAATGATAGATACTACTGTAATCTTATTAAAATTAATCAGAGAATTTTTTAATTAAATTAACATGCTCAGAATATTTTTTTAATAGTTCATCTTTTGAAGCAAGTCTGAAATCTTCAAAATCAAAACCCGGGGATACAGTACATCCAACAATTACAAAAGAATTTTTTTCAACAACTTCTGCAGCAAAACATGAATTTTTAGGGATAATCACCTGAAAATTTTCACTTTTTTCGAGATTGGGCCCTAATTTTTTTAAAGAATAATTTCCAAGATCATCAATAATATGAATAATCGCAGGACTTCCAAAATAGTAATGCCATATTTCATCAGATTTTAAACGATGGAATTTTGAAACATCATTTCCATTTAAAAGATAATATATCGAAGTAGAATAGAACCGGTCTGAATTGTATCGTTCTGGCAACTTATCTTTTGAAATTACTTCGTCAGATTGATATATCCGTTTATAAAAGCCCCCTTCAGGATGTTTTTCTAAACCAAGCTTTTTAATGAAATATTCTGCAGTTTTCATTATTTCACTGAGCTTTACAGAAAGGTTCTCTTTCTTCGATACATTTTATGAAGTATTTTCTAATATCTTCTCCATTTCTAAGCGGATTTGCGACATCCACTAAATTATCGTCTCTTAAAAGACAAGGTTTTAAATAACCATCGTAAGTAAGTCTTATTCTTGTACAGTGTCCGCAAAATTCGGTATTGTCCATTGGCCGAACAAATTCAACTTCTAATCCATCAACAATATATTTTTTCCGATTTTGCATGAATTTTCTCGTAAATACCTGATCTGCTTTTTTCCCAATTTCTTCTTCAATTGGAACGACATCTATGTGGTGATGTTTTAACTCCTCTTCCATTGGAATAAATTCAATTACCTGAAGTATTGCACCAATTTTTCTGCAGTAATCCATGATAGCTGGAAGTTGGTTTATTGTACAGTCCATTGCCAAAAAATTAACTTTCAATGGTGTTAAACCGACTTCGATAGCTTTTTCAATTCCTTTTTTTACGCTTTCAATGTTTCCGCCAGCAGTAATTTGTTTGTACTGTTCAGGATCTAGCGTATCTAAACTCACGTTTACTCTATCAAGTCCGGCATCTTTTAATTTTTGTGCATATTTTTCAAGCAATATCCCATTTGTAGTTAGTGAAATATCTTTAATCTGGTCATCTTTAATATTTTCAATAATTTCTGGTAAATCAGTTCTTAAAAGTGGTTCTCCACCAGAAATCTTAATTTTTCTAACTCCAAATTCTAATGAAGATTTTACAATTTTTCCAATTTCATCAGCACTCATTAATTTGCCGTGCTCCTCATTTCTACCTTCTTTATGGCAGTAAAAGCATTTTAAATTACATTTTGGAGTTATCGAAAGTCTAAAAGAACGGATTTCTCTTCCATATCGGTCTTCCATGGTTATCACAGTGTGCAATAGGGGTTAAGGGGTAGTGTTTACACTAACTATGTATCATGTAATTTAAAAAAGTTACTATTTAAAATGACCCGAATAAAACGTGAAAAAGAGAAGATTATTTAATTTTAATTATTCTGTTTTTTTAACGAAGTTGTCAATGAATGAAACTTTTTTAGCTTCTAATCTTTTGATTAATTCGTTTGCAATTCCCATTTTAACCATTTGGAGGTTTTGCATGAATGCCGTGTTTTCAGGGAGGTCCAATGTTACGTTTTCGCCGTCAATGGTTATTTTTAAGTTTTCTTCTGAAATTCTTGGAATGAATAATTTTGCAACTTCTAAAGCAATAGCTTCAGGAGCTTCTACAAGTTCTTCGATTTTTAATTTGTATTTTAAAGCTTTTCCTGCAAGTTCGTGGTTGAAGTCAACCAATATTCTTCCACCGTTTGCGCTAACAACTTTTCCGATTTTGTTGTCTATGTTTACAGGCATTCCTGGGATTGGGTTTACGTTGTGTTTTTTGAATTCTTTCATTGGAACGATTTTTACTTGTGAAGGGTCTCTTTTACCAAAAGCTTCTTCAGCAGCTAAATCAAGTTCTCTTTCTTCTCCAACGTTCATTTCCATTATAGCGTTGTCGAGTCCAGGGATTAACATTTTTTCGCCAGCGGATACGGTAACTGTACCGTAAACCATGTTTGGATTGAAAATTCCTTGTTCTTTAGCTGTTTCTTCGTTTGTTGTATCAAACAAGTTTTCTTCAACATATCCGTCGTATGAAATTTTTACGAGTTTTCCTTTTTCCATTATTTCACCATTTGTTTCAATAAATCCAATCGCAACGATTATCACAACAAGTATAAATAAAAGAGTATATAAATCTTGTCAAAATCATGTTTTAAAAATCGGGACACTTATGATATCAGCGATTATATTATCTGGCGGAAAAGCAGAACGTATGGGTGGCGAAAAATCCTTTAGAAAGTCTGGCAATAAATATTTGATAGAAAATATTGCGGATATGCTATTGGATATGGAGATTCCATTTGTTACAGTATTTAGAAACCCTAGATTTATGGAAAAATCTGAAAGCGAAATTGAAAAACAGCTTTATTATTATAAAAAGTACCATCAAACGATTACTTGGGATTTTGTCCCAGAAATGGGTCCATTGATTGGAATGCTTTCTGGAATGTTAAATACTACTTCACAGTGGGTTTTTTTGGTTCCATGTGACATGCCGTTTATTACCGAAGAATCTATCGTAAACATACTTGACTGCATAAAAGAAGCAGAATTAAATGGGAATGATTGTATAGTTCCAAAACATAAAAATGGGTTCATTGAGCCACTTTTTTCACTATATCACATTTCATCCGTAAATGTACTTGGAACAATCGTCGAAGAAATGCTTGAAAAGAATAGATCATTTCCTATAAGGCGTTTGATAGATGAATTGAATCCATTGTACGTGGATGCTGAAAAAATCGATGAATCATGCAATATATTTATAAACCTAAATACATTGGCAGAACTTGAAAATGCATGCTTTGATAGATGAATTTTTTAATAATTTACCGTACTGTCTTTTTTAGTTGTATTTATTGTTTTAAATTGACTTTAATATTTGGTTTAAACAGCGTTATTTAAAAAAAAGATAATTTGGAATTATATTTCTTTTGGGGTAGTTAATGCCGGTCTTGAAAAGTCACGGTTTGTAACAACGTTCTCTGCATCAATGCCATAAAAACGTTTATAGAACTCTTTTTGTTCAGTTTCCAAGTCGAAAGAGAATATTTCTGGATGAATGGCGTTTGCAAGGAACATGAATCCGAGTATCCACCTGGGACTTCCAAAATCCCACCCTGCAGGCACATTAAATATATTTCCCATCTGAACGGCTTTATTATCTATTCCGTGCCTGCTACAGTATTGAATATAGTCAGAAGCCGGTGAAGAGAGAAATCCTGATATAAACATTATATCAGGGCCGAGTTCATTTATTTCATTTACCGAGATATTAACACCAGGTTTACCTTTGCGTGTAAGACTTTTATTAACGCAAATGCCTCCAACAGATTCTACAAGATTGGTTTCGAATCGCTCGGCATTCAAAGCAAATAATGGATAACCCATTGAATAGTAAACAGAAGGACGTGATTTTACCAGTTTGCTACCTTCAGATATCTTATCAACACGCTCTTGAATGAATGTGATAAGTTCACTACCTTCTTTTTCCCGCCCAGTTCGCATAGCGAGATCGTTGATAAGTCCGATCCAAGAATTGATCTGTTGAATACGGTCATGCAACCCTCGAATGAAGTCTTCTTTAATGATATCCCCAAGAATCTCTCCAAGTTCTTCATTATCCCGGATTCCGAGTGTGATCAGAATGGCATGGGCCATTTCAATAGCACGTGTAGTCCGGTATCCTCCAAGCATACCGTATTCAGTAAACTGTTCACTATTGATGGGCCCTTTTACTGGCGCCAGCCATCCACAGGAACACTTACCGTTTTCGCAAGAATCAGTTGTGCGGCATCCCATAGGCCCGTAGAATTCACGTTTAATGATTTCATTCCCACAGATTGGGCAGGCAGTTGTTAAATATTCAGTTCCTGGTGAATTAAAAAGGTAGACGTAGTTTAGAATGGAGCGTAACTGGCCTACAATTTGTTCGGATTTATTTATGGTGGGTTCTAGTTCAGGTTTTGCTTCTCCAAAAGGTACAAAACGCATCACCTGTAATGGTATATCTTTTGAAACAGATGCCACTTCCTTTGCGGCTTTTAATATCTCTTCATCATTGCCATTTATATACATTGCAGAGGTTTCCACGTGTATTCCTGCTTCGTGAAGCATGCGAATATTTCGAAACACGGGAGCTGCAGATTTTGCACCGCATTCTTTATAACGTGCATCTGATGAACCTTTCAAGCCAATATTGACAAAATCAAGATATGGGATTATTGTGGTGAGGGCTTTTTCAGTGAAATAACCGTTTGTTGAACATCCAACCCAAAGATTAGCCGATTTCGTTTCTTTTGCCAGGGCTAAAAATGTATAATATGATGCAGCAGGATCATTAAGACAAAAAACAATACCTTGGCATTCTTCAGTTTTTGCACGATGTACGATATCTGCGGCTGAAGCTTTAGTGAGGGCACCAGCTAATGCATCAACATTTGAAGTTAAAGTTTCTGAGATACATCCTTGACACTTAAAGTTACATCCAACAGTGTTCACCTGTAAAAATTTATTTTTTGGTGCAAAATGAACCATGGGCATCGTTTCAATTGTAATGGGGAGTACTGTAAGGTAAGATTCAGGAAACCTCTCGATTATCTTACTGTTTTGATTTGTATACATATTACATCGACCGTAACGCCCTTCTGGGATATCACACCCGATTTCACATACTGTACATTTCATTAGATCTCCCCTCGACCGGTTTTTGAGATTATAATCCAGAATCCTTCGTCTTCAAGGATAATTTCGTAAGATTGAATACCTATTTCATCAAGCACATTTTGGAACCGTTCAACGTTCTCTTGGGATATGTTTTTTCGGTTGAATTCTTTCCAATCTGGGTTTTTGCGTATCATCTCGGCTGAAATTGAATCACGCAATTCTTTGTTGCCAAATCCTCCACCAATGTAAGTTTTTCCACCTGGCTTGAGAATTCGATAAATTTCTCTAAATGATGTGGCAATATCATTCCAAAAGAATACTGAACCTCTGCTAACGATTAAATCCGCATAATCGTTATCAATTGGGATATTGTGTACATCCCCTTGAACAATTTGGATTCGATCGTTTAGGTTAGCATCTTCAATATTTTTCGAGGCTATTTCGTTCATGTGTTTAGAAAAGTCCAAAGCTATTATCGAAAGATCGGTCTGCTTTGCTAACGCAATTGATAGCGCTCCGGGACCACTTCCAATGTCTACGCAGGTGCCGTTGGTTATTTTAAAACGGTTAATAATATTTTCTGCGATCACAGGGTATATTGGTGCAAATAGTGTTTTTGAAATCTCATCCATGTTATTGGCACCTTTTTTGTCGAATTTTTTCCTGTTTTCAGACATGATTGGCCTCCGATTAGTTTTAGTATTTATGAAAATCACAATTTTGACTATTTTAAATAATATCCCTTTAAAATTAAATAATATATAACAGTTACTTTTTTTTATAAACTGCAATCTAATTAGATTACCATTAAATATTAAATTTATTTTTGAATGAATATGATGTTGAAAATTGTAAAAAAGATGGGCGTATTTTTAGTGATTTTTTTAAGTTGATGATCACAGGTTAAATTTTAAAAAAGTTTTACGAAGTAATGTAGAATAAGTATATTGAATTCAAAAGTATGTGAGATAATTATTCTGGGCAGTAAATTAATTTTAAATCTTAAAAATGTATATTTTGATCTGTAAATTTTTTTAATGGTTGTAAATTTAACTCAATTAATTTTTTTGAACTCACTTTTTGAATATTTAAAATAAATACCCATTGAAAATATAGATGGCTATTATTAACGTTTATTTGGGGAAAAGAATAAATATAAACCAAAAAGAAGAGTAATATGTCGATAAAGGGGTGGTGTCCCTGGTCGATAGAGAGTGTAGCTTAAACCAACGATAACATCATTTACCAAATATAATTTAAAGTCCATAGTAATACACTAAAATCCCCCTAATAAACTACTAACTAAAAATTAGAAATTCTCCCCAAAACTTTTTTTATAAATTATTTTTTAACAAATCAAAAAAAGCTAGTTCTCACAATTAACAAAAATTAAAATTTAAAACATAAAAAATAGTATAATTATTTACTTAATTATTTATTTTCTCTTTTTTCTCTTTTCATTCTTCTAATTCTTTTTTTGTAGTGTTTCCATCTCATTTGTCCTTTCTTTTTCCATCTTCTTGAGCTTCTTTTTATAGTCTCACGCTCCATTTTTTAGTTATTATAATTATTGGCTCCATTTACTTTTTTCAACGACAATTGATCCGTCTTTTACTTTAGGCGCCACATTTAATGCATCATTTTTGAATGATTCATCAAGAAAAGCTTCATCGTCATCCCTGAGAACATTTTTTGTTTCGAGAATGTGATACTCTTCCTCAGTTTCGAGATCGAAGTTTTCTAAAACTTCTGAAAGTTGAGCAACGATTTCATCAGCTTGTTTTTGAATTTTTTCAACATTAATCATAATATCACGAACTATGATTATTTTAATAGGCCCAAGTTGTTAAGTGCATTTTGCAATTTTGATTTATTGCTTTCCGCCATTTCGCAAAGTGGTAACCTTAACTCGCCTGAAGGCATTCCAAGCATGTTCATCGCAGTTTTAATCGGTATTGGATTTGTTTCGATAAACATCAATTTCATTAGTGGAAACAACTTATAGTGAATTTCTTTTGCTTTGTCAAATTTGCCGGCATTTGCAAAATCAACCATTTGAACGAATTCTTTTGGTGCAATATTTGCAACAACGCTGACAACACCCTTTCCTCCAAGGGATATGATTGGCAAAGTTAATTCATCATTTCCAGACAGTACGTCAATGTTGCACGAATCCAGTACCTCAGAAACCTGAGATAAATTTGGATTAGCTTCTTTTATGGCTGTTATATTACTGTATTCTTCAAATAAGTATTTAATAGTATATGGTTCTATGTTTAGCGCAGTTCGTGAAGGAACGTTGTATAGAACGATAGGCACGTTTATTGAATTTGCGATTTCTCCAAAGTGCCTTTTCAAGCCTTCCTGACTTGGTTTATTGTAGTATGGAGTTATCAATAACACTCCATCAACGCCGACATCTTCTGCATATTGAGAAAATTCTAGCGCTTCTGAAGTTGAATTAGAACCGGTACCTGCAATTACTTCAACACGACCGTCTACAAATTCAACAACTTTTTCAATGACCTGTTCATGCTCTAATGGAGTTAAGGTTGGTGATTCACCAGTCGTTCCAACAGGAATAACTCCACTAACTCCATTTTCAATTAGAAAGTCAAGGTTTGATTGTAGGCCGTCATAGTCTACTTTACCGTCTTTAAATGGAGTAATAATCGCAGGATATACACCTTGCATAATTACACCCTTATGCGTTCATTTTTTTTACTTTAGCAGTAACGTAGCCTGCAACTCTGTTTCTCAATGTTTTTGTCGAGATCATTGCAACTTCTTCAACAGCTTTTTTGTTTTCTTCAAAATCGCTTGTGAACTTATCTGCAAATTTCTCGATGAGTTCTTCGCCGGTTCTTTTGATGAATGTTTGTCTTATTCTTCCCAAGTTATCACCTATGTGAGTTGGATAAATCTTGTTTCATTTCATATTACATTTGTAATTATAATTTATATATTTAGCTAAGTTTACCTTACGATGCTGTCTTTTTGGACTTCTTTATTATAATCCATAAGAATTTTCATAACTTTTAAGGCCACTTCGGGTTCTATATGGTGTTTTTCACACATCAAACGTGTTTTTTCGCAGATTGATTCTTCTCTTTTTGGGTCGAAGACACAGGTTCCAAGTGACTTTTTAAGTGTAGCAATTTCAGGTGCGAAACTGGTTCTTTCAGCAATCAATTCGATTAACTGTTCGTCAATTTCGTTAATTCGCTTTCTAATTTCTTCGAGTCTTTTTTCCGAAGAATTTGACATAAATATCTCCACGAGCAATAAATAGAATTATCAGAAAAAGTATTGAAATATATATTATTTAAACTTAACTATGGTTTTTTAAAACATCTAAGAAATAAACTTAGGCCATGAACTCAATGGGGCTTTTTCCATTGTTAACAAGCCAATTTACAAACATTTCCGCATATTTTAATTTTTTCACTTTTACTTCATCGGCAAGTTCAACGTCATTTTCGATATTTGGGCGAGAATATTTTGTTACATAGATTCCAAAGTCCATTCCGCAGAGTATCATTTTTTTAGCGCCGAATTCTTCTGCTAAAAAACAACATCTATCCCCGTCAGTAAATCCGCCATAATTCACAAGCAAATCAAATTTTTTCGGGAATTGCGTACTTCCTACAATGTTTTTTAGTAATTTAATGTATTTTTCAAGTTTATCAATATTATCGCCATGAGCATGGGCTACAACAATTGAACCGAGATCGTTACTCTTTAAAATTGAATCAATATCTCCATCTAAATCCGAAACAATAATATCTGGAACTATATTTTCTTCTAAAAGTGCTTTGGTAGCGCCATCTGCTGCAATAATTGCAATGTCTTGATTGATGGTTTCTTTCAATTTTAAAACATGTTTTTTAAGTGATGGTCCCGCACCAAAGATATAGACTTCTTTTTCAAAGATTTTTTCGGAAATTTCGCTTAAATCTACATTATTTTTGAATTTTTTAATCATTTCTTCAAGAATTTCTGCACTTCTTAAGTCTTCAGCACTACCGTATCCAAAATCATCGAGTATCTGATTGTAAAAGGATTCCCATGTTTTTAAATCCATGTTATCGCTCTAATTGATTGGTATTTCACTTGAGAGAGTTTTTATCTTCACATTTTCAATGTACTGTTTTGCAAGTTTTCCTAATGCAATTAATTCATCTTCAGTAATTGATTTTAGTTTAGTCAATTCTTCATCGTAGGAGTGTTCTTCGTCAAACTGCTGGATAGTATATAAATCACAGTCTTTAACTGTTTTTGCAATTTCTTCAATGTCTGACTCATCCATTAATTCGGGAATAAATGTAGTTCTGCATTCTACAGTTACTCCTGCTTTTTTACAGGTATCTATTATTTTTAAGATATTTTCTTTAATTTCTTTTTTGTATCCTGTAATTTTCTCGTAATTATCAAATCCTGCTTTTACATCTATTGCAATGTAATCCAGTAATTTATCTGAAATAAGTTTTTCAACTAAATCAGGGTTTGTTCCGTTGGTATCAAGTTTAACTGGAAAACCTTTTTCTTTTGCAAGTTTTGCAAGTTCTAAAACTGCTTCTGGCTGAAGGGTTGGTTCTCCACCGCTTATCACAAGTGATTCAGCAAACATCAAATCCATGCTGTTAAAAACTTCTTCAGCAGTCATTTCAGATATATTTGTGGTAATAGTTTCATAATTTTGGCAGTAACCACATTTCATATTGCATCCTGATAAAAAAACAATAGCAGATGCATGATTTGGATAATCAATTGTTGAGAGGTCTACGATTCCAGATATTTTCAAAATTTCACCAGTGCCCATATGTGTTTTATATAAAACAGTTAATCCTATAATATATAAAAATAGATGATTTAAATATTTATTAAGGTGGTTTTTCATGGAAATAAAAATACTTGTGGACAATACTGCAAAAGGAAAGTTTTTAGCACAGTCAGGATTTTCGGCAATTATTAAAGACGAAGACTCGAAAGTCCTGTTTGATTGTGGTCAAAACGATTATGTGTTAGAAAATAATCTAAAATTAATGAATGAAGAAGATGATTTTGATGCAGTAATCTTTAGTCACGGTCACTATGACCATACAGATGGATTTACTTATTTTATTGAAAAATACGGGGAAAATCTAGATATTCCAATTTATATTCACAAATCTGCATTTGTTGATAGGTATCATGGGGATAGATACATTGGAATTGATGAAAACATAAGGAATTTTTTAAAAAGTTATAAAAATCTAAAACTTGTTGAAGATCCCGTTAAAATTTCGGAAAACTTAATAATTTCGGGTACTATTCCAAGAAATAATTTTTACGAAAGGGAAGATTTTGAAAAAGTAGAAAATGGTCAAAAAACAGACGATATCATAATTGATGACATGTTTGTTATTGTAAAAGACATAATACTTAGCGGATGTACCCACAGTGGAGTAATTAACTGCGTTGAATATGCAAAAACACTAAATGAAGTAAACGGGATCATTGGTGGTTTTCACATGGGAATCGCATCTGAAAACTACATAAATCAAGTTAAAGACTATTTGAAAACCCAAAACTTTAGATTAATTTCACCAATGCATTGTACTGGATTTAATGCGACAAAAGAATTGAGTGATATGGCAGGATTTAAATTTGGACACGTTGGAAGTGTTTTTGAAATTTAAAAATTTTATTTTTTTGATTTGGGCTATCATATGTAATACAAAAGGTATTATGTGTTGAAAGGGTATATTATTGAAGAATCTTTAATTTTTTATAATCGAATTTTAAATAATTTAAAAATTAATTATAAATTTGGAGAAATTATGAAACAGTTATCATTTAATAAACTGTATTTTGAGGGTATAAAAGATGCAATTCCTATATCCATAGGTTACCTTCCGATCGGGATAGCTTTTGGGATTTTGGCAAAATCAATGGGAATTCCTTACGAAATTTCAATTTTAATGTCTTTAATTATATTTGCAGGTGCAAGCCAGTTTGTAGGGGTTAATTTGATTGCTATTGGAACATCATCTTTTGAAATAGTTTTAACAACGTTTATATTAAATTTAAGGCACTTTTTAATGTCTTCGTCACTTTCACAGAGGATCGAATACACAAAATCTAAAAAGTTTTTGAGTTTAATTTCTTTTGGAGTAACTGACGAAACTTTTGCCGTAGCTTCGTTAAAAAATGAGCCCAAACTAAGTCCTGAATTTTTATTTGGATTGAATTTCACTGCATTTTTTGCATGGAATTTGGGAACTTTTCTTGGAATTTTTTTGGCAGAAAGCATTCCAAAAGAAATACAGAGCAGTATGGGAATTTCGCTTTATGTAATGTTTATTGGTCTTTTAATTCCTGCAATTAGGCGCTCAAATAAAGTTTTAAAAATAGTAATGGTTGCCATATTCATCAGTTCGCTTTTAACATGGGTTCCTTTGTTTAATTTTATATCTACAGGGTGGATTATAATTATTACGACAATTTTGGCATCATTTATCGGAGCTAAGTTTATGCATGGTGATGGCGATGACTAGGGAAGAAATGGTATTATTAGTAATATTCATGGCCATTGTAACGTATATTCCAAGAATGCTTCCAATTGTAATGCTCAAGGATGCAAAACTTTCTCATTTTTGGAGGGCATTTTTTAGCTATATTCCATATGCGGCACTCGCATCTTTAATATTTCCAGGAATAATTTATTCGACAGGAAACATCTATTCAGCCATATTCGGGGGAATTGTTTCTTTAATCCTGGCATACTATCGATTAAACGTGATAATCGTGGTATTTGGGGGAATAATTGGCGCATACATTGTGCACGTGATGATTTAATTTTAAAAATTGGAAAAATAAAGTTTTAAAAATATTTAAAAAAGAATATTTGAAAAATTATTGGATTATTGCAATTGTATCGATCAAATTGTCAATATCTGCAGTTTCAACAATTTCTCCTTTGTTATATATTGCTCTTTTTACTTCTTTGATGTGTTCTTTGTTTAAAACGCCAAATTCGGTTTCAATTCCTTCTGAAAGGATTTTTTCAATCGTTTCTGCATCAGCTTCTTTGATAAATGCAGTTACTTTTCCAGCATCTTTTTTAAATTCTGGACCGATTTTGGACTTGTTCGGAGTCACTTCTGCAATCTTCTGTTCTAGAAGTGGTTTTCCAAGATTTATTTCTAATTCTTTAATTTTCAAAGATTTTTCAATATCTTTTGAAACTTTTGAAAGAGCATTGAAATCTTTTTCATCGCTTACGTACATTTCAACTTTATTTAATTCTGCATTAAGTGGCATTCCTTTGTTTGATTTATATCTTCGAATTGACGCAACCGTATTTTTTGCAACTTCTCCGACAAATTCGTTTTCTAAACTTATCAAGCTTTCATCCGCAACTGGCCATGAGGTATGCAAATTATCAATTTCGTAGATTTGTCCGACAATTTCTGCAAAGTGCGGGGTAAATGGCGTAAGTAATTTTACAGATTCTGTAATTACTTTATAAAGGGTGTATTGTGCCATTAATTTTTCTTTTTGAGCGCTTTCAGATTCTTCTTTGCTGTAAAGTCTGTGTTTTACCATTTCGATGTAGTTATCACAGAATTCATGCCATAAGAATTTTTGAATTTCTACAACTGTATTTATCTTGTAATTTCCAAGATCTTTTGAAACTTTTGAAATTAGATCATTTAATTTACTCAAAATCCACAAATCAACAGGATTTTCAATTTCAATGGTGTTTATGGTTTTCAATTCAGAAATTACTTCATCAGAAATGTTCATTTTTGCAAATTTACATGCATTCCATATTTTTCGCAAAAACCTTCCACCGTATTCTACTTCTTTCCAAGCGAATGGAACGTCCTTTCCAATGGTGCTGTTTGAAGCCCATAGCCTTAAAGCATCTGCACCGTAAGTTTTGGTAATTTCTCCGGGTTCAACAACGTTTCCTCTACTTTTACTCATCTTAAAGCCATCTTCGCCGAAAACCATTCCGTTAATTACGATTTCATCCCATGGTTTTTCGCCGGTGATTGCAAGTGATCTAACAATTGTGTAAAAAGCCCATGTTCTGATGATATCATGACCTTGAGGTCTTAATTGAACAGGGTAGTGTTTTTTGAAGAATTCTTCATCTTCGAGCCATCCTGCTATAACGAGTGGAGTAATTGATGAATCCATCCAAGTGTCCAAAACATCGGTTTCTGCAACAAGCTTTGAGTTTCCACATTTACAGGTGTACGGGCTTTCTTTTGTTGGGTCTATTGGTAAATCTTCAGGTTTAGCTACAATAATTTCCCCACAGTCTTTACAGTACCATACTGGAATTGGGGTTGCAAACAATCTCTGCCTTGAAATACACCAGTCCCAGCCCATATCTTCGACCCATTTTAAAAGTCGTGCTTTCATATGCTCTGGAACCCATGAAATTTCGTTTGCAGCGTTTTCTACTTCTTTTAATAACTTTGTAACGTTTACAAACCACTGATCTCCAACAATAATCTCGATAGGGGTTTTACATCTCCAGCATGAACCAACGTTCTGTTCAAGGGGGTCTTGTTTTATCATGTAGTCTTCGGATATTAAGTCTGAAATAATTTCTTTTCGTGCATCGTCTGATTTTTGACCTGCGTATTTTCCACAGATTTCTGTAAGCTGTCCTTTTTCGTTAATTGCTTTTTTAACTTCTAATTTATGCCTATTTACCCATGTAACATCGGTTTTGTCACCAAAAGTACATACCATTACAACTCCGGTACCAAAGTCTTGTTCTACATCGGAATCAGGGTAAACTGTAACTTCCTGATTAAATAATGGAACTTTAACTGTTTTTCCAATAACATCGCTGTACCTTTCATCTTCAGGATGTACAACAATTCCAACACAGGCAGCCATTAATTCGGGTCTTGATGTTGCAATTTCAAGGTATTTTTCAGCATTTTCAGCGTAAGGGAATTTTATGTAGTTTAATTTGGAAGTTCTTTCTTGATATTCTACTTCTGCAAATGCAATCGCAGTTTCACATCTTGGGCACCAGTTTACTGGGTGTTTCCCCCTGTAAATCAGTCCTTTTTCGTACATTTTTAAAAATGCAGTCTGTGATTTTCTAACGTAGTCGGGATTCATTGTAATATATTCCCTATCCCAATCGATCGAGATTCCAAGGGATTTAACCTGGTTTCTCATTTTTTCTACGTTTTCATCGGTTAATTCTACACAGAGTCTTCTAAATTCGTGTCTGTCAATATCGGACTTTGTGATATTGTTTAATTCTTCAACTTTAACTTCGGTTGGAAGTCCGTGGCAGTCCCAGCCTTGGGGGAAAAGCACATCATATCCATTCATTCTTTTAAATCTCGCAATAATGTCCATATATGTCCAGTTAAGACCGTGTCCAAGGTGCATTCTACCCGTTGGATATGGTGGAGGTGTGTCTATAATATATGGGGGCCTTTTTTCATCTTCTAAAAATTTGAATGTTTTTTCATCTTCCCATTTTTCCTGAACTTTTTTTTCAAGTTCTATTGAATATTCTTCTTTTATTTCCATTATTTCCCTCAAATTGCGGTAAATCAACGTTTAAAATCGATAAGAATTTTATAAGAAATTTTCAACATAATCTAACATAATATTGATATAATCATCATGAACTTGTGTTTTTAAATTTATATTTGTAATGCAGGTAATAATAAAAAATAACAGATTCAGCTTCTGAAAGATATCATCACGATTATCAGATAACCCTCTTTTCATCATCATCCGTTCTTAAATAATATCTATAGGATATATAAATGGTTTATTTAACCTATTTAAATATTGTTTCTATATTAGTTTTTGGTTAAATGCTAAATTGTATTACATTAGTCAAAATATCTTATTTTGGCTGTTTTAATCGATTTAAATAAATAGTAATATATATTTTAAAAATTAATATTAAATTAATTAGAACGGGGTGAATTCATGGTTTATAAAAAAATTATTATGCCCACAGACGGATCAAAAATCTCAATCGAAGCTGCAGAGCAGGCAATGGAATTAGCAAAGGCTACTGGCGGGAGAGTTTACGGAGTTTATGTAATTGACATAGTTCCATTTGTAGGTCTTCCAACTGAAGGACTTTGGGAAAGTATGAAGGAAGTTTTGGAAAAAGAAGGTCATACTGCACTTAGAACTTTAACCGACATTGCAAAAGAAAAAGGTGTAGAAATAAAGACCGAAATTTTGGAAGGAACTCCTTCAAAAGAAATTGTCGAATATGCTGAATCAAAAAAGGCAGATTTGATTGTTATGGGTACAACTGGAAAAACAGGACTCGATAAACTATTACTCGGAAGTGTTGCAGAGAGAGTTTTGAAAAAGTCGCACTGTCCGGTACTCTTAGTAAAATCTTCTGAATAAATAAATTATTTTATTATTTTTAGAAGTGGACATTTGCAATAATTTTCTTTTTTTCGGTAGTAATTTTTAGCATGTTCAACCAAAAGTGCATGGTATTCTTGATACATTTCAAGGTTTTTTTCGATATTTTCTTCGAATAGTTCTTTAATTTTATCGTATTTTTCGTCATTTTCAATTAAATTTAAATTAAAAAGTATTCGTTTGGTGTATGAATCAACTACAAAACTAGGAACTTTAAATGCATAAAGAAGCATCGAATCAGCAGTTTCTGGACCGACCCCTTTTAATTTTAGCAGTTCTTCTCTTGTCGGAGTATTTTTTAATTTGATAAAATACTCTGAAAACCCTTTCAAACGTTCCGATTTTTGATTGAAATATCCGCTTGGTTTAATTGCTTCTTTTAAAAGTTTAATATCTAACTCAATTACATTTTCGGGAGTTATTTCTATTAAATTTCTTAAATTTTTCAATGATTTTTCAACAGACGGCCACGATGTATTTTGAGTTAAAATTGCACCTATACAGATTTCAAAACACTGATTTTTTGTTTTTGGATATTCATAATTCTTTGGGTGGTATCCGTTTACACAACCTGTTTTTGTAGGGTTACATCCATTTACTTCTAAAAGTGGCCACCAACCTTGTGGGCCGTACAACTCGAATAAATAGTCGTAAATAATCTGTAAAATTTCTTTATATTCCATATTTTCCCTTAGTTTTGATTTTTATTCTAATTTCATTTTAATACAGTATAACTTTTAGAAACCAGGTTTTTAACGTATATCGGAGCAACTGTTGAAGTTAAAAGTGCAATAACGACAACTGCAACAAAGAATTTTTCTGGAAGTATTCCAAGATCCCTTCCAAGTGTTGCACCAACTAACGATGCAGTAAGGGATGGGACAGTCAAAAGCCCTCCGCAAAAGCTTTTCAGCTTGTTATAATTTAAAATTCTGAGTGAAAAATATCCAGAAATAATTTTAAGACTTATTAAACTTATAACTGATACAAGTATTAGGCTTAAATTGTCAAAATTAAAAATTACACTAATATCTGTAGTCATTCCTAAATTTAAGAAAAATAATGGAATGAATATTCCGTAACCAATTGCATTTAGGTTTTCATTTAATATTTTATCATGTTCTTCTTTTGTAAGTTCTTCCGAAACTGCAATTCCTATAATAAATGCTCCAATTATCGGGTGAATTCCAATATGTTCTCCAACGATAATTGAAATTAATATTATCAGGAGAATAAAGTGAATTTTTTGGACGTGGAACTTTTGAAGCTCATTTAATATCAATTTTGAAATTAATGGAATTATTATGAGAAGTGCGATGATGTATGCTGCAATAAGGACTATAAATGGAATAATATCTGCATTTATCCCGCTTCCGCCCATTTTTATTAATATTGAAATAACTATTAAACTTATAAGGTCGATTACAACAGATGCGCTGATTACCGTTGTTCCAAATCGAGATTTGATAAGTCCAAGTTCATCCATAAGTGCATAGACTATTCCAACGGAGTGTGAAGAAAATATGACTGCGTAAAGTAGTGAACCTATAAAATCAAGTCCAAAATACTGTCCGATTAAGAATCCGCCAATTGATGGGATAAGCATTGAAAATAAACTTAAAACTAGGGATTTTTTAAATTCATCTTTGAGTGTTTCGTTGTCAACTTCCATTCCCGCCAAAAACATTAAAAATATAACTCCAAATGATGCGAAAGTGTCAAGTGTTGAGCTTGTTTGAAGTAAATTTAATCCAAAAGGCCCGATAATTATTCCAGCAAGCATTGTCGCAGTAATTGTTGGAACGTTGAATCTTTTGAGTATTTGGGGCACAATGAAAATTGATGTTAGAATAATAAAAAATAAAAAATAGCTATCCATTTATTACACCGTTAGCACTTAAGTATTTTATAATTAAGCTTTATGAGTTATATTTGTATTTATCAAAATGGGTGAAACACATGCTTGTTATGGCAGGATTAGGACTTTACGATGAAAGAGATGTTACACTAAAAACTCTCGATTTCGCAAAAAAGGTTGATAAAATTTACGCTGAATTTTATACGGCAATTCTCACTGGAACATCAATGGAAAAAATTGAAAACACTCTTCAAAAACCAATAACTGTGTTAGATCGGGAAAAAGTAGAGTACGAAACGAATAAATTAATTGAAGAAGCAGTAGATAAAGATATCATGTTTTTAACTGCAGGAGACCCGATGGTTGCAACAACCCACGTGGATATTGCAGTTGAAGCTCGAAAAAAAGGAATAGAAGTTGTAATTATAAATGCACCTTCAATTTATTCTGCAATTGGGATTACTGGACTTCAACTCTACAAATTTGGAAAAACAACGTCAGTAGTATTTCCTGAACCAAATTACTTTCCAGAAACTCCTTATGATGTAATAAAAGACAATTTAAAACTGGGATACCACACACTATGTCTTTTAGATATTCAGGCAGATAAAGAAAGATTTATGACTGCAAACGAAGGTCTTGATGCCCTTTTAAAAATCGAAGAAAAAAGAAATGAAAACGTAATTTCTGGAGAAACTTATGCCGCAGTTGTTGCAAGAGCTGGAAGCATTAAACCTGGATTATATTATGGAAAAATAAAAGACCTAATAAATTATGATTTTGGAACTCCACTTCACTGCGTGATAATTCCTGGAAAACTGCATTTCATGGAAGAAGACGCTTTAAAATATTTATTTGAAAATATTTAAAAAATTTTTAAGCTTCTTTGCACGGATTTACGGGCATTGACGACTTTGCAAGTAAGTAAGCTGCAGTGATCAGTGCAAAAACGTAAACTACGTGCATAATATATCTGACCCCAGAATCTAGGCTTAAATAATATTTAAATGATAATCCGACTCCCATAACTGTAAATCCAATCATTAGCAAATATATGATTTTAGTATCATCTACCACAGCTCCCACCCCGTATATTTAATTTTTTAATTTTTAAAGTTAATAAAAATAACTGTTTTTTTAAAAAAGTGATAATAAAAAAATAAAAGATATTCCGTCTCAGAGCTCATACGGTTCTTCATTATTAAACCTGAGTTTAATTCAGAGCTGGTTATTTTCATCACCGACTGGAAAACTTAAAAAAGAATTTTTTAAACATCTTTTATATATCTAATTTAAACATATGCATTATAAACCAAATCTCAATTTTTCTAGGGGTTATTATGAAATTTTTAATTCTTGATGGGTATACTGATGAGCCAGCAGGACTTGGAGTTCCGCCATATATTGGAATGTATCCAAGATATGCCGCAGGAGTTCTTTACAAGTTTAAACACGACGTTGATTACATAACAATTGATAAATTAAGAGAAGAACTTAAAAAAGGATATGATTTTAATAAATTTGATGCTGTAATTGCGATATGTGGATTTCACACCCCTGGAAAGTATTTAAATGCAAATCCTGCAACATTGAGGGAATTTGTATCGATTTTGTATAATTTTAAGGGCTTAAAAATTCTTGGAGGTCCTGTCGCGACTAAATTTGGTTCATCCCCTGAAGGCGGAAAAATAAAAGATGAATCAAATTTGAAATACTTCTTTGATGTGATTTCCGAAGGCGATTTAGATGCTGTTTTACATGATATTTTAAAAAACAATTTAAAGCTTGAAAGTGTGGATGGAACAAAGCTTAGAACTTACGATGAACTCGATGAATTTGCGAGAATTGGCGCAAAAATTGTAAAACTTCATCCAAGCTATCCAAATATCATTGCAGAAATTGAAACGTATCGTGGCTGTGCAAGAGCATTTAGTGGTGGATGTAGTTTTTGTACGGAACCAAGACGATATGGTTACCCCAAATTTAGAAATTCGATAGATATAATCGAAGAAGTAAGAAATCTCTATGAAAATGGGATTAAGTATTTTAGAATCGGAAGGCAGCCGTGCATGTTTTCATACCTTGCAAAAGATGTAGAAACAACAGATGTTCCAGTACCAAACGTTTCAGAGATAGAAAAACTCTTTAAAGGAATAACTTCAGTTTCAAAACCAAATGTTTTGCATATTGACAATGCAAACCCGTCAGTTATCGCAAGGCATGAAAAAGAGGGGCGAGAAATTGCAAAGATACTTGTAAAATACTGTACTCCGGGAAATGTTGCGGCTTTTGGAGTTGAAAGTTTCGATGAAAAAGTAATTTCAAAAAACTGTCTTTTAACCGAACCAGAAGACGTTTTAAAAGCAGTTGATATTTTAAATGAAATTGGTGGAAAAAGGGGAGAAAATGGAATGCCCTATCTTCTTCCCGGAATAAATCTGCTTTCCGGCTTAAAAGGAGAATCAAATGATACTTTTGAGATAAATTACGATTATTTAAAAGAGATATATGATTCAGGAAATATGATTAGAAGGATAAATATAAGGCAGGTAGTTCCATTTTTTGGAACGGATATAACTGTCAAAGACGTTGAAAAAGCAAAAAAACGGAAAAATTTATTTTTGAAATTTAAAGAGAAAATAAGAACTGAAATAGATAATCCAATGTTAAAAAGGATGCTTCCAACAGAAACGATATTAAAGGACGTGTTAGTCGAATTTAAAGAGAAAAATGATCTTTATTTTGGAAGGCAGTTTGGAAGCTACCCGATATTGATTGGAATTGCCGAAAAAAACGTTGAAATTGGAAAATTTGTTGATATAAAAGTAACGGGCTATGGGAGAAGATCTATAACTGGAAAAATAGCAAAATAAAAATTAATTTTTAGATAGAACATATTTTGCAACTTCTTTTACAACATCCAGTATCTTTTTTGTAGTAATATACGAAATTGCATCGTTGTGGTATTCAATTGTCACGTATTCTTCGGTTATTTTTGCATTTTTTTTCGCTAACTGAAGTGCAATCAAATGTTCAACACTGTATCCATCACCAAAATATGAATCCTTTAAAAATTCAGATTTTATTATTCTAAATCCGCACTGAATGTCTCTAAAGATGTGGAAATTTCCAGAGAATATTGAAACCGTAATTGACATTATAACACTTGCAAGAAAGTTTGAAAACTGCCTGTGAAATGGGATGTGTTTGTATTTTCTAATTCCAAAAACCGCATCTGCATTCTCAGATTTCATTTTTTCGTACATCGGTATAATGTCAGAAGGTTTGTGCTGATAATCTCCGTCAAGATATGCAATAGCATCGTAATTTAAATTTATTGCATATCTTGTGCCATCTTCAAGTGCTTTTGATTTTCCTTCATTTTTTTCCTTGAAAATTGGAAATATTTTGTTTTTAAATTCGTTTTTTTCCAAGAATTCTGTAATTATCGTTTTTGTTTTATCGGTACTTCCGTCATCTACCACGATTACGTCAATATTTATATCGCTCAAGTCCTTTAAAACAGAGATAATGTTTTTTTCTTCATTGTATGCCGGAATGACCGCAATCATCGTATCACATTAAAAAAAGTAAAAGTGATTTTTTTTATTCTTTTGCGTATGCAATAATTGCACCGAGTAATATACCTAAGATGAGTCCTCCTAGTATATAATAGATACCGCCAGGACCAATTAAACTTTCATTAACTTTTGATGGAGTTTCTGATGATTCTTCAGCTTTAACAATTAATTCGGGTTCGTTTGAAGTTTCATTTTCCAAAACTGAAACATTTTCATAGCTATTTGAACTTTCTTCAGAAACATCTTCAGTTTCTAATTCTTCTAGAGGTTCGTAATTTTCTGTAGTAACTATTTTTTCAACAATTCTAACGCCTGCATCTGGAACCACTGAAAGTTCGAAGAATTCAACAGATCCAATCAAGCTTCCATTCTGAAAGTATCTTTTTAAAAGCTTAATTTTGTAATTTCCAATTTCAGTAGCAGTTCCTTTGAACATTTTAAATACTGATGTACCTGCTTTAATTTTACTTACGTTATATTCGTATTCATCAAAAACAATACTATCGTCCGCATCTATTACTAAACTAAAATTTTCAATGTTTTCTGGTGCTATCCAGTCAAATACCAAGTAAATGCTGTCATTAACCCTAACTGTGTCAGGAGCAAGTTCAGTAGCATTAATCGCGGGGATAAGTAGTAAACTTAAAAAAAACAGATAATACATTTTTTTCATAAGTTTTCACCCTACCTCAATTTAATGCTTTTTATTCGTTCCTGTAATTTGTTGACTTCATCGTTCGTGAGTCTTGTGGACTGTTTAATACCTTCAAGTTCACCTTTTAGAACAACGAGTTTCATAAATAAAAATACGTTCAAAACAATACTTATAAGAACTAAAATTGTAAGTACACTTGGATCCAGATTTATCATTTTTTCTTACCCCCAAATACTCCTTTAAAGAATTTTTTAACGAAAGAATCTTTTTTGATTTCTTTAGGGATGTACTTTTTACCCACCAATTTTGCAGCAAGTTCCATTATTGCCTGCGAAGCTGGGGATTCATTATGTTTTAAAACAATGGGAACACCAAAAGCAGAACTTCTTCTAACATTTGGATCTTCAGGTACAATTCCAACAATTGGGATTTCTAAAATAGTCTCAATAGATCTTGAACTTAATTCAGAACTGTCTTCTGTAACCCGGTTAATGATTGCACCGAGTACATTTGTTTCAACCCGGTTTGCAATGGATACAACTTTCAATGCATCAGATATTGAGGATATTTCAGGGTTTACAACAACTAACAAATGTTCTGCAGCTGAAATTGCGGTAAGTGCCTCTTTACCAATTCCTGCAGGACAGTCGATAAGTAAAACTTCGCTCTGTTCATCAAGTTTTGTTAATATTTCAAGAAGTCTTTCAGGTCTTGCTTTTTTAAAGCTATCGAGTGAAACACCTGCTGGAACCACCTTTACACCCGCAGGGCCTTCATAAATCGCGCTTTTAATATCTGCATTTCCCGATAACACGTCGTTTAATGTAATTGGTTTTCCCTCAATCCCCATGATAAGTTCGAGATTAGCCATTGCAATATCTGCATCGATTACCGTTACTTCTTTACCGAATTGAGATAGTGCAACCGCCAAGTTCGCACAGGTTGTTGTCTTTCCAGTGCCGCCCTTACCGGAAGCTACTGCAATTGTTATAGCCATGTTCTCACAACCTTTTCGATATTTTAATTGCCTTATTATATCTTACTAGAATATGAGTGAAATAGTATATAACTTTTTTATGTTTTCTTTAGGATTATATTATTTAACGAATTTAGTATCGACAGATACCTGTCTTCAATTCTTTCGATAAGGTTGAGATCGTATCTGTGGGTTTTTAAAACAATAATGTCATTTAAATCTGAATTTTCTATTAAATTATAATCGGGAATTATTTTAATAGTTCTACAAATTTTATTTTTAAATCCTAGATCATAAAGTATTTTTTTTATAAATTTTGAATCGGAGTCGATGTTGTATTTGAAATTTTTTACAAATTCAAGATTATCGTTTTTTATTTTAAAATCGAGTTTTTTTAATTTTTCAATCGATTGACCTATGGATTCATTATCTCCAATATTTTCTTTTTTTAAGCTTTCAAGACTTTTAATCAGATCTAAAAAAGTAGCAGAATTTATTTCGATTATTTTAGAATTGGGGTTTAGTTTGTGGACTTTCTCAAAGTATCCTTTTGAAATGAGTAAATAATCACAGTTACAGGAATTTTTGTACGGGTTTACAATTTCAAAATCTTTAATTCCACAAAGTTCCATGATTTCAGAATACATTTTAGAAACGCCTATCATAAAAGCACCTAATAAATTATAAAATAATATTTTCAAGTTTGGATACCGAATTTAAAATATCTTCAGTTCTAACGCCAATCGCGGCATTCATTACGATATAATCATGAGGATAATTCCCCATGTAGCAGTTTCCAAAATTGTCAGTTTTTTTAATTCCTCTTGGACCCGTTACTCTTAAATTGTAGAGTTTTGCAGCAATTTCAACAGGATCTGAATTTACTGAAATGCAGGATGCAATCGGGCTTTCAACATCTAAAAATTTTCCACCTGTTTTTTTGGATAAATCCGTTAGAAGTTCATCGAGCAGTTTTTTACTGCTTTTCTGATTTTTCATCAATTCTAAGTAATTTTTAGATCCAATTGATAAAAGGGATACCAATGTATTCACAACAGGCGTTGCACTCGCCCTTCCTGGGTATGAAAGGGATATTTCCCTTATAAAATCGTTGTTTGTCGAATATATTATTCCCCCGCCGATGGGTGTGAGTAAATTTTTATCGCTTGAACTTACAACTGCATTTACTCGATATTTAAATGCTTTTTTTAACTTTTCAAGGTAATAATTGTTTTGAACTGCATAAGCTCCATTAATTATATGGGGAATATCGTAAATTTCACAAATTTTTGCAATTTCTACTATATCGTCGCTGTTTCTTGGGGGAAAAAATGTAAGCGTGCTCAAAACACAAGGCTTATTTCCAAGCTCAATTTCTTTTTTTATCGCATCTTCGATGTCTTCAACTGGAACGTATACTCGGTCGCCATCTAAAACCGTTTCAACAAGTCTCATATCCATTCCAACAAATGAAACTGCTTTTATAGGGCTTTTATGGGATGCATATGGATAGATTACAACATTTGATCCGTATTTTTTTCTTGCAGCACTTAAACACAGTGATATGGACATTCCTGTTGACACGGGAGTTGCAATTGCGTGAACATTTAGTCCGAGAGTTTTAAAGAAGCTCTCAAGAATCTTGTTTGTCAGTGCATACATGATACTCGCACCAGACGCTTTTGGTTGGGGATCAACTAAATTTCCACTTCTTCCAATTCCGTGACAAAATCCTGAAGATAGTTCGTCGTGAATTTTAGAATAAATTCTTGCTTCCCTTTCCCCGATTCTTACAGATTTTGGATCTTTATCTGTGTCCATCATCGAGAGAAATTTTAAAAAAAGCTTTATCTTTTCGTCATTAATTCCGTTTTCTGGAATTTTTCGATGATTAAACACATCTTCAATTTCTTTTAAATATTCGTTAAGTACTAATTCTCCCCTTTTTTCCATATTTTTTGGAATTAACCCTTCAATGTTAAAATCGAGCATTATATCACGTTGATAAAATTAAAATATCCATTATATTTAATGAAATCCGTTTAAATTTATTTAATCGCGATTATTTATAATCTTTTTTATCTGGGTTTACGTAGTATTAAATACCCGAATGATTAAATAGTTCTAGATTGATTAGAAGTTAAGAATACATTTTTCATGGATTTATAAATTTTTAGGTGATTTTATGTTATTCATTGCCTTTGCACCATTTGGAGCATTTGCACTTGAAGCAAACTCGAAAAACGGCGAATATTCCTTAGAAGACATCAAATATTACAAAATATTTGAAAACGAGGATGTTCCAAAAGTAATGTATGAATTGAGACAGGGAAATTTTGAAATAATCAATGAATTGAAAAACGAATGGGAAATTGAGGAAGAAAGCGTTAGTTTTGAATACACAACTTCCAAAAATCCGCTTGGAGAACTTATTCGAAATAATTTATATGAATTAGGTCAAAAATACGAAGTTTTTGAAAACGAAACTGATTTTGTTTCAAAAATGAACGCTTGGGCAACTTCTTTCACAAAATTGATGATGAAAAAGTCATCAGAACAGAAAGATAAATTGATAGTTCAGACTGTAAATGCCCTTGATAACCTTGATGAAACCTTAAATTTGTTTTCAGAAAGACTTAGAGAATGGTATTCATTATACTTCCCAGAAATGGATAATTTGATTAAGAAACACGATATCTACGTGGGTTTAGTTTCCGAATACGGGGATAGGGAAGAGTATACAAGAACGAAACTCAAAAAAACAATGCCTTCAAATGTTGCGAGAACGATTTCACTTGCTGCAAAAGAATCGATGGGTGCAGATGTATCTGAATTTGATTTAGAAATCATGAAAAACCTTGCAAATGAAATAAAAAGTATGTATGAATACAGAGAAAAATTGCAAGAATATTTGGAGACTTCAATGAAAGAGATTGCTCCAAATTTGACGAAAGTTGCAGGTGCATCACTTGGTGCAAGATTGATAAGCCTTGCTGGTGGAATTGAAAGACTTTTAAGACTTCCTGCATCAACAATTCAGGTTATAGGTGCAGAAAAAGCATTATTTGCACACTTAAGAGAAAGAGCATTACCTCCAAAACACGGTGTAATCTTCCAGCACCCGCTCATTCAGGGAAATCCCTGGTGGTTACACGGAAAAATTGCAAGGGCAATTTCCTGTAAAATTTCAATTGCGATAAGGGCAGATGCTTTTGGAAATGATATTTCAGACATGTTAGTTGAAGACATGAACAAAAAAGTAGCTGAAATAAAAGAAAAATTTCCTGAACCAACGAGAAAAAGAAGACCAAGACCTGATACGAGAAGTTTCGGTAATAAGGGCGGCCAAGATAGAGATAGAAGGTCACAAGGTGACAGAAAACCATTCGACAAGAAAGGTGAGCCTAGAAAAGGAGACTCTAAAAAAGGTGGAAAACCATTTGGTAAAAAACCTGCTGGACGGGACGACAGAAGAGATGACAGAAGGGACGACAGAAAAAGTGATAAAAAACCATTTGGTGGAAAGCCAAAAGGTAGTGGAAACCAGCCTCCAAAGGAAAGATCTGGCGAAAAAAGAAGAGATTCAACAAAAAAAGTTAAAGCTGAAAGAAAAGTAATTGGAAAAACTTCTTCACAGAATTAATCCCTATGGTGAGTTAAATGGAAAAAATTAAGGTAAAAGAAATTTTTAACAACGTTTATTCAGTAGATTTTGGAGACGGACTTAAAAGAATTGCTACAAAATCATTAGTTCCTGGAAAAAGAGTTTACGGTGAAAAGTTAGTATACTCTGATAGTATCGAATACAGAGTATGGAATCCAAACAAGAGTAAACTCGGTGCTGCAATTATAAACGGCTTAAAAAAGATGCCTATCAAAAAAGGAACGAAAGTTCTTTATCTTGGAGCTTCTGCTGGAACTACTCCTTCACACGTTGCAGATATTGCAGAAAATTCCCTAGTTTATGCTCTTGAATTTGCGCCAAGAATCATGAGAGAATTTATCGATTCATGCAATGAAAGAAAAAATTTAATTCCTGTTTTAGGGGATGCAAACAGGCCTCAGGACTATTCAAATATCGTTGAAAAAGTTGACGTTATTTTTGAAGATGTTGCACAGCCAAATCAAGCAGAAATCCTTGTAAAGAATGCAAGATGGTTTTTAAAAGAAAATGGATACGCAATGATATCCATAAAAGCAAGAAGTGTCGACGTTACAAAAAATCCAAGAGAAATATTTGCTGAACAGAAAAAAATATTGATCGAAGGCGGATTTGAAATTGTTGATGAAATAAATATAGAACCTTTCGAAAAAGATCACATGATGATGGTTGGAATCTGGAATGAAACTAAATATTAATTATTTACAGTTTAATTTTTCAATAAACTTAAATATTTCTTTTTTATACAATATAAACTAATCGAAATTAGTTCGTATTTTTAACTTTATATAGACGTCATTATATAATTAATATGAATTAATACGTTTATTTTACAGGGCGGTGGTTTATGAAGACGCTTATTTTCTATTTCGACGGACTTTTGGATAACCCCTATGAAATTTTGGACAATAAAACCCCTTTAGAATATGCGAATACTCCTAATTTTGATAAATTGGTTCAAAATGGTTCTTGCGGATTATTGGCACCTTACAAAAGAGGCGTGCCAATGCAGTCTATAAATGATTTATTTATAATGGCAGGATATCCCGTGGAAGAATTTCCAGGGATAAGTGTTTTAAAGGCACTTGGGGAAGACGTAGAACTTAATGACAACTCGGTATATTTCGAATGCATGTTTGTTACAACAATTGAGGACAATTACGGTCACAGGGTTATAGATAGAACAACATGCGATATAATGGATAATGACTTAAACCAGCTAATGAAGAGTATCCCTGCAAATTATGGCGGTTACGAATTTACGCTGAAAAATTGTGCTGATTGCGGCTGTGTTTTAGTAATGACTGATAAAAACGGTTGGATTTCTGATAAAATTTCCGATTCTGATCCTTATTATCCTGGAAGGCATGTAAATAAGGTACTGCCAGTTTATGAACTCTGTGGTTCTTCTGGAGAATGCAAACGTGCAAAAAATACTTCAGATGCTTTAAATGAATTTTTACTGCGATGCAATAAAATTTTGGAAAATCATGAAATAAATATCAAAAGAAAAAGAAAAGGAAAATATCCTATAAACTTTCTTATAACAAGATTTCCTGGTAAATATTTCGAAGTACCCTCATTTTCGGAAAAATACGGCTTAAAAACATTATCTATTGCATCATGTGGGATTGCAAAAGGATTTTCAAAGTTTATAAAAGTAGATTATATCTTATCAAAAGATTTTGAAGATTCAATAAATTCTTCAATTAAATATCTGGATCACTATGATTTAGTTCACGTGCCCATTTCAGATATTCCCCAGTATCAAATTAAAGATCCTGTTGAAAAAGTAAAGTATATAGAAAAGATAGATGCATGTCTTGAAAAACTCACTGATTTGGAGGATACACTTATTGTAATTAGCGCAAATGGGCTTTATCCTGCAATAGGCAACCTTGTGAATTCAGGGGAAGATTATGTCATAATGGTAAGTGGAAAAAATGTTAGAAAAGACTGTATCATGGAATTTTCTGAAAAAAACTGTTATATGGGCCCCTTAAGAATTGGGCATGACGAAGTATTGAATTTAATTTTAAATTATATGAATAGGGCATTACTTTACGGTTTAAGGCCTGGCGGGTATTTACTGGAGTATATTCCTGCAGACGAGGATCTCGAACATTTGAAGTAATTAATTTACATAGTCTTTAAATAACTTATCAATTCAACTATTTTTTCAAATTTTAATGGATAATTTATTTCCGGTCGCTTAATGATTATTGGTTTTGCACCTGCTAAAATTGCAGATGAAACCTTTTCATAAAGGCCTCCACTTTTTCCACTATCTTTTGTAATGATTACATCACAATCGTAATCAATTATTAAATGTTTATTTAAATTTTCTGAAAATAGCCCTTGCATTGCAACAATATTTTTTGAAGGAAGTATTTTTAGAGCTTCTGAGACTGAAGTTGGAAGTATTCTTACAATTAATTTTTCGATAGGGATAATTTCAGAAACGGTTTTTAAATTTTTTATTCCTGACATGTAAAATATATTTTTTTTAGAAATTTTTAAAGCTAGGTTAGCAGCTTCTTCAAAAGTTTCAACGTAAAAAGCATCTTTAAACTCTTTAATCGGCCTTTCATACCGGATATATGGAATATTCAATTCTTTTGAAATTTTTATGCCTGTTTCACTTGCATGGGTTGCAAAAGGGTGAGTTGCATCAATAAAAACATCTATTTTTTTATCAAGAAGTGTTTTTTTTAAATTTTCATAGCTCATTTTTTCTGAAATAACCAGATCAGAATACTTTTCTGCAATTTTTCCACCAAATTCCGTTGTAGTGGTTAAAATTAAAAAAGAGTCCTTAAAATTTTTCTTAATTTCTTCTGAAATTTTGTTTGCGTCACTAGTTCCGCCACGAATCCATATGTTCATGTTTTCACGATTTTTAAAAAATAATAATTATATAATTATGGTTCATATGCTAACAGTTCTATAGTTCCACTAGTTGTATTTGCGATCAATTCAAAAACTTTATTATTGGCTTTTGTAACAATTATGGTTACATCATCGGCTTCAATATCTAAATAAGCCTGGTTTGACTGTTCTGGTGATCCTTCATGAGATATGTTATATTTTATCGGTATGTCTGGGTTATTTGCAATTATTTCAAATTTTTTAATGTCTGTAAAAGTAAAGGGTATGCCCTCCCAGTTCATATCTGTTGGAACATCTGATCTGAATATTATATTTGATGCATATCCTCCATGAGGTAATATTACTAGATTGTCTTCAGTAATACTTTCAGTAGGATCGCTTGTGTTTGCCAGACCTTTGAATGTTCCATCGCCATAGTACCAGAGATATGTTTCGTTTCCAGTATCATTTATTTGAAGCCATGCATTATCTAAATTTGTTGAAGGGCTTATTTTTACGTCAGAAAAATTCAATGAATAAATTATTATTGTTGGATTGGTGCTCAATCCAAATACCTGAAATGCACCATGCCGAACATCTGATAGAATATCTCCTTCGAAAGTAAACTTTGTCATGTGAAATGATACCAAAATACCTGCAAGAAGTACGGCCATTACTAAAAGTATTAATTCTATTGAAATCTGGCCTTTTGAAAATTTTGTCATATATACCACGCCCCAATTGACAAAATAATATAATCATATATAAAAATAGAATTTTTTAGAATAAATAATTAATTAAAAAGTTGAAAAAAAAAGAATGATTAATTTTAAATTATTAATTTTTTAATTTTTTCTAGAGCCACTACTTTCAGAAGTTACTTTGACATCATCTACATCTAGTTCAAGCCAGTATGACCCAGCACCATTTTCCATTCCAATTGTTACGGGTATCGGGCAGGTTCCACCTTCAACACATTCGATGGTGAACTTTTTGTTATTTTTATCAAATACTATACTATCATTAATTATTATTGTAGAATCACCTTTTATTCGTAAAATAACTTTAGTTACATTGAATTCCATTTGGCTATTTTCCAGATTATAAAATACGCCATTGGCAGTAACTCCTTTGGGATTACCTTTCTTTTTTAATTCAATAGTGCCTCCACCATATATGGTGGCTTCAAATTTATTATTCTCATCTGATGAAGTCGGGTTTATGTTTAATACTTTAGCATATATTTTATCAAAATTATTCTCTTCTTCAGGTTCTTCTCCACCTTCGTCAGGTTCTTCATCTTCAGTAGCTATTGGATCAAAATGTCCATTAGAGTGGCTTATTGTAACTAATGATGATGAGGTTCCACTAAAAACCTGTTTTTTAACATCTGAAATTTCGTCACTGCTTCCAGTATTTTTAGTCATATATGTAGCAAATATTGTTCCAGATAACAAAATTGCAAGAATCAGTATAACCATTTCTATTGAAAGCTGTCCTTTTTTTGAATTTAATATCATAACTATCGCCTAACAATATCAATTTGGTAGTTAAAATATTTAATAAATTAAATTTATTAACATATACTCATTAAAATTATAAATACGTTTTGATGACCTTATAAAATTTTTAATTTGGGCTTTACATCTGTATTTTATAATTTTTAGCGCTTTCTTTGGGATTTTCATTTTCATAGATCGCTCTACCAATAATTACGTAGTCATTTTCGCTTAAAACGTTTAAAACATCACTTAAATTTCCACCCTGGGCCCCAACTCCAGGGGATATTACAAAAGCATCTTTTGCAATTGATTTGATTTCTTTTAATCTTTCAGGTCTAGTTGATGGTGCAACTATTCCATCAACTTTTAATTTGTCAGCCATTTTTGCCATATCCTCAGCTACATGTTGTAAGTATTCTGTAGCTCCGGGGTGAGACATTTCCGTTACCATTATTACTTTTTTATTTTTCGCTCTTGCAACGTTTAAAATTGCAGAAACGCTGTCTGAACCAACAAAACCCTGACAAATTATCCCATCAGCATGATTTAGCGTTAATTCTGCAATTTTTTCATTGGTTGAAGGGATGTCTGCAACTTTGAAATCACAGATCACTTCTTTGTTGGTGGCTTCTTTTATTTTGTCGATTATATTTAATCCTGTAGCCAAAACTAAGGGATATCCTATTTTTATGGAGTCAACGTACTCTGAAGTTTCTTTAGCAATCAAAACTGCCGTTTTTTCATCCATTACATCAAGTGCAAGCATTAATTTTACCAAACTCTCACCATACATAATTAACTATATAAATGATTAATACTTCATTACTATAAAAAGATTTAAAATAAACGAATAATCTTCGTTTTACGTTTTTCTTTTGATTTCTTAAAACTATCGATTAACTAATTTTTTAAAATTATCGAAAAAAAGGTGAGAACTATGCGAGGACAACAAGCACCCCCACAACAACCAACAAGAGTAAGGACCCCAAGAGAGAATGAAAATGAAGTTCTTGGAGTAATCGAACAAATGCTCGGTGCAAGCAGAGTTAGAGTAAGATGTATGGATGGAAAGCTCAGAATGGGTAGAATTCCCGGAAAATTGAAGAGAAAAATCTGGGTAAGGGAAGACGATGTCGTAATTGTTACTCCTTGGGAAGTACAGTCCGATGAGAAATGCGATGTAATCTGGAGATACACAAAAGGACAGGTTGACTGGTTGAACAAAAAAGGATACCTAGACTTCATGAGATAAGGGATATTGATGAAAGATGTCCTTAAAATGGATTTAGATAAAAAAGAAAAACAACTTGATAGGGAATTTCAAAAAAAGATAGTTGAGCGAAAAAAGAAGTTTTTGGAAGAATTAAAAACCGAAAATGAAGTTTTTGATCAACGAACTCTCCTAAATATCTATAATTTACTTGTTGCAAAACATATCGATGAAATTTCTGGAGTTGTTAATTCTGGAAAGGAAGCTGTTGTGTTTTCTGCAAATAAAGAAGATGAACTCTACGCACTGAAGGTTTATCGTGTTTCTACATGTGATTTTAAAACAATGTGGAAGTATATTCAGGGAGACCCTAGATTTCACCTTAGAAGAAGCAGTACTCGACAGATTATAACTGCATGGGTGGAAAAAGAATTTAGAAACCTTTTAAGAGCGGGAGATTATATAAACACGCCAGAACCACTATTAAAACGGGAAAATATACTTTTAATGGATATGGTTCATGAAGATGGAGTTCCAGCTCCAAGATTAAAAGATATCGAAGTCGATTATTCCGAATTCTACGAAATGATACGAGAAGATATGAAGGTATTATATAATGATGCTCAGTTAGTTCACGGGGATTTGTCAGAATATAATATTTTAGTTCATGAAGATGAGCCCGTATACATTGACTTTTCACAAGGGGTCGTTAAAGAACATCCTCTTTCGAAAACTCTCCTTATTCGGGATGTTAAAAATGTCTGCAGTTTCTTTAAACGAAAAGGAATTGATACGGATTACAAAGAGTTCTATAAATTTGTTTCAGGAGAAGAACTGGAATTAATTGATGAAGAAATGGCAAAAACGTATTAAAAAATTTTTTACAACATCTTTTTTTAAGTAGTGATTATATAATATTTAATGAAATTTAATTGCGTAATTGGTGAGATATTATGTACGAGAATGTGGAAGTAGTGAAGATTCCAAAAGAGAGAACCGGTATCCTTATTGGAACTCACGGAGAAGTTAGAAAACAGCTTGAAAGTGAGCTTGGAGTTGAACTAGAAATCGATTCCGAAGGAGAAGTTAGTATTTATTCAACTGAAGATCAAGAAGACCCTTTGGCACTCTGGAAAGCAAGAGATATTGTAAAAGCTATTGGAAGAGGATTTAATCCTGAAAAAGCTTTAAAACTGGTTTCAGATGAATATGCCTTCGAAGTAATAGATATTTCAGAATACGGAAATTCCGATAAAGCTCTTCAAAGATTAAAAGGAAGGATTATTGGGAGTGGCGGAAAATCAAGAAGGTACATTGAAGAATTAACTTCAACGCACATTTCAGTTTACGGAAAAACCGTTTCAATAATCGGGGAAATCGAAACTGCAAAGATTGCAAAAGATGCAATTGAAATGCTCTTAAGGGGAACGTCGCACTCAAAAATGTATAAATTTTTAGAAAGACACAGACAGGATGTCAAAAGAAGTGAACTTAGACTCTGGAAATAAAATTTATTTTAATTTTTTTTAGTGTTAAAAAAGTATTAAATTTATATTAATGCAAAAATTATTCTTTTTTGGATCTCATTTCCTTTATTCTTTTGATCATGAGTCCGCTATCTTCTTTAGATATTTCTTTTCTTAAACTTGGGCTCGTAATTTCTTTTTCTTCTGGATTGGTATCAAGCAGTTTTACGATTGGCGATTTTGAATTTATGTCAAATTTTCTGCCGTTAAATCTTTTTCCAATCACATATACTTCGGCACTTTCGTCTCTTGAAGCTCTTGGTTTTGTCGTAAATGCTTTATCAAAGTATTCTGAAACGAGCTGAACGTATTTTTCGAACAAATCGCCCTGAAATACTTTTACAACAAAATTTCCGCCTTTTTTTAACATTTTTGTTGCAGTCATGAGTGCCATAGTTGTAAGTTCAAGGGACCTTGCATGGTCTACATCCCATACCCCGCTGATGTTTGGAGATGCATCGCAGATTATAACGTCAGGTTTTTCTGGAAGTAAGTCCTTAGCCTGTTTTAAAATTTCTTCTTTTGTCATGTCGCCTTTAATTGCAATGACATTTTCATAAGGTAGTGGCTTTACAGTCTGTAAATCAATTCCAACGATAAACCCTTTCTCTCCCACAATATCTCGTGCAGCCTGAAGCCATCCTCCTGGAGCACAGCCTAAATCTACAACAACGTTTCTTTCCTTTATTAAATTGAATTTTTCATTCAACTGGAATAGTTTGTACGTTGCTCTTGACCTGTAATTTCTTTTTTTTGCTAGATTGTAATAATGGTCGTTTTTCCTTTGAAGAACCCATCTTTTGTCCTTTTTTCCCATAAATATCTCCTTAAATTAAAATTTAAATATCTTCATAATGCGTTAGTTCTGAATAGTCAATTGATCTGTGAAGGGTCTTCATTTCTACTGGAATGTTATTTTTGCGCATATTTGCAAATGGGTTTGTTCCACCAATCGTGGTAATTCCAAACATACATTTTTCAACACGAACGCCGCAAATGTCGTTATTTGGCCGCCCTATTTCAATTATCGAATTCCAGCCAAGTTTTTCGTTAAGTTCGATTAATTTTTCGGTTGCAGACATCGGAACTTTTCGAATACCGGCTAAAATGTAGTTTTTACCATCAGCTTTATTGAAAAATACTTCGTGAGGGTCAAGAGAAGTTCCTTCGTAGTCAATTGCTTCGATAAACCGTTTTTTATCTGTTTTAACTTCTAAAATTCCACCGTAGTAGGGGATTACGGGGATTTTATTCTTTAAGAATACCCCATCAACGGTTAATGAACAGATTGTGTATGCATTTAAGAATTCTCCGTCATATTCTATTTTTAATCTATCTGAAATTGCGAGTTTATTTTCGTAGCTGTCTTTTAATGCGTTTATTGCTTCTTCTTTGTATTCAATCGGAACTCTTGCAGTATTTACAACTACATTGCCTTTTTTATCTTCAATATCGTAATTTACGGCTTGCATTTTCGAAAGCATTTTTGATAAAACTGGAGTTACCTTAAATTTTCCTTTCTTTTTCTTTGGTTCAAGGAATCCTTTTGTTTTTTTCTCCATCGAAGAAATATCTTTAAGTTGTGTGGCAGCACTGATGTCTGCAGTATATCCTGATTCATGTGGAATACATAACGGCGTTAATCCACCAACCAACACTACTCCAATCTGTTCGGGATTTAAATTCATTCCAAGTACGTTTTCAGTGCCATATGCCAAAACAGAATTTAACATATCTTTTTTAAGAATATTTTCAAACTGTTTTTCACTTGATTTTGGAATTACCCTAAAGTTTGCAGGAACGAGACCTTCTCCATTTTCAATTACTCCAATTACATCCGTTTTTCCCTGCATGATAAATGCAACCAATGGGTCAATTGAGGTACTTTTAAATTCAATTACTCCTTCAAAATTTACAGGTTCGTAGTCTTCAAATTTAACGATTCCACCGTATTCAGGGGTAGGAATTATTCCGTTTTTCAATAGAAAATTATCGAATGTGATACTACAAAGTGTTTCAACGAATACTGAATATCCTTTTTTCTTGATATTTAGGTAATCTCCTACAGAATAACCGGCTTCAAATGATTTTAAGACAAGTTCTTTTATTGTTTTATAGTCCCCTTCAAATTTTGCAGTATTTATAAGAACTTTTGAAGGAAAATCTGATAAATAAAGTTTTTCAATCACTTGTGAAAATACTGAACCAATCCTAAATGAAATATTTGCTTTTTCAAGTTCTTCAATTCCTTTTTCAGTGATTTCTCTTCCTGAATATCCCAATTTTTTAGTAAGGCTGGTTTCATCAAGTACTTTTAAGTGATATCTAACCGCCCGTTCCCCTATATCATAACCTCTGTCTTTCAGTGCATCTGCGATTATTTTTGCACCGACTGGGGCAGATGATTCTGATAGTATAGATAATATTTCAACATCGATATTACTGTCCATAAAGCCACACCTATTAGCTTAACTAACCAAAAAAAGTTATTTTTTGAGATTCCGATATCCTGAAGAGATCAATGCTGCACCAACTGCACCGATATATTGAGAATATTTTGGAACTATTATTTTTTTACCGAGTATTTCTTCAAGTGCAAGAACCATTCCTTTTAAAAGACTGCTTCCACCAACCAAAATTAAAGGATCCCGTACATCAACTTCCTGAAGTTGCTGTTCGTAAATCTGTTCTGCAACAGAGTGGGCAGCAGCCGCGGCAACGTCATTTGGTGTAGCACCTCCTGCAAGACCAGTTACTAAATCCTGAATTCCAAATACGATACAATAGCTGTTCATCATAACATTTCGCCAGTCGCCAGTCGCTGCAATGTCACCAAGCTCCTGAATTGAAACATCGAGTCTTTTTGCAGTGATTTCAAAGAACCTACCACTTGCACCTGCACAGATTCCACCCATTGTAAAACCATCGGGAATCGCATTATTTAGTGAAATTGCTTTGTTATCCATTCCACCAATATCAATCACGGTAGCTTCTCCTTTCTGGGCACCTGCTAAAAATGCAGCTCCTTTTGAGTTAACAGTTAATTCTTCCTGTACTAAATCAGCTTTAAAGTGGTCTCCAAGTGTATGTCTACCATAACCTGTAGTTCCAATTGTTTCAATATCTTCCATTTTAAGTCCGGATTCTTTCAAAGCAGCATCAAGTGCTTCTTGTGCAGATTCGATAACATCTTTAGTATAAACCCAACCGGTTCCTATAACCTCGTTATCTTTCATAATAACGGCTTTTGTTGTAGTTGAACCACTATCAAGACCTAAACTTACTCCATCTTGTTTTTTCCTTGCAAGAAGTGCTTTTTTATCAACAATCGTAACAAGTGCTTCCATTCTTGTAAGTAACTCTGAAGCTTTCGTTCTTTCGGTAAACGAATACATAACAACCGGTAAATCAGTGTTTTGCTGTATCAATCTCCTAACTTCATTTCTTACAAGGGCTCCTTCGGCACATCTAAAGCAGGTTGAAATAAAAACTGCTTCTGCATCAGTATTTCCTTCAATAATTGACATTGCTCTTGCAAACATTAATTTTAAGTTAGCAGACGCGACTTCAAATCCTAAATAGTCGTTAACTTTATCGATATATTCTAAATCGACTTCAGGATATACAATTTCTCCACCGACTTCTTTCGCAGCTTTTTCAATTTCAGCTTGAACACCACTGTATTCTGCTCCGCAGGTAAGCTCTGCAATTTTAACAGCCACAATTATCACCAGATTAAAATTAACTCTTAAAGAATAAAAGAATCGATTAGACTTAAATTTTGTATGTTATTTATTTTGTTTTCAAATATTTATTAATAGTGCTTAAATTTTTCAAAACTCTTGTAAATTTAAAATTTAAAGTAATTTTAAATCTTTTGTAACTTTTGAAATTTTTTCTTCTTTTTCAGGACCAATTCCTACAGCAGTAAGACTTCCGGGTTCAACCTGGGTTCTTCCAGCATCTCTTATCAAACTGCATGGAAGTCCTTCGATATTGACGTTTTTAAATATTTCTAAAAGTTCCTTTTCAGAATTTACTTTTAAAACAACTTTCTTCTGCCCTTCATTCATCCAGCCACTAACCGCAGATGAACTTATTTTTTGAGCGTGTAAAAAAGCTTGAATCGATGCATGACAGGCTTGAGCCGCCATTTTCCCCTTTCCCATTTTTAGATCATTTCGAATAACAATAGCCTGTTCATACATTTTCTCGCCAACCAAAAATATTTTAAATAAGAACCTCTTTTTATATGAAGTAATATATCTAATAGTTAATTGCTATTTTAACATTTGGGATTATTATTGAAAATTATCGATTTTTACGATTATGAAGTTTAATTTATGGTGGAAACATGTTTGAAATAAAAGCTCGTGACGCAATGGGTAGACTCGGGAGTATCACGATAAACGGAAAAAAAATTGAAACTCCAACGATTATGCCCGTAATTCATCCAAATCCTAAAAAACAGACTGTTTCAATGGATTTAATAAATAAAATGGCAGATGTTGTAATTACAAATTCGTATATAACGTACACGACACCCGAACTTAGAGAAATTGCGGAAACAAAAGGAATTCATGAATTAATAGACTTTAAAAATGTTGTTGTAACTGACAGCGGTTCATTCCAGTTGAGCGTTTATGGGGACGTAAATGTCGGCCCAATGGAAATAATCGATTTTCAGGAAAAAATCGGTGTAGATGTTGGAACAATACTTGATATCCCAACTGGTCCGGATGTTTCAAGAGAAAAAGCTGAAAGCGATCTAATTGAAACTTTTAAAAGAGCAGAAGACTCGATTAAAAGAAGAAAAGAAATGGGATACAAACTCGCACTTAATGGAACTATTCAGGGTTCAAAATATTTGGATTTAAGGCAGAAAAGTGCTGAAGTTATGGGTAAAATGGACTTTGATATTTACCCGATTGGCGCAGTAGTTCCTTTAATGGAAGATTATAGGTATCGAGAAGTTGCAGAAGTTATTTTAAATTCAAAAATGCATCTACCAACAAACAAGCCTGTTCACTTATTTGGATGCGGACACCCGATGTTATTTGCACTTTCAGTTGCTCTTGGATGTGATTTATTTGATAGTGCAGCATATGCTCTTTACGCTAAAAATGGAAGATATTTAACAGCAGATGGAACACTCCACCTTGAAGACATGAAGGATTTGAAAAGTTTCCCTTGCACCTGTAAAGTATGTAGTGAATACACTCCAAAACAGCTCTACAACTTGGAAGAAAAGGAAAAAACGAGATTACTTGCAGAACACAATCTCTACGTTACTTTTGAAGAAATTGACAGAATTAAAAATGCAATAAAAGAAGGAAACCTCTGGGAACTCGTTGAAGAGAGATGCAGAAGCCACCCTAAACTTTTGAATGGTTTGAGAGTTATTTCAAAATACATGGATTTTATCGAAAAACACGACCCTGTTTCTAAAAAGTCAGGATTTTTCTACACAGGATATGAAAGCATGAATCGGCCTGAAATATACAGGCACAAACAAAGGCTTGATAGAATTCAGTACGATAAAATCTACGTAACAAGCGTTTCTGAAAACACTTCAAAACCTTATCATGAAAATTTAAGTAATGTTCCTTGTGATGTTGACGTACTTATAAAAGATGGCGTATTTGGGTTAGTTCCATTAAATATAGATACAATGTATCCATTAGCTCAAAATGAAGTGCCTGATTTGTATGATTTTGAAAAAAAATACAACAATGAATTTGTAAGCGAATTTAAGGAAAAACATTCTGAAAAAATACTCGATATAAGTACATACAATTACTACATAAATCACTACGGTAAGAAAAAAGAGTGCGATAAAATTAATCCTGATGTATTCAGAGTTGGAAAAATGCTCGAATACCAGTACGGAGCAAAAATACTCGACGAAGAGTTAATGGAAAAAGTAAAAACAAGAAGAAGCAAAAATACCGGAAGAATTAGAAATCTTTTACTTGAAAAAGAGGTTTTGTTTACCTTAAGAGCAAACGATAACTTCTTAATTCCTGCAAAATCCGGTGCTGAACTTTTACATGAAAAACTCGAGTTTCCAAAGTACAGAATTGTAATTGACAGCAGTGTTGAAGAATATGCAAGAGCTGGAAAATCCGTTTATTCAAAATTCGTTAAAGACTGCGATCCAGAATTAAGGCCATTTGAAGAAGTATTGGTTGTAAATTCTGATGATGAGTTACTCGCATACGGTACGACAATACTCAATGGTCGTGAATTGATGGAATTCGATTACGGTGTCGCGGTAACTCTTCGTGGTGGATTGAAAAAATAACTTTATTAACTTAAAATCTAAATTACTTTTAATATTATGGAAGTGATTACTTGTTAAAACTACTTTATGATGGTTCGATTACATATCTCGATGAGGAAAATGGCATGTTTGTGGGCCCGAGTTCATCTTGTACATATATCGAAACATCAGAGAATAAAATAATTGTTGATACTTCTTCAAGGGATAAGAAGAAGATTATAATCTCGAATTTGAATAAATTGGACGTTAAATTAAAGGATATCGATTATGTTATAAGTTCGCATAATCACAACAACCACAATGGAAATAACGACCTTTTTAGAAATGCCAAAGTTGTTAGGTATTCTGATGGATCCATAAATGAATTCAAAGATCCGGAGATAGATATACTATGGACTCCGGGGCACACTTTCGACAGTATTTCTGTAATGTATGACGATTACGTGGTTGCACCTGCTGCAGTTCATCGTAAGGAAAATGTTTTAGAAAATTTGGATCTTCCAATTGCAATAGATCTTGAACTTTCAAAAAAATCAATTCAAAAAATTGTATCTCTAAAAAAGAATATTATAACTGGGCATTATGGAATGTTGTACACTTCAGAATATCTTTAATTTAGTCCCACTTTTTAACGGTTTCATAAACAGGGCCTTCTTTAGTCAGCGTACTTTTCATTAGAGAAATTGAATTTATTTCGACTTTTCCAAAATCCACGTGTTTATTCTTTTCAATTAAATTTTTTAAAGTTTCTTTTGAATCATTTTCGATAAATTTAACCCTTCCAAGGGTAATGTGTGGATCGTAACTTTTTTCTTTTTTAAAACCCAATTTAAAGAGTTTTTCATCAATATTTTTGAATATTTCTTCAAGATTTGTAGTTCCAACCCATATTACCCGGATGTATTCTTCATTTGGGAACGTTCCAACTCCTTTTATTTCAGAAATAACTTTTTCAATTTTTAAATCAGATTCAAGTATTTCTTCAAGTTTTTTATCGTCAACATCGCCTAAAAATTTTACAGTTATGTGCAAATTCTCTTTTTCAACTGTTTTTATGCCTTTTAAATTAAATTGTTTTTTTAAATTTTCCAAAATGTCCTTTAATTCAGATTTTAATTCAATTGCAAGGAAACATCTCATAAAATCACCTATTCATCAAGAAGTACTGGGATTTTATCTTTAATAGAATAAATTTTTTTACAATTTTTACAGCATACTTTGTTGCCCAAAAGTTCTAAATCGCCCTTACAATTCGGACACTCCAGTAAATCTATCAATTCTTCAAGCCATTTCATAAATTACACCTAAAACCAAATCATTTATTATTTATAACCTTTTAATTATAAGTATTTTCATTTAAAACAGGTGAATAATATGAATGTATTTGTAAAATTATTGGTAATCATGATGGTGTTATTTTCCGGTTGCATCTCTACGAATGATGGTTCTAATTCCGAAATCAAGTCAGAACAGATTTCAGATGTTTTATATCAAGTATCTACGATAAATGCATTGATGGAAAGCATATATGATGGATTTATTCCTGTGGATGAACTTGTAACTCACGGGGATTTTGGAATAGGTACTTTTGACAAACTCGATGGGGAAATGGTTGTTTTGGATGGAATATGCTATCAGGTTAAAGCAGATGGTGTTGCATATGTGGTTGAAAATGTAACTACTCCGTTTGCAACGGTTACTTCATTTGAATGCGATGAAACGTATTTTTTAAATGATATGAATATTTCTGAATTTGAATCCTATTTTGAATCGAAATTCCCGTCGAAAAACATGGTTTATGCAGTAAAATTGACAGGAAATTTCTCAAAAATGAAAACGAGAAGTGTTCCATCCCAAGAAAAACCTTATGAAAAACTTGTAGATGTTGTGAAAAATCAGTCAGTATTTGAATTTGAAAATGTTTCTGGAACTGTTGTTGGGTTTTGGGTTCCTGAATTTATGTCTGGGTTAAATGTTCCTTTATACCACTTACATTTCATAACTGATGATAAATTGGCTGGAGGACACATTCTTGATTTTGAAATAGAGTCTGTTGAAGCTTCATTTGATACAACGCCAGAATTTTATATGGTTCTTCCAACTTCTGGAGAATTTTATAGCATGGAATTTTCAGATGATCTTGAAAATGACCTAAAAATCGTAGAAAAACAATAAATCTTTTTTTAAACCTTTTTTTATTAAATTAATGCAAAAATATATCATTTCTCAAACCCATAAAATCAAACATGGATTATTTTTGAGGGTGGGATATTGAAGGTAGTTGCATTTAACGGAAGTCCGAGAAGGGATGGAAATACGTCTATTTTGATAGATAGGGTGTTAAAAGAGCTAAAAAACGAAGGAATTTCTACGGAACACATGCATATTGCCGGTGGAAAGCTTCGGGGGTGTACCGCATGCTACAAGTGTTTTGAAAAACTGAACAATAAATGCATAATCGAGTGCGATATTATAAATAACTGCATAGAAAAGATGGTTGAAGCTGATGGAATAATTTTAGGGTCGCCCACATATTTTACAGACGTTACTGCTGAAATGAAAGCATTAATCGATCGGGTAGGCTTTGTGGCAAAAGCAAACGATGATATTTTAAAAAGAAAGGTGGGGGCCGCAGTTGTGTCTGTAAGGAGAGCTGGTGGAACGCATGTTTTTGATACATTAAACCACTTCTTTTCAATAAACCAGATGGTAACTGTTGGTTCAGACTACTGGAATTTGGGAATGGGGCTCGATATTGGAGACGTTCAAAAAGATGCTGAAGGACTGCATACAATGGAACTACTTGGCCAAAATATGGCGTGGCTTTTAAAAAAAATCAACGAATAATACAAATAAATATAAAATAATCTTTAAAATCGTCTAAATCTTTTTTTAAATTTTTCAAAAAAGCAGGATTAATGTATCTACCTTTGGAAAACCATGTTTTCATTGACTCTCAACAGATACTCAAGATGGCCGCCTTGTAGGTAGAACTGCTAGTGACAGTATCACGAAATCAACTGCCAAGTAATGTTATATTTTTTATTATATATACTTGATTTAACTCAAATTTCCGGTAAACTCCCTTGTAACGATTGTAGCGTAATTTCCGCGTTCGAGTTTAAAGCTTAATTCAAAAATATTGTCATCAAAGCTGCTTTTAAAGTCATAAATTGGAGTTACCAGTTTTCTTCTTGTTCCGTAGAAATTTCCAAAGTCTTCAATTTTGAATTTTTTTAAATCAAGATTTTCCCGTTCAAAAATTTCTCTTTCAATTTCGCCTTGAATTCCACCGCTAAATTTGGTATCGTATCCAATTAGGGTTCCTGTTGGAGTGTTATCTTCTAAAATATCTCCTTCTTTTACATCAAACCCGTAATCAAATCTTTTGTTTATCATTTCATTGAATAAGTATGCCTGATACGCATTTACAAACATGCTGTTTAACTGCGGGGGTAATGCAGTAAAAGCCATTTTAAAGTCTTTATATTTTAAATACTGCTGAATCAACCTTTTTTCATAGTCATGGTTTCTATTAAATAATTTCAAAGCTTTTTTAAATTCGCCCATATCAACAAGCTGTCTAGCTTCAAGGGAATCGCCGGTTTCGTTTATTGGGGTTCCGCAGTAAGTGTAAAACGCGCTTTCAAAATCTCTTTCGTAGATAAATTTTCCAACAATATGGGTAATCGGTCTAACAAGCCCAAATCTCTGTATTCCGTAGTAATTTAATACGTAATCCAATTTTAAATTAGAAATTCTCTCAATTTCTTTTTTTGAAAGATCAAGGTCTCTAATTTTTATCGTGAATTTGTTTCCCCAGAGGTCGCCCATTCTTAATTTTTTGTTCGATTTTTGAACATCGCGAATTACAATATCTTTAATTTTGATATTTTCAAGCTGTTCTTTTTTAATGCCAAAACATCCAAATCTCTGTGTAGTTACAGCAAATTTATCTTTGGTTCCTGCAAATCCAAAATTCTTCCTTTTTGTTTTTGTTGCTTTTACAATCTGTTTTAGTGCATCCATCGTGTTCCAGTTCGTTTTTTCAACTGTAAAATGGATAAATGAACCGTGCCACGTTTCAACATCTTTAAAACCAATTTCTTTTCCAACTTCTAAAACCGTTTCCTCAGAAGTTATCTCTTCAACAATGAAATCTTCCGGGTATTTTTTAAGTGTTCCGTCAAATCTTTCCATATCTAAAATAAATTTGTTAATATTTATCGGCAGTTCGCTTAATTTCTGCCTTATTTTATTATTTCTAAATTTAAACTGTTTTTCTTTCCTAAACTGGTTAATTATATCGTTACTTTCTTTTTTTCTCGCATTTTGAATGAAAAGGGTTTTCATGATAATCTCCATTTAAAAATTAGTTTTATATAATTTGATAGTGATGTTTACATAAATATGTTTTTAAGGGAAGAAAAATTTCTAAATTAAATTTAATTTAAATTTTACCGATTTTGAGTGGTAATTATGTATATTGGAATTGACGACACAGATAGTAGGGAACACTACTGCACGACCTATGTTGGAACCCTCCTTCAGGAAGAACTTGAAAAAAACTATGAAATGGATGCCCCAAAGTTAATCAGGATGAATCCAATGGTTAAATATAAAACCCGGGGAAATGGCGGGGTTTGTTTACGGATTATTGAAGATGAAAAAAAATTAAGTGAATCCGAAATTGAATCCATTAAAAAACTGGTAATTGAAACAGTTGAAAAATTCAGCGATTTTGACTGTGAAAATACAAATCCTGGAATTGTTTTTTTAAGCGAAGAAAACTATCAAAAAAATAAAAAAACGCTTGAAAGTTATTATACTTCAGTTTTATACGATATTTTAAAAGTGGACGATTCTGAAAAGGTTTTAAATGAAATCGGTGCAGAATACATAAAATACAAAAAAGGACACGGGATAATCGGATCTCTTGGTGCAATTGCTTCAAAACCGCCTTTTACATATGAACTTCTATCATACCGAAAAAGCGAAAAATGGGGAACTGAGCGAGAAATCGATGCCGAGTCCATAATAAAAATGGATTTAGAAACATTTCCATTTACTTTTAATAATATTGATAGAAAAAAATCGATAATTACTCCGCACACGCCATGTCCGGTTCTTTATGGAATAAGGGGAATTTCAAGGGAAATTTTAGAAAAAGCAAAAAATATTGTAAATTCCGGTGAAGTTGATAAATGCCAGATTTTTATTACAAATCAGGGAACTGACGTTCATTTGAGATTTTCTGAAATAAAAGATATTTATTCAGATACTGGAGTTATTTCTTATGGTAAAATTGTTGAAAATCCAAAAGAAATAACTGGTGGACACGTCGTATTTAAAATAAAAGATATTACTGGCGAAATAGACTGTATTGCTTATGAACCAACTAAAGAATTTAGAAATATTGTAAGAAAACTCATATGTGGCGATCTTGTTGGAGTTTACGGAACAGTTCGAGAAGAGCCTTTCGAAATAAACATCGAGAAATTAAAAATAGTAACACTTCAAAAAATATATGAAAAGAACAAATCCTGTGTTTGTGGCGGAACCCTGAAAGCTAAAGGATTAAAAAGTGGTTATAAATGTAATATTTGTGGTAAAAAGCTTAATTATGATGAAATCGAATTGAATGAATTAAAAAGGGATTTAAAAGAAGGATTTTACGAAGTTCCACCTTCTGCGAGAAGACACTTAAGTAAACCCCTTGTGCTATATGATTTTAACCTTGAAAATATAAATTAAATTTATTATTATATCTAATGTGATTTTATGCTTGAAGAACTTTTAAACGGAAATATCGAAAAAAAGACGATAACTCAAATTTACGGACCTCCTGGTGTTGGAAAAACAAACATATGCATCCTTTCAATGTTAAATGCAATTGAAAACGGTAAAAGTGTTGTTTATATCGATACTGAGGGTAGTTTATCAATCGAAAGAATAAAACAGCTTTCTGGAAAAAATTGTGAGGAGTTGCTTAAAAATATTATAATTTATGAGCCTTCAACATTTGAAGAACAATCAGAAGCTTTAGAAAAGATATTTCTTCTTGAAAATATTGGACTTATAATTATTGATGGCATTGTTTCACTTTACAGGCTTGAACTCTGTGACAACATCAATGAAAATACTAAACTAAACAGAATGCTTGGAAAACAGATTTCAAATCTTTTAAAAGTTGCCAGAAAGAAAAATTCTGGAATTTTAATTACCAATCAGGTAAAAGATTCTGCAAACGGCATTGAACCTGCTGGAGGGAGGCTTTTAGAGTATTGGAGCAAATCGATAATAAAACTCGAAAAAGCTGAATCTGTTAGAAAACTCACATTGGAAAAACACAGGCACGCTAAAGAAGGGGAAAATTTAAGATTTAGAATACTTCAAAATGGCCTTGAAATAATAAATAAGTCCTATTAATACACTTTTTTTTTATTATATTAATTTAAACCTGTGCTTTATAAAAAAACTATATATAGAATGTTTCACACATATGTGTAAGTAGTCATTTTATAAGGGGGGAATCGTATGAGAATACTCTTAAAACTGTTTGTTGAAAGCCAAAACCTTGGAAAGGCAATAAATGCATTATCTGAAGGAGGAATTTCTGGATTTTATTTAAAAGAATACCAGGGAATGTCCCCAGGAGATTGGAAAGGTTTTTTAATTTCTGAAGAACCTGAAATGGCTGTAAAACTCGTAAATGAATTATCACAAGACACTGTTGTTATAAATTCTATAGTAAATATCGAATGTCTTGGGAAAATAAAAGAACAGGTTAAGGAAAGACTTGAAAATGAAAAATATACATTAGTCGAACTTCCTGTTTTGGGAATAGTAGTTAATTCACCAGAATAGTGATTGTAAATGAAATTTAGAAAAGGAAGGCCAAAAATACCTCGTTTAATTTCTGAAGAACCCCAATTTAAATTATTCAAGCCTGCTGGAACGCCAGGAACAGAACTTGAATCCGAAGTTCTGACTTTCGAAGAATTGGAGTCCCTCAGACTTGTAGATTATTTAAATCAGCCACATGAAGAAGCTGCGGATGCAATGGGTATATCAAGGCGAGTATTTTGGAATATTTTAAAATCTGCAAGAAAAAAAGTTGCAGATGCCCTTATAAATGGAAAAATGATTGATATTGGTGGTGGATACTACAAAATAAGGGAATGTAATTACGAAGACGAATGTCAACGGGGTAGAAATTGTAGATACGGAGTATCAAATTGTCTAACATTAAAAAAGGATAGTGAGTGATTGCATCGATTAGGTGATATCAATGTTATTGTTGGAAGTAAAAAATGTTTCAAAGAGTTATGGGGATGTGGAAGTACTAAAAAACGTAAGTTTTGAATTAGATGAAGGGGAAGTTATTGGAGTTTTAGGTAGGAGTGGCTCTGGAAAATCAGTACTTTTGCACATGTTGAGGGGCATGGAAGGGTACGACCCTACATCTGGACAGGTTATATATCACGTTGCTTACTGCCCAAGATGTGAAAATGTTGAAGTTCCATCATATGTCGGAAAAAAATGCGACTGCGGAAAAGAATACGTCGCAAAATCCGTTGATTTCTGGAACCAAAATGAAATCACATATTCTCTAAAGAAAAAAATTGCGATAATGCTTCAGAGAACTTTTGCACTTTATGGTGAGAAAACCGTTGCAGAAAACATCATGGAAGCACTAACTGCCGCAGGATACGAAGGAAAAGATGCAACAGACTGGGCATTAAATCTTATCAAAATGGTAAAGTTAGAACACAGGATTGCACACATTTCAAGGGATTTAAGTGGTGGTGAAAAACAGAGGGTTGTTCTTGCAAGGCAGATTGCAAAAAATCCTGTTATATTCCTTGCGGATGAACCAACAGGAACACTCGATCCTAGAACTGCAAAATTCGTTCACACTGCCCTTATTGAGGCAGTTATAAAACACAATATTGCAATGGTTATTACTTCGCACTGGCCAGAAGTAATCGAAGAACTCTGTCAAAAAGCAATATGGCTCGACAAAGGAGACATGAAACTTTCAGGGGACAGTAAATCCGTTGTAAAAGAATTTATGAAAACTGTTACTTCAATGAAAGAATTTGAAAAAGTTGAAGTAAAAGATGAACTTATAACTATTGAAAACGTTGAAAAACGGTATGTTTCAGTTGATAGGGGTATTGTAAAAGCTGTTGATGGAGTAAACCTTTCAATAAATGAAAAAGAAATTTTCGGGCTTGTTGGTGTAAGTGGGGCAGGTAAAACCACACTTTCAAAAATAATTGCAGCAGTAATTCCTCCTTCAAAAGGAAAATATGAGTTCAGACTCGCTGATGAATGGATAGACATGACTAAAGTAGGTCCATTATTTAGGGGACGTGCAAAAAGATACATCGGAATGTTATTCCAGGAATACAGCCTTTACCCTCACAGAACAATTCTCTATAACCTGACAGAATCAATCGGACTTGAAATGCCTGGTGAATTTGCGAAAATGAAAGCAGAACACACATTAGTTTCTGTTGGATTTACTGAAGAAGAAGCTGAAAAAATGCTTGATAAATATCCTTCAGAACTCAGTGTCGGTGAAAAGCACAGAGTTGCACTTGCGCAAGTTTTAATTCGTGAACCACACCTGATTCTTTTGGACGAGCCTACTGGAACTATGGACCCAATAACCAGAAATCAGGTTGCAGAATCCATTCAAAAGTCAAGAAGTGACCTCGATCAAACATATGTCATTGTATCCCACGATATGGACTTTGTATTAAACGTATGTGACAGAGCTGCCCTTGCTAGAGGCGGAAAAATAATTAAAATCGGAAAACCTGACGAAATTGTAAAAATATTGTCAGAAGAAGAAAAAGACGAAATGATAGGCCATTAAATTATTTTTTGGTTTTTAATTTATTCTATTATTTTTTCGAGATAATTAATTTCATTGGCTAAAATATCCATTTTTTCATGTTTAGAAAGCGTTTTTTCGTATATTAAATCGTTGAATTCAAAATTTAGGGCTCCATTATAGTTGTAGTTATTTACAAGTAGATTTAGTGTTTCATCAAAATTTATTTTAGATTCGCTTAATGGATAGTGGTCTTTTGAATTTACTCCGGATATATGCATATTTTTAATTTTTTCATGGAGATTTTTGATAAATTCAAGTGAGTTTTCACGTGCATGTGCAATATCGAGAGTCATATACAAACTTTTAAAGTTATCAAGGGTTTTTTTCATCGATTCAACGCTGTAACAGATATTATTTATTTTTTTAGGGGAATTTTCAAGACAAAGGGTTATTTCATTTTTTAATGCATAATTTATCGATTTTTCTAGATAATCATCAAAATTAGTGTATTCCTCAGCTGTGGGTATCCTATTGGTTGGTCTTTTTCCAGCATGAATTGTAATAAGTTTTGCATTGAATTTTTTCGAGAGATCCATTGCCCAAAATGTTTCCATCAGTGTAACGCACCGTATATTTTCATTGGTGGATGAAGGATTTAATTCGATATAGGGTGCGTGGATTGTTATATCTATTTTTGATATTTCAGACTTAATGCTATTAATATAATCTAAATCATTTCTTTTTTTCCAAAATTCTGGATTTTCCGGGAAAAATTCCATATTTTTTAAGCCGAGTTCTAAAAAGATATCTACAATCTCTTCAATAGTATATTCCCAGAAAAACAGTGATGAGCAACCTATTTTTACCATGATTTAAATATTGTTATTTTGAATTATAAATGTTTTGAGGGATATTATGGACAAAATGCTTGAAAAGTTTGAGGGAAGCATTTTGGGGCTTTCTATCGGGGACGCACTCGGTATGCCAACAGAATGGTTTACAAAAGAAGAAATTGCAGAAAAATACGGAATAATCGATAATTTTGTAGATCCGCTGAATAAATTTAATGGAATTTTAAAAGCAGGACAGTATACTGACGATACGGATCAAACAATTGCAATACTGAATTCTTTTGATGAAAAAGGTTTTAATAATGATATTTTTATCGAGGAATTAATAAAGTGGTACAACAATGATCCGGTTGGAATGGGGCCAACGAGTACAAAAGCGATCGAAAAATTAATTGAAGGGGATAAAACGGGTTGTGATTCTAGAACATGCGGCTCTTCAATGAGGGTTGGGCCACTAGGACTTTTTTATTTTGGAGAATACGAAAAATTAAAGGAAATAACAATCAGTGCTACAAAATTAACCCATAACAACGATGAAGCAATTGCCGGTGCTCTTTCAATCGCATTTTTTGTTGCAGAGTCAGTAAATAATGTCAAATCTGAAAAATCCATTAAAAAATGTGCAAAATTTATTGAAGAAGTTTCTTACGACTTTTCTGAGAAAATACTCCTTATAAATGAGTTAAATTCAGCTGAAGAAGCTTATGAGTTATTTAATACTGGGCTTCCTGCAATTGAATGTGTTCCTTCAGCAATTGCAACGTTTTTAAGAACTGATAACTTTAAAGATGGAATGATTTCTTGTGTAAATGCGGGAGGGGATACTGACAGCATGGGAAGTATGTACGGGGCAATTGCAGGGGCATATTATGGAATATCAAATATTCCTGAAAATTGGATATCAAACCTTCAAAATAGGGATTTATTATTGGATTTATCTAAAAAACTCTATAAATTAAGATTTAAAAAATAATTAAAGCGAAGATATATAAAATACAGTTTTGATATTAATATAAAGAACTAGGTTGGTGAAAACATGGCAGACTACGATTTTGAAATAACGAGCAGACCTTCATACTCCCTTTTAAAAATAAACTTAAACAATCAGGAAATAATGACAGAAACAGGTTCAATGGTTTATAAAGATGTTGGGGTAAATATCGAAACATCTGCTAAAGGCGGAGTTTTAGGTGTTTTAAAAAGGGCAGTTGTTGGAGAAAGCATATTTATGAATAAATTAAGTGGTTCTGGAAAACTTGCACTTGCACCGGGATTTTCTGGAGATATAATTCACCATGAACTCAATGGAACCTTATATGCAAGTAGCGGTGCGTACTTAGCATCTTCACCAGATTTATCAATTGATACGAAATTTGGTGGTGGAAAAACATTTTTCGGTGGAAAAGGACTTTTTTTAATGAAAATTGAAGGTTCAGGAGATGTATTTTTATCATCATACGGTGCAATCGAAGAAATAGAATTAGACAATGAATCAATAATGGTCGATAATGGAAATTTAGTTGCATTTACCGGTGATTTAAAATATAATCTTGGAAAAGTGGGCGGTTTAAAATCAACACTTCTTGGTGGCGAAGGTTTAGTCTACAATTTCAGCGGAACGGGTAAAGTTTATATTCAGACCAGAAATATCGAAAGTTTCATTGATTTCATAACTCCGTACCTTCCAACACCAAAACAAGGATAATTAAGTTTAAATAATGACAAATCAAAAAATAAACTGAAAATAAAAACAGAAAAGGGGATATAAATGGTTAAGTTAACAGAAGAAATGAAAACTGATATAACAGGTCTTTTATTTTTAGCAACATCTTCAAAAGATGGGGTTCCAAACGTTGCTCCAATGGGTGCAAACCAGTTTGTTGGGGATAAACTCGTAATTTCAGATAATTTCATGAACAAAACTCTCAATAATATCAAAGAAAATCCGGTTGTTGCAATAAATGTCGCAGACTGTAGGGCACACCCATTCCAGTACAAGGGAAAAGCTGAGATTGTAACTGATGGAGAATACTATGAAAAAGCAAAAGAATTAAACAAAGCAAAAATTCCTGGTTTAACTCCAAAAGGAGCAATTGTTATTACAATTACAAGCATTTACAGCGTAAAACCTGGAGAAGACGCTGGAAAATTAATTGAAACAGATGATTAAATTTTTAAATATAAATTTTTTTTTAAATTTAGTTTAAGTTTAAAACAGTTTTAAATTTTTTTAAATATTCTAAAAAAAGAAATTAGAGTGCGATTTTAGCACTGATTTGGAGTTATAATAAGCCTGCTGCATCTAAAGCTAACTTAACTTCTTCGGTTGAAGCTGCTTTTTCTAAGTCAACTTTTTTGTCAGTTGGTTCAACGTGTTTTAAGTTGCATCTTCTTCTTTTAACGCCACCGTCGATAACTACAAAGTTTTTGTCTAATACTTCAACGATAACACAGGTGTTTCCTGCTTCTCTTCCTAATGTTTTGATGCAAACTCTTCCTACTTCAATTGCTGCCATAATTATTACCTCGTCTTATTTTTTGTTAATGTGAATGTCGCCAATCACATGTCATACTTCAAACAGAGAGATTTACTACCATCTAAGCTTTCAAGTTTTCAATGGCTTTTTCGATGATATTAAATACCCCATTGGCGTCCCATTTCGAGGACTCGATTACAATATCGTATATCGATAAATCATCAATTTCGATATTATATATTTCTTTGTATCTTTTCTTTTCGCTAGCTTCCCTTGAAATCATTTTTTCAAGTGCCAGATCAACGTTCTCGTTTTCTCGTTCGCTGATCCTAATGCATCTTACCATCGGGTCTGCTTTAAGCCAAATGCTTAAATCCGGTTTTATGTCACTTTTTTTGAGGATCCATCCTGCAAGTCTACCTTCAAGGATTAAATCCCCGGATTGAGCTGCCTCAACCTGTCTTCTGTCAATTTCGTTGTCAACTTCAGTGTTTGTTTCTGCGTAACTGCTGAATTCCTGAAGGGTCATGTTCCTTTCTTTTGCCATGTCTCTGAAGATAAATCCTGCACAGACATGGTTTAACCCGTACTTTTCTGAAATTAACTTGGAAGTCGTTGTAGTCCCTGTACCCGGTAATCCTCCAATGGTAATAATCATACTGGCACCTTAGAAGTTTCTAGCTTTAATGACCATCATTTTTTTAACACATTTTGGGCACAAGTTGCCACCGAATGCTCTTTCTGGTCTTTTTTGTGTTTTAGCTAATTTTGTGATTTCTACTGCTCTTCCTCTAGGTACTCCATTTAATAAAGCACCGCAAGCTCCACAAACTGCTTTTGATTGTTTTTTTCTTCTATAGTGCACGATTGAACTGTTTCCAGGTGCTTTTCTGTACACTTTTTTAGATGAACCTGACTTATATCTTGGGGCAGGCATAGTATAACCTCCAAATGGTTTTCCAAAATCTATTTTATTTAAAAGTATATAAAGTTTAGGTACATTTCAGGGTATTTCTTATATTAACCATTTTTGCGCCATTTTAAAGAATTTAATTCAAAAAAAACAGCAATCACTGCAGGTTTAATTTTTAAAAAAATCGCAGGGAAAACAAAATTTAGAGAATTCTCCAAATTATGGCCGTACCATAACATCATAACTATCGTTACCAAATATAAAAAGGTTATCTCGATACTGGAAAGTTTATAAATTATTAAATTCAAAATTTTACTATGGATAAACAATCTTAAAAGGGGATATGCCATGAAAATGAGTATTAGGAACCAGTTCAAGGGAAAAATACTTGAAATTGTAGAGGGACAAGTGGTTGCAAAAATTAAGGTGGATATTGGCGGGGGAAACAATATAGTGTCTGTAATTACTCTTGATGCAGAAAAAGATCTTGGTTTGAAAGTTGGGGATGAGGTAACTGTACTAGTTAAATCAACTTCAGTAATGATTGAAAAATAAAGAATCTATTAACTCAAAATAACTTTTTTATTAAGGGGTACTAATGAATAATCGAATACCTCTTTATATATTTTAAAATATAATATACTTACGAGGCCACTATTTTTATATAACTATTAATCCAAATCCAAAAGACAATAATCCAACGAAATAAATACGGTGTCAATATGAGTAAAACTATAGAGAGTGTCGAAAAAACATTAATAGCCAACGTATCTTCGCTTTTGTCAAGTGAAGTTAGGGCTAAAATATACATATTCTTAAGAATGTACCCAGAAAGTACGGTGGATGAAATAGCAAAAGGTACTGGAATTTACCCTTCAACTATAAGGGAATCAATATTTGAAATGTACAACGAAGAATATGTTATCAGGAAAAAAATGGATAGAGACGGCCTTGGTAAAAAGCCTTACCTTTATTCAGCAATAGATCCTGTTGAAATAGTAAAATTGATTTCAGAATCAATAAAAGAAAAATTAAATGACTTGGCATCTATTGATGAAAAAGTCAGTGGTAAACACATTGAAACTACATTAAAAGTAGCCATTAAAATAGAATCCAACTAATTTCCTTTTCCATTTATTTTTAATTTATTTTATAACTTTAAGAATATTAATTTTTATAAATGCATTAATATATTTAAATTATTATGCTATTACAGAAATTTTATTTTAAGTAACTGTACCTAATATGTTTTTATACAGAATCTATTTTTTAAAAATCGTTAATTTCAAAGCGGCCTTAAAATTAAAAAAATAGTAATTTGGATTAAAAGCCAAGCATTGTTCCTAAATTGTATGTTATTATTCCAACAACTGTTGCGAGTACTAAATTATAGCCTATCCCAAACGCGGTCCATTTCAAACTTCGTGTTTCAAGGTAAAGTGTTGCAAGTGTTGCAAGGCACGGCATATAGAGTACTGAAACAAGCGTTAATACGAAAGCTTTTAATGGACTGAATGCTGTTGCAATATTTTCAGGATACAATATGCTAAAACTTGAAACAACCAGTTCTTTTGCAAATATTCCAAATATAAGTGATATTGCAGCCCTCCAGTCGAGTCCCATATACAATGTTACATGCTCAAGAATTTTTCCAACAACCGCGGCGTAATTTGCATCAGGAGATGGATAATTTATAAGGCCATAGAATAAAAGGGAGCCTGCAGCAATAACAGTTCCTGCTTTTTTTAGAAATTCTTTGCTTTTTTCCCAGGTCATTTTAATGATATTGTCCCAATCAGGAGTTCGATATGGCGGTAATTCAAATATATATTCTTCAGATTCTCCTTTTATGAATTTACTTAATAAATAGGACACCATGAAGAGCATTGCAAATGTAATTGCAAGAATGCCCAATGTAAAGAGTGCAGCATGTTCTACAAAGAAAAATGATGCAAAAAATCCGATAATGACGAATCTTGCAGAGCAGGGAACAAGTGGCGTTACTAAAAGCGTAATTAACCTTTCTTTATGGCTTGAAATAAACCTTGTGCCCATTAATGCCGGAACACTGCATCCAAAACCAGTAATCATTGGAATAAATGATTTTCCACTTAATCCCATTTTGGACATGATCGAGTGCGTTAAAGCTGTGACTCTTGATAAGTAACCTGTATCTTCAAGGGTTGAAAGTGAAAACATTATTAAGAATACTAGTGGGAAGAATTCAAGAACTCCACCAACTCCTGCAAGTAATCCATCTACAATTACTCCAGAAATTGATTCTGGAAGGATATTCATTAAGTAATTTCCAAGGATTTCAAAGAATGATCCGATAAATCCTGAAAATATGTCCCCTAACCCGAATACGAAATTATACATCGTGTATAATATTACTCCAAATATCAAACTCCCGTAAACTGGATGAATCACAATAGTGTCAATATCTTCGTACAATTCACTATTTACCATGACGCCTGCTAAAATTTCATCGCATTTTTTGTATCTCTGTTCTACAACGTAGCTTTCGACATCGTGTTTTATTTCGTTCTCAATTTCAATTTTCAGGTCTTTTACAAATTTTATAAATTCGGGATATTTTGAAAACTCATTTACGACATCAGGGTCTTTTTCGAGAAGGGATATTGCAATCCATCTTTTAGGAAGTCTTTCATAAATTTCAGATAGTTTATATGAACCATCTTCTAATTTATCGACTATTTTTTCGATATTTTCTTCTAGTAATGAAGAATAGCTAATTTTTACAGCTTCTACAGGCTTGTATTGATGGAGTGATTCTTTTAAGTTATCAATACCTATTTTAAGCCTTCCTGATGTTCTTATTACGGGAACGCCTAATTTTTCACTTAATTTCTGGTCATTTACATAAATTCCAAATTTTTCCGCTTCATCGATTAAATTTAAACATAAAATTGGACTTATTCCAAGTTCTAAAAGTTGTATGGTTAAATAAAGGTTCCTGTTTATATTTGGGGTGTCAATTACATCAATTACAGTAATTTCGCTATTTTCAACAATATAATCTCTTGCAATTTTCTGATCGATCGAATCAGACATTAATGAGTATATTCCGGGTAAATCGACTACAATATAGTTTTCATTATTTTTTTTAAAAAAACCTTCTTTTTTTTCAACAGTAACGCCGGGCCAGTTTCCAATTCTCTGTTTCATTCCAGTTAGGTGGTTAAAAAGGGTAGTTTTTCCAACATTGGGCTGACCGAGTAGTGCAACAATATTTTTTTCATCCATTCTATTCACCAGTTTTATTCAGTATTACATTTTCCTTTGCAGTTTTTTTTCTCGCTGCAGCATGAACAGCTGGCTTTCACAATATTTTTTGAAATTTTAACGAGAATTTTTTCAATAAGATTCTCCTTTTTCTCTTTTTTTAAAGTTTCCATATTGAATCACACAGGCCATTCATATTTTACCTAGCTTAAATAATTTAAGCATGGTTAAATATTTTTTCGTAAATTAGGTTATGATTTTTTCTAAATAAATTTTTTTAAATTATTCTACAAAAATAGATTCGGCCATGCCTCTTCCAAGAGCTACTTTCGAGTTTCCAACTCTTATAAGTACTGGGCCCCGGTCAGTTTTGGATATCAAGGTTATTTTACAACCTGGAAGAATTCCAAGTTCATAAAATCTTCTACAGTGTCCTTCAACCTTAACTACTATGTATGAACCAGGGTCTTTGTGCAAAAGATTTTCCATATGACCACCAAAATTATATATATAAATTAATTAAGATAGATTAAATAATTTAACTTAACTTAAATTCTATAATATTTTGAAACTATATATATTTTTCCATTGGGTGGTTAGTTTGGTATCCCAAAACATCGAAGATTATCTTGAAAATATATTTTTATTCATAAGAGAAAATAAAAGGCCGATAAAAACAACTGAACTTGCAAAATTAATGAATGTTCAGCCTGCCGCAGTAACAAGTATGGCTAAAAAGTTGCACGGTGACGGATTGATAGATTACCAGCCGTACATTGGAATAAATCTCAAAGAATCTGGCGAAAAAATTGCAAAAGAAACCATTCGAAAGCACAGGATTATCGAGTGTTTTTTAACTGAAATTTTAGGTCTTGATTTGGAATTTGCACAAGAGGAGGCATGTAAAATAGAGCATGCTGTGTCTGACAAAACAATCGAAAAGTTATATGAATTTATAGATCGCCCCGAAAAGTGTCCACATGGCTACAAAATAAATTTAAAGTAATTAAAAGTTAAACTTTTTTAAATATTATTTATAATTTAGACTTTTTTAAGATTAAATTTCTAAAAAAACTAAATCATAACGGTTAAATATTTTTTAGCAATATATCTCATAGATACTTGTTCTGATTTTTATTTTAATGTTAATCTTAATCCGAAGGTGCAGCTTATGGTCGGAAATATTACTGATGAAGAAATTCAACAAAACATTTTAAAGCATCTCTACAAAATAAACAGCAGGGATAACGATGCATTTTTGTCTTGCGAAATTTTTAAGGAAGAATTTTCTCTAGAACGGGCAGATCTGTATCGAAATATAGATATATTGAAGCAAAAAGGATTTATTGATATGGGGAACAATCCTGGATTAACAGGATATTCTATAAAATTATCCGAAAAAGGAATGGATACTTTCGAAAATCCAAAATTTACAAGGGAAGAAATAGAAAAAGCGTATAAAACATTTAAAATTTACGCTGAAGAAGTAACGAACGCATCTTACGATACTTATACAAAATCACTGGCTGCATTTTTAAACTACTGCAAAAATAACGAAGTTTTGGAGTTTGTGATATTTAAATTTAATTTAATAGAACGAGATTTTGAAAAATGGTATGATAATTTCTTAAATTCGAAATTGCACGCACATACACTTCCTTTAGATGACGATGAAAAAATTTCAATAATTTACAAATTTTTAAATGAAATTAATTCGGGAAAGATTAAAATTTCAGAATTTGTCAAATCGGCCTATAAAATTTCTGGAAAAACTGAAAAAACGATTAATAAATTTAATCAGAGCATTTTTTTACATTTTGTAAAAGGAATTGACATAAGGCTCAAAAAATTAATGAGCAAAGTTGAAAGTGCCCCTGAAAAAGATGAAAAAGAAGAAAAAACTGAGAAGGAAGTTATCAAACGGGAAGAATCGCCAAAAATTTCTAAAATTGAGGTAATTGATTCAGATTCAGTTACTTCAAAAAGAAGAATTGAAAAATTTGAAAAGGATACTAAAGTTGTAATATACCCTTCGGAAGTAATTGACGGAGATGCGGTAAGCAGAAAACTCTCTAAAAATAGTTATAGCATGGATAATTTAGAAACTGCATTATTAAAACTTTCAGAAGAGCTTCGGGATGAAAATAAATCTGTTGCTGCAATATCTGCTGTTTACATCCTTTCAAAAAACGTGGATTCAACAGATTTGGCAGAAACTAGGGGGTTACTAAAAGAAGCAGTATCTGCAGAACCCTGTTTAAGAGAAAAATTTAAAGACATAGCAATGGCTTCAAGCATTGAAATAGCAAATACGAGTATTATTAAAGGAATACTCTCACTTTTTTAATTTCTATTTTTAAATAACGCTTTGATTCCTGTTTTAACGATTCAAATGTATAAATAATATATAAAATGAATTTTATAAATTACTGCATCGCAAAAGAGGTGAGTGCTTTGCAGAAAACAATCGAAAATCTTTCAAAAGCATTTATTGGGGAGAGTCAAGCTAGAAATAGGTACACAATATATGCAAAGATAGCTCAAAAAGAAGGCTACGAAAAAATAGCTGAAATATTTACAATGACGGCCGAACAAGAGCGAGAACATGCTAAATGGTTATTTAGATTAATTGATTCGCTCAAAAAAGATAACGGCAACCCTGCTGAAATCATAATCGATGGAGCAGCAGTTCCAACAGCATACGGAACAACGATAGAAAATTTAAAAGAAGCAGCATCTGGGGAAAATTACGAACATACTCAAATGTATCCAGAATTTGCAAAAATAGCAAAAGAAGAAGGACTGGCTGAAATTTCAGATAGGCTTCTTGCGATTGCCGAAGCTGAAAAGCACCACGAACAAAGGTACAAAAAATTAATAGAACAAATTGAAAAAGATTCAATGTTTAAAAAAGCTGAAGAGATCTACTGGACCTGTAGGAAGTGTGGATATCTGGTAAAAGACAAGGACGCGCCAGCTGAATGCCCTTCATGTGGACACCCAACAGCATACTTTGAAAAGCAATGTGAAGACTATTAACTTTTTTTTTAATTTTTTTAAGATATTTTTTTAAATTAATTCCAAAAAGAATATAAATCACGATATTCCCTAGTTTATTAAGAACTAAAGTAAATAATCTATTTTTATCAACTTTCAATCGGTATCTCCGGTGAAAATCAATGAAACTAAATGATATAGTTTCTTTTGCGGGAAGAAACATAACTCAAAAAAAGACACAGAGTCTTTTAACGATAATTGGTATTGTTATAGGTATTCTGGCAATTGTTAGCCTTATTTCTCTTGGATATGGTGTTCAAAACTATATTACTGAGGAAATATCTAAAGCGGGAGCCAGTGTTATTACCGTATACCCTTCGCAACAGCTTACAAGTATTGCAATGTCTAAAAATTTTAACGATAGGGACTTAAAGGCTGTAGAAGGCGTTAGGGGTGTTGATGTTGTATTGTACGGTTGGTTTGGTGGAACTCTTGTAACTTATAATGATCAAGACTATTATTCAAGTGTTTTTGCAACAAAATCGTCAACATATCAGATATTTTTTACTGAAGCATATGGATATGAGCTCGAACAGGGCAGGTGGATGAAAGATAGTGATACATACACTTGCGTGATAGGAAATAGTCTTGCCCATGAAACATTTGATAGAGAAATTGGTATAGGGGATAAAATTGAAATTAACGATAAAAAATACAAGGTTGTAGGTATTTTAGATCAGATTGGAAACCCTGACGATGATAACTCTATTGTAATTCCTTATGAAGCAGCTTCAGAAGTTTTTGATGTTACTGATGAATATAATATGTTCATGGTTAAGGTACGGGACGGAGAAGACGTTGTTAAAGTTTCAGAAGATATTAAAAGCGAACTCGAAGATTCGAGGGGCGACGAAAACTTTTCAGTTTTAACTTCAGAACAGCTTGCAGAATCAATTAACAGTATTTTCAGTGTTTTAACTATATTTTTAGTTGGTGTTGCAGGAATTTCCTTGCTTGTCGGTGCTGTTGGAATCTCAAACACGATGCACATGAGTATTTTAGAACGAAGAAAAGATATTGGGATTTTAAAGGCACTCGGTGCAGAAAATAACACGATTCTTTCAATATTTGTAGTTGAAGCCGGATTTTTAGGTTTATTTGGTGGAATTATTGGGACAATCCTTGGAATTTTGATTGCAAAGGGTATCGAATACATTGCAGAAATTTCAGGTTATGGCTTAATTAGGGCATGGATTTCATGGGAATTAATTGCTGGAGTGTTGCTATTCTCCTTTGTAGTTGGAATTTTAAGTGGATATTTCCCTGCAAGAAGTGGTGCAAAATTAAACCCTGTTGATACTTTGAGAGGGGAATAATATGGCGTTAATTGAAGCGAAAAATGTAATCAAGACGTATGGTATTGGCGAAGCTAAATCAACTGTATTGAAGGGCATTAATTTAAAAATTGAAGAAGGGGAATTTGTAATAATAATGGGTCCAAGTGGTTGTGGAAAATCCACTTTAATGAATATTTTGGGTCTTTTAGACGTTCCTTCGAAAGGAGACATATACATAAAGAGTAAAAAAACCACTAAAATGGATGAAAATGAACGTGCAGTATTCAGACGAAAAATTAGTGGATTTATATTCCAGCAATTTCATTTAATTGGAACATTAACTGCGTTAGGAAATGTTGAACTCCCAATGACGTTAGATGGAAAAGATGAAACTTTCAGGAAAAAGCGAGCCAGAGACTTACTTAATATTGTTGGCCTTAGTGAAAGAGAAAATTATAAACCATCCCAACTTTCAGGGGGGCAGCAGCAAAGAGTAGCAATTGCAAGATCTCTTTCAAACAATCCAAAATTACTGTTTGCAGATGAACCCACAGGAAATCTTGACAGTAAAAGTGGTAAACAGGTAATGGATATACTTGAAAAGTTACATTCCGAAGGAATGACGATTATTATGGTTACTCACGATAATTACATGATAAAATATGCTACAAGGGTCATTCGAATGAAAGATGGGGAAATCCTTGAAATTGATCAAGTTAAAGATGGCAAAGTCGTCGAAACCGAAGTTATCAAAAAAGCGGCATAATTTGATAAAATTGTTCTGAAAAAGATTCAAAACTTTCAAATTGAAGAATTCAATTAGATTGGGTTTATGAAATAATTGGGTAAGAAATTCTGAGATTTTTTAAAAAATACTGAGAATGAATGTTTAAAGGTAAATTGGTTGGTGGGAAAAATGTAATGTTAATTTCAATTAGATAATATGTACAAAAATGATTTTGTTAAATGATAACCAACCTAAAAATTAAAAAGAGTGATATAATGAAGCTTTCAGTTAAATCTGGGCTATTATTACTTGTACTTGCATTACTAACGAGTACCTATGCATTATCTGTGGACGATCCGCAGTATGTTGTAGATAATTCGGAGTTTGGAGAAACAAATCCAAATGTGATACATCCGGGTGATGATGTAAACATCTGGATAAAAATAGTTAACGACAACTACGATAAACAGTTAAAAGATATCAAAGTTGAAATAAGTCCACACTATCCCTTTGAAATAAAACAGGTAAATCCAGAAACTGGTTTAGCTGAAATTTCACATCTTAACGAGGGTGAAAGCGATACTGCATACTTTAAGATACACGTAAGCGAGAATGCTCCTTCTGACGAGTACAGAATTGATGTTACAGTAACTGCAACGGAATATGACTCCGATGGAGATGCAAATGAAAAGCAGAGATCCCTAACAAAAATATATTACGTTCCGATATATGGAATTGCTAAATTTGAAATTAATTTAGAAGATAACAATCCAATAAACCCTTCAGAATCTGAAGAACTTGAAATATATATTAAAAATCAGGGAACTGGAACTGCAAAATATTTAACTTTAAATTTGGTTGGAACAAGCGATCTAAACATTGTAGGGCCAACAACGTTTTATTTAGAATCATTAAGTCCACAAACTCAGAAATTGATAACTGTTGATGCATATGCAATTCCAACAACGGAGGATGGAATTTATTCAATAAATGCAAATATTGAATGGGTTGGGGAAGATGGGGCGGAATATACTTCGTCAATTCCGATAAATTTGAAAGTAAAAAGTATAATTTTTGACAACCAGCCGTTTTTATACCTCGATGGTGTGCAATCAATTTCTGGGGGTCAAGAAGTAACAATTGCACTTGCAAACAGGGGAACTTCAAAATTGAAGCACTGTGTACTTGAAGTTGATGGAGCAGTTGAATTAAATGACAACTATATTCGATATATCGGAGATTTAGAAGAGGATGATTCTGATTCAGGAATATACGAATTAGAAATATTTGGGGATTCAAAAACAAATATTACTGCAACACTGACGTACTTTAATGAATACCACGAAGAATTCACAATTACACAGGAATTCGAACTCGATCCAGCTAACAGCCAGGTAAATCAGGACGGAACTAATTATTCATTTATAGGAATAATTATTGTTTTAGCAGTTGTAGCATACATTTTATATAGGAGATGGAAAAAGAGAAAAGACTCTGAAGAAGAATAATAAATTATTTTTTTCTTAAATTTTATTAAGTGGTTTAACATGACGGGATTTGAAGTTAACAAAAAATTTTTAAAAGCACTATCCTCGCGTTCAAGAATATCCATTTTAAAAGCACTCGGAAATAAAAATTACACTGTAACTGAGCTTTCAAAAAGTCTGAAACTATCAAAATCAACAGTTCACGAACATTTATCAGTATTGGTTGACGGGGAACTTGTAAAAAAGAATGAAGATGGTAGAAAATGGGTATACTATGGATTAACGGAAAAAGGACAGTATTTAATCAGAAATGATCTTGAAAAAATGATAATATTGTTCCCGATGTCGGTAATTGTATTTTTAAGCGGTTTATACAGTATATTGTTTCTTAAAATTGGAAAAAATCTGCTTTTAACGGATTCAGCTTTTCAAGCTACGAGTGAAGCTTTAAAAGTTTCTGAGTTTGATGTAGCAGCTTCAGGGGTTTCAGAATCTGTAACTGTTGTTAATTCTGATTTAAATCTGTTAATTGGTACTGGATTGATTTTAATAAGTTTACTTATCGCATATCACGTAATTTCAAAAATAACGTACAAATCCAACTAATCATTTTTTTATTTTCAATTAAAAACTGTTCGGAACTCACCGAACGATTTAAAAACTATTTTTAAGTATTTACCACACATATTTATTATGAAGATAAAATGGTGATTTTCATGAATCGCAACATAATTATTATTTTAGGGCTACTTTTAGTAACTTCTGCAGTTTTTTTAACGTATAATCCAGAAGATAATTCTGCAATAAGTTATACTGGAGATTTTAAGGTAGTTCCCGCAAATTCAGAAGAAAATTTTAATAATTTTTTAAAACAAATGTCAGATTCTGGATATTATTATGGCAGTGGTAATATTGCAGTGAAAGAATATGCTGTAACATCTGAAATTGCTTACGATACCGATTCAGGAGTGCAGGGTTATTCTGAAGAGAGATATTCTCAAACAAATGTTCAGGTAATTGGTGTTGATGAAGCTGACATTGTAAAAACCAATGGGGACTTTATATTTTATACAACCCAAGCTCCAGTATGGTCAAGTTCATACTGGGGCCAGAGTACCTATGTAATCGATGCATTGCCTGCAGAAACAGCTCAAATAATTGGAAATATCTCGGAAGGTGGAAATCTCTACCTTGATGGGGATAATTTAATTGTAATTACTTATGATGGAATTAAAAATTACGATATTTCAAATCCAAGAACGCCTGAATTAATATGGGCAAAATATTTAAACGAATCTTATGTTGATTCAAGATTAATTGACGGAGAATTATATTTAATAGTTCAGGAATACGGAATAAATGGGCCGATAATCTGGAATAACGTTAAAATTGGCTATGATGATATATACATTCCAGTAATTCCAGATATTATCTACCCTAGGTTTGAATCAACCTATATTATTTCATCAATGGACATTGAAAGCGGAGATATTGAAAACACGGTAGCTTTAGTTGGTTCATACAGTAATACGGTCTATGTTTCAGAAAAAAACATTTATTTTGCTTATGAACTGGATTACAATGAAGATAAACTAATGATGGATTTCATATGGAAAAATAGCGATAAATATTTCCCAAAAGAAGTATCTGACAAACTTGATCGAATATTTTCAAACACTGACTTTGGAGACAGTGCAAAATACTTACAGATGACGGAAACTCTTGAAGATTATTTAAAAACATTATCTTCAGAAGAAATGAATAATCTGGAAAATGAAATTGAAAATGATTATGAATTATATTTAAATGAAAACTGGGAAGAACTTGAGGGAACAGGCATTGTAAAAATAAACCTCGAAAGTTTTGAATTAACAAGCGGAAAAGTTCCTGGAACCATTTTAAACAGCTTTTCAATGGATGAATACAATGGAAATTTAAGAATTGCAACAACAATCGGAAACGACTGGAGATACAGGGATATTCAAACAAATAACATTTATGTATTTGACGAAAACATGGAAATCGTTGGAAAAGTGACCGAACTTGAAAAAGGGGAACGGATATACTCTGCAAGGTTTATCGGGGATAAAGCCTACATTGTAACTTATAAAGAAACTGATCCTTTACTTGTAATTGATTTAGAAGATCCAAAAAATCCGGAAGTACTCGGTGAACTAAAAATTCCGGGATATTCTACTTATTTACATCCAATTGGGAACAATAAATTAATTGGAATTGGAAAAGATGATTCAAATATGGTAAAAATTTCATTATTTGACATATCTGACTTTGAAAACCCAATGGAACTTTCGAAATATTCATTAAACGAGTACTGGTCAACTGCACTATACGAACACCACGCATTTTTGTGGGATTCTGAAAAAGAAATACTCGTACTTCCGGCAGGAAGCCACGCATACGCTTTCGAAGTTAATGAAAATGGAATTAAAATGGTTAAAGATGACGTTTTCAAAGACTACAGTGTTTTAAGGTCTTTGTATATTGGAGTCTATCTCTACACGTTTTCAAATTACGAAATACACGTAATTGATGAAAATACTTGGGAAACCGTAAAAACAATTAATTTGCCAAAATATGAATATCCTTATTATGAACCTTACATTGAATCAGTAGAAGATACTTCAGATGTTGAAGTAGAAACTACTGAAGAAAAGATGGTTTTGGGGGAAAATATGACTATAAAACTTGATGAAAACCCGACAACAGGCTACACGTGGAATTATACAATAAATGACGATAGTAAAATAGAATTGTTGTCTGATGAGTACATTCAAAACAACGTAGAAGAAGGCGTAGTTGGTGCAGGCGGAGTTCACGAGTGGACTTTTAATGCAACAGAATCTGGAGAAGTTGAAATAACATTTGATTACTACCGTTCATGGGAAGGACGTGAAAGCTCAACAAACACTAAAATCTATAAAATAACAATAGAATAACTAAAAATTTCATTTCTTTTTTTAAATTTTTAAAATATTTTCCAAAAAAGCCAGTTTTAATTTAAAACAAATATTAAAAAAGATTTGGAGGATTTATTGTCCTCTGTTAATTCTTTTGAAAGTGTTAGTCCATTTTACTTTCCTTCCAACTCTTCCGAGTTTGAAGTTCTTTTCACACTTTGATGAACAGAAGTGCATAACTGAACCGTCTTTTTTAACGTATTTTTTTCCGCATCCAGGTTCAATTGTGCCTTCACAAAAGCTACATGTTTTCCATTCCATTGTAATCACCTAGCGGGAATTATTTTCTTCTTTTACCGAGTTGTTTTGCTTCTCTTTCGGTTTCTCTTAACATGATGAAGTCGCCTAATTTAACAGGTCCTTTCACGTTTCTTGTTAAGATCCTTCCTGTGTCTTTTCCACCTAAGATTTTGCATCTTACTTGGAAAATTTCACCAGTAACTCCTGTTCTTCCGTTGATTTGGATAACTTCAGCAGCCACTGCTTCCTGGTATACCATATCATCAGCCATTTAAATCACCTGATTTTATTTATTGTTAGCTGCTAAAATTATGCTTTTAATCCATTTAATTTTTCAACTAAATCTTTTAATTCGTCAGCGCTTCCTTCAGCAACAACTGCAATAGCTGATGTAGGTACTTCTAAACCAGCAGCTTTTCCTAAAGCTTCTTTTGTTGAACTGTATGAGTATGCAATTCCTTTTTCGTCGCAGATTACTGGAATGTGTGCAACGATTTCTTCAGGTTGTACATCTTGTGCGATTACAACTAATTTTGCAATTCCTTTTTCTACTGCTTTTGTAACTTCGTTAGCGCCTTTTTTGATTTTTTCAGCGTTAGCAACTACTTCTGCAGTTTTTTCTTCGAGTTCTTGTGATATTTCAAATTTAACATATACAGCCATATTATGACCTCCTTCATCACTTAAAAAAATTTTTTTATCCGGATGGCGCCCACTCATATCATCATGGTTTTAAAAGAGCGGCAACTACCATATATCGAAAAGTGGTATATAATAGTTATGGTATGAAGTCTAAAAATTTAGAAAATTTAAAAATCAACTGATATTCCTAGAATTTCCCTTTTACCATTTAATATATCCTCTGCAATCATTGCACTGCCGACTGCACCACTGTCCCCATCTAAAACAAGAACATTTCCATCGATATTTTCTTTTATCATTTCGGAAATATTTGGATTTTTCCAAGTTCCAATGGAACCTGCAAGAACTACATTTTTGTCGTGATTTAAAAACATTAAAGAATTTATTTCCATAGAAACGCTTAAAACAAGTGAATCAACTGCTAAGGTGCATTTTTTATCTTTTTTGTAGTTACTCATAATTTCAAATTTCGTATCTTCAACGCCTTTGTATGAATCTGTAATTTTAACAACTCCCGCTTTTGAAAAAGCCTCATTTGCAGTAATTTTTTTCGAATCGATATTTCTAATTAATTCTAAATCAATTGGTCCATGTAATATTCCAACAGCACCAACGCATGCATCAAATCCGCCAAATATTTTACCATTTTTTATCAAAAGCGTAACCGTATTTGAAGAAATGTCTGAAAGAATGAAATTTTCAAAGCCAAATGTTTTGTATGCATTGTAGCAGATGGATATTTTTTCTGGAGATGCAATATGCGAAAAAAGGGCGTTAAATCTTTCATCCATACTTTTTACGCCCTTATGAAGTCCAGGAATGACAACTGCGGGAATATTTGATGATTTTATTTCATCATAAACTTTCGTTCCGCCACCAACCTTTTTTCCAATCCCTTCGAGGTTTATTACTCCCCTATTTTCAACTTTTTTTATATCTGTTATTTTATCTATTCCGTCACCCATCGAGTAGCATACGCCCATCAAATCGATGTCATTTAAATTCACATGTTTTTCAAGTTCTTTTAAAAAAGAATTTTCGTTAATTTCAGTTCTTTTCATCTTAAAAATAGATTTTACAGTTTTGTTTTCCATCACACATGCGGTAATTCCGGATGTGCCGTGATCAATCCCTACAACAATCATAATCTCCCATACAAAAGATAATAAATTTCAAATACCAATAGTTATATATAAAACAGTACTACTTTATTAAGAACTTTTTGATTTAACCTCATTACTAAATAGAATTATTTTAGTGATCCAGTAGAGATATATTGGTGATTTTATGGATGTATGGATCGATTTAACAAATTCCCCTCATATTCATTACTTTTCGCAATTGATTGACAAATTCAATCGGGAAGGAATTGAATACTACATTACTGCAAGAAAATTCCAGAGTTTAGAAGATTTAATCGACATTTATGGTTATGATTATATTTCTGTGGGAAATCATGCGGATTCGCTAGAAGAAAAGCTTATAAATTCTTCAAAAAGGGTAATTGAACTCACAAAAATTGCAAAAAAATTGGACCCAAAAATTGCAATTGCAAAACACTCTGTGGAACTTCCAAGAGTATCATTTGGAATGAATATCCATTCAATATTTGTTTTAGACAATGAACACGCAAGTGCACAGAACAGATTAACGGTTCCTCTTGTGGACGACGTAATATGTCCGGAAGGTACAAAGTTAGTTTTAAACGGAAGTTCATTTGGAAAATACATTGATTCTTTTGCAGGAACTTGTGAAGTTTCTAATGTTAATTCGAGGTTAAATTCTTCATTTTCAATTGATGAATCGATAAAGGAAAAATTAAATATCGATGAATCACTGCCTTTGGCAATAATGAGACCAAGACCCAATTCTTCGTACTGTAACGGAAAAAAAGACATAATTCCAATGATTATTGAAAAATTAAAAAGTCAGATGGACTGCAATATTGTTGCATTTCCAAGAGACGAAGACCAAAGGGAAAAATACGTATCAATGGGCGTAACGGTTCCAAAAACAATTGATGCAATATCTTTACTTTATTATTCCGATGCAATGATTGGTGCTGGCGGAACAATGAACCGTGAAGCAGCAGTTCTTGGCGTTCCAACAATTTCCTGCTATCCAGAAAAGCTTTTGGGTGTTGATAACTACTTGATTGACAAAGAAAGAATGATCCACACAAGAGATTTAGATGAAATTGTAAATCACGTAATGGATAATATCGGAAAAAGAAATAATGGAATAACTTTGGAAGACCCAACTGAGTTAATGTTTGAAAAAGTTGCTGAAAGTTTAAGCTAAATTATTATTTCAAATACGGGTTCACATGAACCATACAGTGTTTTACTCTTTTTAATTTGCGTTCAATTTTTGAATGGACGTTTTCAGAAATGTTATGTGCTTCAATCAATGATAAATCTTTATTAACTGAAATTTCAACATCGACATAGATTTTGTTTGAATGAATTCTTGTTTTTAATACATCTATTCCCAAAACACCGTCAATTGAAAGAATTATTTTTCTGATTTCTTCAATAGTTTTTGGATCTGCGGCCCTATCGAGAAGTTGATTTAATGCTTCAAAGTATATTTCAAAGGCCATTTTAGCAATAAATAATGAAATAAATATGGACGCAAGGGGATCAAGTATTGGATATCCAAGTCGTGCCCCAAAAACACCAATTAAAGTTCCAATCGATGAAAATGCATCAGATCTGTGGTGGCAGGCATCAGCAATGAGTGCTGAACTTTCAATCTGTTCAGCACCTTTTTTGGTGTATCTATACATCCATTCTTTTGTAAAAATAGAAATTACTGCCGCAACTATCGTTATGTTTTCAGGAATTTGGTAATTTCCCCTAAGAATGGTAGTTAATCCGCAGTAAAAAATCATTAAGGCAGTTCCAAATAAAATTACTGCTAAAAGCTTTGTCAGAGCAGGTTCTATTCGTTCGTGGCCATACGGGTGGGATTCATCTGCAGGTTTTTCTGAAAGTTTTAATCCAAGCATCACTATAAAAGTGCTTAAAATATCGGAAAATGAATGCATTCCATCTGCAATCAAAGCGCTGCTTCTTCCAAATACTCCGGCAAGTATTTTCAAGATAGACAATCCAATGTTTGCAACAATCGTGATTTTGGAAATTTTATTTCCAATGCTTATTCTTTCAGAAACTTCCACAATATCTTCTCAGGTATTAAATCGATTCGATCTCTTTACAATATCCTTTTACGAGGTCAAAAGATTTTTTAAATCCTTCAATTTCATCATCATTCATTTTCATATGGATTACTTCTTCAATTCCGTTCTTGCCTACCTTTACAGGAACTCCGATACACGAACCGCCTTTAATACCTTCAATTTCATCTTCAATGTATGCAGAAAGGGTTAAAAGTCGTTTTTCATCATGTGCAATACACCTTACAATATTTACAATTGCAGATGCTGGCCCGTACTCTGAACCGTTTTTTAAATCTATGATTTCTTTTCCGTAACCTTTGATTTTTTCAAGAATTCTGTCATAAGGGAAATTTTCGTATTTGGGTAACCTTACAATTGGAATTCCCCCAACTGCGGTTGCGCTGATTAATGGAACCATGCTGTCCCCATGCTCTCCGACGATCCTTGTTCTTACATCATCAATATGAACTTCAAAATATTTTGCAACTGCAACTTTAAATCTCATTGAGTCAAGGTGTGTTCCAAGCCCGAAAACTTGATTTTTTTCGTAGCCACTTTCAATAAATGCTTTATAAGTCATCATGTCAACAGGATTTGAAATCATGAATATTTTTGTATCTCCTGCATTTGCGATTTTTTTTGCATAATTTTTTATAATCTTTGCATTTTCACGCATTAAATCGATTCTAGACATGTCTCCCGTTCTTGCCATACCTGCCGTAACTATTGTAATATCCGAGGTTCCTGTGCAGGATAAATCATCATCACTACATATCTGGATATTGGTATCTTGACCTGCTGCCGCCATGGCATCATAAAGGTCCATTTTAAGTCCTTTTAACTTATTTATGGAACCATTCCTGGCAATTAAATTAATATTTTTTATATAGCTTTCCTTTGCTAAAAGCAATGATAAAACACTCCCGATTTTGCCGGATGCCCCAATAATTGATACTTCCATAGTTTCACCCTTGCTGTTAAAAACAATTCCTATATCGTCTTCTATACATATATATCTAACCGAATGTAGGGATTCATCAATACTATTTTTCATGGAAATTTATATATATGATAATAATATATTTAAAATTAGTATTATTGAAAGCATAATTTATCAAAATTAATATTACAAAAATATAATTAATTATGATAGACGACTTTAGGGATGATTTTATGGATTTTGAAAATGATCAGAAAATGGATAAGCTAGCAGTTGAAATGTTATTGAAAGCTCCTTTGATGTCAAAAGAAGAGTTCGATGAGACGCTACTTACTTTAAGAAAAATGGCAATTAAAAAATCGGGAAGAAGAAACGCAAGATTTACTATGGATTCATGGGCAGATACAGCTTATGATATGTCCATGAAGTGTTAATTTTACAGATCTACAATAAACTGCGTTTTCCAGCAGTTTTCATCATTTATTATTTCCATTTTGTGGTACGTAATCGCTTTTACTTCTTCTTTTGGTTCGTATTTGTCTTTTGAATACTTATCCCCAAAAGCAGTACAGCTTAATTCATAGCATTCTTTTTTCTCGATTTTTACATCAAACTCTGAAAATATTAACAACTCAGAATCATGAAGTATCAAAAGTTCTGTTAAGAAGTCGTATAAAAGTCCGAAAAGGTCTTCTGAAATAACCTTAAACGAATGCTTTTCTATTTTTTCTATTTTTTCGATATCAACCATAATATTTGATAGGCCTCTCGCAGAATTTTCAAAAGATTCTTCAAGAGTTTTTCCAAATGCGATTATCCCAATATCTGCAGTAGTTTCAAAGTAATTATACATAATTTAAACACCTTTAGTCGATATTACGTATCCTTTTGCATTATCCTTCGAATATTCATCGATATTAAATTTAACATCAAAGAATTTTTCAACCACGTAAATATTGGTCGAAGTATGATTTGTAATTTTTGAAACACCAACTTTAATATCTGAAAATGGCATGAATGGAATTATTTGATCGGCCAAATGCGAATCTATCGCCATTTTTGTATCTAACTCCTCAATTAAATTTTCAGATGCAATTTTTCCAACTTTTTCCGATGGAATCCCTCTTTTTCCAAGACAGTCTGAACCGATATAATTAGTAAACAAGAATATTCCTACACCTGTACTTTTACCATTTGTTTTTTCAAGCTTAATTTCTGGACAAAATCCTTTATTTAATAAAATATCGCTTGCAGATTTTCTTATTCGTTTTGAAATATTTTCATCGAGGTTCTGGTTAAAAATAATTCCTTTAAGCTCTATACTTTTATTTTCAATTAATTCAAATGGAATGATTTTTGAAGGTTTTATTGTTATTTTAACAGTTCCGCCACCTTCAGGGAAAAATCCACGTTCAATAATATTTATTTCAGAATTAATTCCAATATTTTCTAAAAATTTCAACGTTACATTTTTAATATAATCAATTGGTGGTGAAAATTCAACATTTGTTCCTCCAATCAGTGTAATTTCAATATTTTTGTCTATTGCAAGAGCAATCGGTAGTAATGACTGAATAACAAGAGAAATGCTTCCAGCAGTTTTAATATCTATTTCGAAATTTTCAGAAATAATGTCTCCAGGATAAAAAACCAAGGTTTCAGAGCTTTTTAAAAGCCCTTCGACTTTTGCATTACAGATTTTTGAAATTGCATTTACACATGCAATATGCTGGTTTGACAACCCTGAATTTTTCCTATTTTTTCGAATATTTATGATTTTAACTGGCTTTTTAGTTATTGCAGAAAGAGAAACTGCGGTTCTTACAATTTGCCCCCCACCTTCGAGATAACTTCCATCAATTGTAATCATAAATATTCTCCTAATCAAGTTTTTCGATTAAATAATTTCCAAGTAGTAAATAATCTCCCACTTTTTTAAACGAATTTATGGCATCAATTTCATTGCAAACAATAGGTTCACCGTGTAAATTAAAACTGGTGTTCAAAACTGCAGGAATTTGTGTTGCATCGTTTAAAAAATTAATGGTGTTATAAAAAGTTCCATTGAATTCTTTTTTCAATGTTTGCGCCCGTGTAGTTCCATCAACATGAACGGTTCCTTCAATTTCACTTTTTTTAGATTCAAAGCAATCAAAGAGCATGGTCATGTACGGACTGTATTTTTTGTTTTTTAAATAACTTTCAGAGTATTCATCTAGAATTGTTGGGGCATAGGGCATGAATGAATTTCTTTTTAGAGTTTTTGCAAGTTTTTTCGCATTTTCATTTGTCGGAAGTCCTAAAATGCTCCTATTTCCAAGAGCACGCGGTCCAAATTCCATTTTTTCTCTCGAAACGCAGACAAGTTTATTTTCTGAAATTAATTTCCCAACGCTCTCAGAAATATCATTTTCTTCAATATACTGAACTTTAAAATTTTTTTCCAAATCCACAATTTTTTCAACATTACAATTATCAATTTCATAACCTAAATATGTATTTTTTAAATCAAAATCGTGTTTTGAGCACAAAATCGACGATCCAATGGATAATCCTTCATCTCCTGTAAATGGGGGGACGTACAAGTTATCTACAAAGTCCTGTTCGATTATTTGTTTATTTAGTTTAACGTTTTGTGCAACCCCTCCACTAAATACAATATTTTTAATTCCAGTTTCTTCCACAAACTGCTTTAAAAGTTTTAAAACAACTTCTTCTAATTTACTTTGGACAAACTTTGAAATTTGAATATCATATGACTTATTTGGGGTTGAATAATCTAAAATTCTTTTCAATGCTTTTGTTGATTCAGAACCGATTACTCCGAGATAATTCTTAAAAGATTTAGTTTTTTCATTATAATCAATAATATCGAGATTAATTTTGGAATCATCCGATTCAAAACTCGAAAGACTCATTACTTTTCCTTCGTCTTCCATTGGTTTAAATCCAAGTAATTCGGTAATTGATGCGTAAAAATCTCCTACGGAATCAATTAAATCACTTTGAGCAATAGTTTCTATTTTTGAACCGTTTCCAATAGATACTGTTGAAGAAAGTCCATCCCCTCCACCATCCATTGTTAAAATCAAACATTCTTTAAAATCTGATAGCTTATAGCTTGCAGCATGGCATAAATGATGGTTAAAGTAGTACATTGGAATTTCTAAATTTTCTTGAAGTATTTTGAGTTTTTTCAGTCTTTCTCCCTTTCTAAACTGCCCGCCAACAGTAATTGCTGACAATTCATCCTTTTCACTTACAAAAGAATTAATTCCGTAATCGATGGAATTTGCAGGATATCCTCTAAAATTCTTTTTTCTTGTAAATCTTTCTTCGCTTGCTGCGTAAATGATTTCTTTTTCATCGATCAATGATGCACTTGAATTGTGGCCATCGCAAATACCTAAAATCATAATTTCACTTGATTAATTTAATATATGGCGGATGAGAAATAATTCGAACAGACAGATTTTAAACCATTTTATGTTTTCATAATATTTATATAAGATTTTGAGTTAATAAACTAGAAACGAATTAATTTCAAATCCATTACGTTTTTATTACTTGGTGATCTCATGAAAGGAGCAGAGGCTATGATGAAGGCCCTAGAAGCGGAAAATGTGAAGGTCCTCTTTGGATACCCTGGGGGCCAATTACTTCCCTTTTACGATGCACTGTACCACAGTGACCTTGTACACATTTTAACAAGGCATGAACAGGCTGCAGCACACGCGGCAGACGGATACGCAAGAGCAAGTGGGAATGTTGGAGTTTGTGTTGCTACGTCTGGACCAGGAGCTACAAATCTTGTTACAGGAGTTGCAACCGCACATGCAGATTCTTCTCCCGTAGTTGCATTAACTGGACAGGTTCCAACAAAATTAATCGGAAATGATGCATTTCAGGAAATTGATGCACTTGGAATTTTCATGCAGATTACAAAACACAATTTCCAGATTCAAAAAACAAGCGAAATTCCAAAAATATTTAGAAAAGCATTTGAAATTGCAAAAACCGGAAGACCTGGTGCAGTTCATGTCGATCTACCAAAAGATGTTCAGGATAACGAATTAGACTTAGAAAAATATCCAATTCCTGCAGAAATTAATCTTCAAGGCTACAAACCAACCAAGTTTGGACACCCATTACAGATTAAAAAAGCAGTGGAATTGATGAAAATCGCACAAAGACCTGTTATTATTGCAGGCGGTGGCGTTCAAATTGCAAATGCAACACCAGAACTTATAAAATTATCAGAATACGCTCAAATCCCTGCATGCACTACTTTAATGGGTAAGGGAGTTTTCCCTGAAGAGCACTCTCTTGCACTCGGTTTAGTTGGAATGCACGGAACACAAGCTTCTAACTACTCAGTTTACGAAAGTGATGTTTTAATTGCAATTGGATGCAGGTTTTCAGATCGGATTACTGGAGACATTTCTACATTTGCACCCAATGCAAAGATTATTCATATTGATATAGACCCCGCAGAAATTGGAAAGAACGTTAGGGTAGATATTCCAATCGTTGGGGATGCAAAAGCAATTTTAAAAGATATATTGATTTATTTAATGAAAAAAGAAATTGCTAATAAGACAGAATGGATGGAAAATGTTAAAAAACTTCAGAAAAAGTCACTTCCGATAATGGAGTTTGACAACACCCCAATAAAGCCTCAGAAAGTTATCAAAGAAATGATGAACGCAATTCGAGAAGTCGATCCAAGTTTGACAAACACAGTTCTTACAACAGATGTAGGTCAAAATCAGATGTGGATGGCACACTACTTCCAAACAAGCGCTCCAAAATCATTCATTTCATCAGGGGGGCAAGGTACAATGGGATTCGGATTCCCTGCAGCAATTGGTGCTAAATTTGCAAGGCCCGATGCAAACGTAATTGCAGTAACGGGGGATGGTGGATTTTTAATGAATTCACAGGAACTTGCTACAATTGCAGAATATGAAATACCCGTTATTGTTGTAATATTTGATAACAGGACACTTGGAATGGTTTACCAGTGGCAGAATCTTTATTATGGAAAGCGCCAGTGTGCAGTGCACCTTGGAGAAACACCTGACTTCATAAAACTTGCAGAAAGTTATGGGATCGATGCTTCGAGGGTTGAAAAACCTGAAGATATAAACGAAGCCTTTAAAACTGCATTAAACAGTGGAAAACCATATTTAATTGATATTATAATCGACCCGGCAGAAGCACTACACATGGTACCCCCTGGAGGAAACATGACAAATATATTATTCCCGGAAAGACAGGAACCAACTCCAAAAGCTCAATGCTTTAGCGAAATGAAAAAAATACTTAATCCTAAGGTCTAATCGGGTGATTATCATGGAACACAAACACATCATTTCAGTTCTGGTTTTACACAAGCCAGGTGTACTCCAGAGAATTTCAGGTTTATTTACCAGAAGATGGTTTAACATTTCAAGCATGACTGTTGGAAGTACTGAAAACCCAGATGTAGCAAGAATGACTATTGTTGTTCAGGGGGACGACACTGTACTCGAACAGGTTGTAAAACAGTTGAATAAACTCGTCGAAGTTATAAAAGTAACTGATTTAAATAGTAAAAAGTCAGTACAACGAGAATTATGTCTTGTAAAAGTTTATGCTCCAACTGAGGATAGTAAATCTCAGGTAATCCAGTATGCAAACATATTTAGGGGAAAAATCATCGATTTAAGCACTGAAACACTAACCGTTGAAATTACAGGTGACGAACAGAAAGTAAACGCATTTTTAGACCTTGTAAGGCCAATGGGTATCAAAGAAATCGCAAGAACTGGACTCACCGCACTCATGAGGGGTTCTAAAATCTTAAAATCAAATAAAGCATAAATTTTCTTTTTTAAACTTTATAATTAACTAAACCTTTTTTCAAAAAAATAAAAATATGGAATTGAGTATTTTTGAAGGGGGGCTCCAAAAACAATACTTTATCTCATCGAGCTAATTTAGCTGAAATAGAGAGTGTCACAGGAAATAATCTTCAGATCACCAATAACCATAAAAAACGGAAATTTGGATAAAATCGAAGATCATGACCTAATATTATTTATGATTTTTAAAATTTAAATAATTAAGCATGCTTTTTCGATAATTATATATTACCCATTAAAGAAATTTTTAAATGTTCACAACAACATTAAAAAATAATGAATCGGTAAGAAATTTCAAAATAATCTATTAATTTGGCGGGTATTACGGGGGAGAATATGCAATATGATATCAGATATCAGGACGATGAAATAGAAAAAAAAATTCAGGGTCTTGATGAAAACACGCTCTTAACTGCAAAATCAATAGTTGGGGAAAATAAATGTGCTGATGTGTTATATCGAATAATTCAGGAGGGGTGCCAAAAAAATTACAGGTTCATAACACTTGTGAAAAACGTGTAGAATCGAGCTTAAAAGAATCCATAATAAAAGAAATACTCGTTTACGGCATTCCAAAACCATTGTGGGATATGATTTATTAAGACGATACCAAACTAATTTTATGGCACTTTACTATTATTTTTTTCTCTTTTTTCGTATTAACTCCAATTAATCGTATAAATTAATTTTAAAGATTAGATTACCCAAATAATATATATTCAAGGATGTCGGATATATTATTGCGTTTAAACTTTTGAACTATTCGATTCTTTTAGTTTTAATTATGTTAGGGGATCTTTTTAGGTGGAACTCATGAATGGTGAGGATATAAAAACCAGAACTTATTATTTAAAAGCGCCCTTAAATCAGATTTGGGAAAATATCGTATCGAGAAATCATCCTTTTAAAGAGGTATGTGTTTATGAAGAGTGGATGTGTGAAGGAATGATATTTCAATGAATACACTAAATGCATACTTTTTAAAATTATGCAATTACGATACTTTGGTGTTTCAAGATGTACATTCTGAGAAATTGGGGATATTTGGAGTTAGGGCACCTTATGGAAACGATAAAATTGAATTAATATCTGAATTTAGAGAAATTGATATTTTGGATAAATTATCGAGACTTTTTTATGGTTATTTATTATTAAATGAAAAGAAAATACCTTCGATATTTTGGGGTTTCGAGGATGACTGGTTTAGAATATATGTAAAACCAGAGAATTTTTTAGATTTAAAAAAATTTATAGATAATTTATAATCTGAAAATTATGCCAAAAGCTTATTTTTATCTTTTTTAGACCAGTAATTTGCTAATATTGGCCCGGTAATATTATGCCAAACACTAAAAATTGCTCCGGGAACTGCTGCAAGCGGGTTGAAGTAAATTGTTGCAAGTGCTACCGCAAGTCCTGAATTTTGAACCCCAACTTCTATTGTAATTGCTCTTGATTTTTTTTCATCCATTCCAACGAGTTTTGATCCGATATATCCAAATAAAAGACCAAATGCATTATGTAAAATTACTGCAAGTAAAGCAAAAACTCCTGAAGATATTATTTTTTCTGAATTAACTCCTATTATCGCACTAACGATTAAAACTATTGCAGCAACAGAGATTAATGGCAAAATCTGTCGTATTGAATCTATTTTTTTTCCAAATAAATTGTTGATAATAACTCCAAGAATTACTGGGATCAATACAATTTTTAAAATTGAAAGAAACATCGAGTATGCTGAAACATCTATCCACGATCCTGCAAACCCGAGTACAAGTATGGGTGTCATTAACGGTGCAATAAGTGTTGAGAATGTTGTGATTGCAACCGAGAGTGCGACGTCTCCTTTTGCAAGATAAGTTATCACGTTTGATGCAGTTCCTCCGGGGCATGCACCAAGCAAAATTACGCCTATTGCAAGTTCCCCTGGTAAATTAAGTAGCGTAACTACAAAAAAAGCAAGTAACGGCATTAAAATAAACTGTAAAGCTGTTCCAAAAACTACGTCAAAAGGTCTTTTCAAAACTGTTTTAAAGTCATCTTTATTTAGTGTCATTCCCATTCCAAACATGATAATTCCAAGAATAAGTGAAATATGGGGCAGTGACCATCCAAATAAATCAGGATTTAAAAAACCGATAATTGATCCTAAAATAACAAGCATTGCGAAATAATCCTCTGAAAATTTTGTAAGTTTCCAAAGAGTCTTTTTTAGCCAAACCGACCCCGTATTCATTGTAATCACCGTAACATTAATTGCGCTTTTCATCGTAATTTATTCGATATCATGACCAAGTCTAGATGCCATTAAGGGTTTATTTTATTTCTATATATCCATCAATTGATGGCTTTTATTCGTATAATCGTTTTTAATGTTGGATGTTAAGTTTAAAGAATCAAAAAATAATAAAATGTATACAAAGAGGGAGTTTTTGGAAGTTATTGAAAAATAACTTTTTTAATTACTTATGTTCAACTTTAAAAAGCTCAATTGCCTGTTCACACAATAATCTAAGCTGTAGAGCTTTTTCATGGGTGTTGTTAATTTTAAGTAACTTTAATAAAATAGCCCTACATTTGGCATACTCTTGTAGGGCATAATACACTACCCCGGCATTATAAAGGACATCGATATCTGATGGGTTCGAATTCAAAAGTTCTAGATATATGATGAGTGCTTCTTTGCAATATTCGTATTTTTTAGAATAATCTTGTTCATTTCGTGCTAAATTGTACCATTCTAAAGCAGTGTCATAATCTGTTTTCTCTGCAAACTGGTATGAAACGTACTTTTCACAATTTTTAAGATTTGATTCATAAATTTGTAATTCTTCTAATGGGGTTATTCCTGTGTAGGGCATACAATTTATCCTCGCATACGTCTCAGCGTAAGTATAAGGCATAGATTTAATTTCAAATTTAATGGAGTTTTCAGAACTCATCGGCATGGTCGTAAAAGCCCCATCTTCAATGTTAATTACGGACTTTGGAATAACCACAGTTTTTATGGGATTATCTGAAAACGTCATATTTTCTATGGATGTTATGGACTCTGGAAGAATTATGTCTGACAATTCGTTATTATGGAAAGCCAAAACTCCAATACGGGTTACCGAGTTAGGAATAACCACACTCTCCAATTGATTGTACGAAAAGGCGCCTCTCCCAATACTAGTCACAGAATCTGGAATAATCAAATTCGTAAGCCGGTTATGTGAAAAAGCACCTTCCCCGATAATTTTTACGGAATCTGGAATAATCACGCTTGTCAGATGATCATCTGAAAAAGCCCCTTCCCCGATAGCGGTTACAGGTATCCCTTCGATATTTGATGGAATATTTAAATTTTTAACAATATTACTAATGGTTCCATTGATGGTTCCATTCTTTTCGTCAAAAATAATATACCGTTTAAATCCATTTCCTAGTTTTATATCTGATTCGTTTTCAAAAACGTTATGTGAAAAGGTACATCTCCCAATATTAGTCACAGAATCTGGAATAACCACATCTGATAACCAGTTATATAAAAATGCACCTCTCCCAATATTAGTCACAGAATCTGGAATAACTACGTTTTTTAGCTGATTATGTGAAAAAGCACCTTCCAAAATACTGGTTACCGAGTTAGGAATAACCAAACTCTTCAACTGGTTGTTCGAGAAAGCACCTCTCCCAATATTAGTCACAGAATCTGGAATAACCAAACTCTTCAACTGATTATTTGAAAAAGCACCTCTCCCAATACTAGTTACCGAGTTAGGAATAACCAAACTCTTCAACTGGTTGTTCGAAAAACTTCCGTCACGTATGTTAATTACGGAATCTGGAATAACCACATTTGATAACACGTTGTATAAAAAAGCCCCTTCTCCAATACTGGTTACCGAGTTAGGAATAACCAAACTCTTCAACTGGTTGTATGCGAAAGCACCTCTCCCAATATTAGTCACAGAATCTGGAATAACCAAACTCTTCAACTGATTATGTGAAAAAGCCCCTTCTCCAATACTGGTTACCGAGTTAGGAATAACCACACTCGTCAAATTTTTAAATTTAAAAACATTATCTTCGATATGTATTATTGGTTTACCGTAATATTCAGTAGGTATATCTAAATCTCCAAAATTGCCATGATATCCCACTATTTTACAACCATTAGGCAGAGATTCGATCTCAAAATCTCCAAATATGTCGTAATTATCTTTATGAGTGCCCATAGAATCTGCCATATTCCACCCGATCTAAATCAATGGTTATATTTCTATTAAAGATATTATAAATAGTTTAAAGGTTTAATTTCCAATTTATTGTTTAAATATCAAAAAGAAGTTTAATGTGGTTATTAAATAATAATTAATTTAATGAATGTACTGTTTTTTCTGATTCAAGCTTAAATCATAAGTTAAAAGCACGTACTGTATGAAAACTTACTTTTTTAGATAAACTAGCACAACTTTCAAAGCTATCAATCAGAAATAATAATGCCATTTGGGGAGTTATGGAAAATTCATTCGAAACTTAAAATCTCGACAAAATGAATAACGATAAGTTAATCGTTTTTCATATAACACTTAAAAATCGTCATCTTATATGTTTAAATATCTACTAAAAAAATAAGCGTTCTACGTTCTTTGTTTGTTAAATGGGGAAATTATAAATATCATGATTTTAACTGTTAATTATACTAAATTAATATATTTGCGGATACAAATCAGTATTCGATGTTAACATTATATAGGATTATAATATAAGAGTTTGTGAGATTAGAGGTGAAGACAATGAAGGTATTCTATGACTCAGATTTTAAATTAGATGCTTTAAAAGAAAAAACAATTGCAGTAATCGGTTACGGAAGTCAAGGAAGAGCACAGTCCTTAAACATGAAAGACAGTGGATTAAACGTTGTTGTTGGTTTAAGGAAAAATGGAGCTTCGTGGGAAAACGCTAAAGCAGACGGTCACAATGTAATGACTATCGAAGAAGCTGCTGAAAAAGCTGACATCATCCACATCTTAATCCCTGACGAATTACAGGCAGAAGTTTACGATGCTCAAATAAAACCATACCTCAAAGAAGGAAAAACACTCAGTTTCTCACATGGTTTTAACATCCACTATGGATTCATTGTTCCACCAAAAGGAGTTAACGTGGTTTTAGTTGCTCCAAAATCACCTGGAAAAATGGTTAGAAGAACATACGAAGAAGGTTTCGGTGTTCCAGGTTTAATCTGTATCGAAATAGATGCAACAAACAACGCATTTGACATTGTTTCAGCAATGGCAAAAGGAATCGGTTTATCAAGAGCTGGAGTTATCCAGACAACATTTAAAGAAGAAACAGAAACTGACCTTTTCGGTGAACAAGCTGTTTTATGCGGTGGAGTTACCGAATTAATCAAAGCAGGATTTGAAACACTCGTAGAAGCAGGATACGCACCAGAAATGGCATACTTTGAAACATGCCACGAATTGAAATTAATCGTTGACTTAATCTACCAAAAAGGATTCAAAAACATGTGGAACGACGTAAGTAACACTGCAGAATACGGTGGACTTACAAGAAGAAGCAGAATTGTAACTGCTGATTCAAAAGCTGCAATGAAAGAAATCTTAAAAGAAATCCAAGACGGAAGATTCACAAAAGAATTCGTTCTTGAAAAACAAGTAAACCACGCACATTTAAAAGCAATGAGAAGACTCGAAGGAGAATTACAAATCGAAGAAGTCGGTGCAAAATTAAGAAAAATGTGCGGTCTTGAAAAAGAAGAATAATTTATTTATTTTTCATTTTTAACTATTTTTTATTATTTTAAAATTCAGGTGGTTCTTTTGAAAATTTTTATAAAGAATGCAGGAGAAATGTCCGAAATTGAACTGCCAGAAAATGCAAAGTTAAGAGATTTCATCGAAAAAATGAAAATAAAAGACAATCTTGTTGTTAGAAATGGCGAAATTCTTTCTGAAACAGATACTCTTTCTGAAAACGATACTTTAAGACTGGTTCCAATTGTATCTGGTGGCTAAGACTTTATTTATATACTATTTTTGCAATATATTACTTTAAGAAAATAATCATCCATTTTTAAGATTCAGGGGTAATATGGCTTATATCGATGTCGAATGCAATGACGAAGCTGGAAAAGCAATTTACGAAAGAATTATTCAAACATCTCTCGAAGACCTCGTTTTGGGAAAATCTATCATAAAGACAAAAATGATCTGTAAGCAAGATGTTCCATATTTTATAATTGGAATTCTGCCAAAATCAACTTCAAAATTGATAAGATTGAGGGATATTGCAACAATAGATGAAGCAAAGGAATCGAACGGAAAAAAAATAACTAAATTAATAATTGACGATGAAACTTACGCAACTGAACTTTTATCAAAAATAAATGTTATGGACCAGCCTTCAAGATTTGAGATTGTTACGGATTCTGAGGTTGATTTAAACATGGTAATTCACGATGCAAAGGATGATTTTGTCGATAGAGTCCTTGATTTTATGAACCGTGTTTTTCCTGAAGGAATGAGGGTTAGAAAAACAATTCGGGATAAAACTGTAGTTATGGTTGCATCAGAAAAGCCAATCGAAGAAGAATGGATGAATGAGGCAATAAAACTTCAGGAAGAACTCAAAAACTTCAAATAATTACTTCAAATATTAATTCTTTTTTAATTTTTAGTTTAAAGTTTAAAAAAAGTATTTTTTAAAAAATTAAATTCTGTGCATGTATTTAAATATGTTTTCGTGTTGCACATTTATTTTAACTCCGATTTCTGATCCAAGTTTATCAAGAGCCGCATTTAATTCTGAAAAGTCTGAACTTATTTTGGAGATATCTACAAGCATAATCATTGTGAACAAGTCTTCCATGATTGTCTGCCTGATATCTACGATATTTGCACTGTTTTCTGCGAGAACTTTTGTAACTGCTGCAACGATACCGGGTTTATCAACACCAACGACGGTAATTACTACATTTTCCATAAATAACACCTTTAAAAATCATGTTTCTTATCTTAGCCTTTATCTTTAAAAAGTATCATTTATACCTTGTGGTTAAAAAATAGAATTTAAAAAAAGAAGTTTAGTGTGAGAAGTGTTTTAAGTCGTAAATATTTAACTCCTTACCTTTTTCTCCAATAGTTTTGTGCTCGGTTACAAGCCCTACGGCATCAGCCCTGCACTGTTGGCATGCTCTGAATTGGTGGAGGTATTCTTCTGCACTATCCCTTACACCGCTTATTTCATCGCAGGTTGGTTTTCTCAAGTTTTCCATTTTGTACATTGGAATTAAAGGAATTACGTTGTGAATGAACGCATCTTTTTCGAAAGTTTTTGCAATTTCCACAATATGATCCATGTTTATTTCAGGAATCAATACCGTGTTAATTTTAACTGCAACGCCCAATTCTGCTAGTTTTTTAACTCCTTCAATCTGGTTTTTGATCAGTATTTCAGCACCTTCTTCTCCACGGTAAACTTTTCCTTCGTAGTATACCCAGTCAACAATTTGTGCCTGAATTTTTGGATCTACCGCATTTACAGTTACTGTTACTGTTTTTACCCCAAGGTCTGCCAATCTTTCAGCATATTTTGGAAGTAAAAGCCCGTTTGTTGAAAGACATCTGACTAAATCTGGGAATTTTTCCTGTATTATTGCCAAAGTTTCGAAAGTTTCTTCATTGAATAAACTGTCTCCTGGTCCAGCAATTCCTGCAACTTTAATGTTTGGACTTTCTTCCAATAATCCGTTTAGGTAGTTTTCTACCTCTGCTGGTTTCATAATGTGGTGTGAAACTCCAGGTCTATCTTCACAGACTGATTCTTTTCCAATACATCTTTTACAGAATCTGCATGCGATGTTACATTTTGGCGCAACTGGCAAGTGAACCCTGCCGATTTTGTGGTGGAGTTTTTCATTGTAACATGGGTGTACGCTTGTAATATGTGCAAATTTGGACATCTTGTCTTCTTTCATATAATCACCATAAGATTTATATTCATAATTCATACTTCTAGATATAAAAATTTAGCTGTACTAATTTCGGAATTTTAATTTAAAAACTAAATTATTCGTCTTTTAGAATGTAAATTTTGTCATTTTCCCTTACTAAATTTTCAAGTTTGATTCCAACATTCTGACCTTTTTTAGCAGAGTTAATGTTTTCGCCTTCGACCTGCATCGATTCAATTTTTTCTTCAACGCATCCTGTGGTCGGCCCAGTTATCAAAACACTATCTCCAACTTTTAAATCATCAATAAGGGTGATTTCTGCAACGCCTACTTTTTTAAAGTAATTTACAACCCTTCCAACTTCGATTTTTTTGTAAGGGGAAATATTTCCTTCAAATTCGTACTGCAAATCGGTATTGCAGGTAATATCTCTGAAATAAAATCCTGTATCGTATCCCCTGTTATATATTTTATCGAGTTCTTTTTTGAATGTCGGGAGTTTTTCTTCGTAAGTTCCATCAATTATAGAATCAATAGCTTCTCGATAGGTTTTTGTTGTACGCATCACGTAATCTACGTTTTTAGCCCTTCCTTCAATTTTAAAGCAGTCAAAAACTTCAATCAGTTCAGGAATATGTTCAATCATACAGAGGTCTTTTGGTGAAAGAAGATATTTTCCTTCGCAAATTAGCTCATGAGTTCCATCAGCATGTTCATTTACCAATTTCCAAGATCTTCTGCATGGTTGCAAACAATCCCCACAATTTGCATTTCTATTAAATAAATATGAACTCAAATAACACCTTCCACTCATTGCAGTGCAGAGTGCTCCGTGAATAAATCCTTCAAGTTCTAAATCAACTTTATTTATTTTTAAATTTTCTTTAATCTGTTTAATCTGGGTTAATGTGAGTTCTCTTGACAAAACAACTCGACTTGCAAATTTTGAAAAGAATTCAGCAGTTTTTGAATTTGTAATGTTGTTTTGAACACTCACGTGAACTTCAAGTCCTAATTCTTTTGCAAGGCTCATTGCACCGATATCATTTACAATTACGGCATCAACTTCCGCAGTTTTAGCAAATTCGAGTATTTCATTTAAATTTAAAATATCATCTTCGTAAACTACGGTGTTTGTGCAGAGGTATACTTTTTTATTTTGGGTGTGTGCGAAGTTAATGCCTTCGATTAGCTCGTTTCTCTCGAAATTTTTGGCAGTTGCACGCATACTCATTTCTTTTAGTCCGCAGTATACTGAATCTGCACCGTTATTGAATGCAGTGATCAAGCCCGATAAATCTCTTGCAGGGGCCAATAATTCAACCATATTCTTCACCAAAATTAAAATAATTAGTATTTAAAAAAAGCGTTATAAATCGTATTTAACAAGCGACTGTATGTCGTATCCTTTTAATTTATCCCTCCCCTTTAATTCTGTGAGTTCGATTACAAAATTAAGCGCTGAAACGTGCCCGCCTATTTTTTCAACGAGTTTACTAACTCCTGAAACGGTTCCACCTGTTGCAAGAAGGTCGTCAACTATTGCAACGTTCTGGCCTTTTTCAATTCCATCGCTGTGGATTTCAAGTTTATCCGTTCCATATTCAAGTGCGTAATCCACTGAAAATGTTTTGAAAGGTAATTTTCCTGGTTTTCGAACTGGAACAAACCCGATATCAAGCTCATGGGCAACTGGAACACCAAATAAAAAACCGCGGGCTTCTGGGCCAACTATAATATCGATATTTTTATCTTCGAGGTATTTTGTAATCTCTTTTGTGGTGTGTTTCATAGCCTTTGGGTCTTTTAGAATTGGAGTTACATCCTTAAAGCTTATTCCTTTTATTGGAAAATCTTCCACGATTCTTATCTTTTTTCTTAAATCCATTGTATTCACCGGGCCGAACTCGTAATAAACAAGGGAAATTTTTATAATTTTGTTAATGCACAGATTTTTAGGCTTTTTTTAAAATACTATTTAAACGTATATAATATTGCACGTTTTATATTAAAGTATTTTTCTAAAACTGGTTGAAATTATAAAATAGACTTAAAAATTAAAGATATTCTTTTTAAAATTTGAAATAATTAGATTTGGCGGGATTTCTTTAAAATTTAAAAAAGAAGTGTCATTATATTTTTTATAATTTAATTTTCGCCCCTTTTAAAAACCCAACTCCAATCGCAAGTACGGCAATAATGGCAATCATTTGAATATCCATTTTCCACCCCTTTAGGATTAAGTATGCTTTTTAGACAATATTAAACTTTTTTTAAAAGCAGTATATGTTATTATTGCAATAATGGACATATAATTTAAAAAAGAAAATCAAGCTCTAAATTTAGAACGAATTTTTGTGAACTTCATTTTTATTGGAGTTATGTATTTAAGTAATTTAATCAAGTAGTTAGTATTGGTTGAAGATCATGGAAAAAATTAAAGGAAAAAACACGGTAGACTGCGAAATTTGCCTCCACAACAGCAAAACACGCCCGATGTTCAAACACGAAGGAAAAAACATCTGTATTGAATGCTTAAACGCCCTAAAATTTCCAAGAAACTTCGAAGAAATGAGAAACGAAGTAATGGAATATTTAGACGAACTCAGAATTAGGAATAACAAATATAACTGTATTCTTGGTTTTTCCGGCGGAAAAGATAGTGTTGTTGCGTTGTATTTGCTCGTAAAAGAGCTTAGAATCCGGCCATTATGTGTAACTGTTGATAACGGCTATTTAGCAGAAGAAGCACTTACAAACTGTAAAAACGTTGCAAAGCATTTTGGAGTAGACTGGCTTGTAATAAACAAGGATTTTACGAAATTCTTTAAAGAAACTATTTCCAAAGGCGAATCTCCATGCAGGGTATGTTCTGACATGAACATGCACGAAATATGGCAGTTTGCAAGGCAGACGAATATCGACACAATTGTGACGGGACACGAACTTCCATTTGGTACAACTGCAATACGGGAGATGAAAAAAGGAATAAATATGTTAAGGCTCCTTGTTGCATACAAGTTAACAGAAGAAGATAGATACAATATATTAAAAGAAATTCCTTGGGAAAAACCCGATCTCGGTGGATACACGACAAACTGTCTGGTACTTGCTCCAGCACTTGTAGAATTTAAGAAAAAGCATGGATTTAGTTTTGAATATGATAGAATTTCTGCAATGATTAGGTACGACCTTATGACTCGTGAAGAGGCTGAAGAAGCGTTAAAGTGTCCGGAAGTTTCTGATGAAATATACGAAGAGCTTAAAAAAAGAGGGCTCGATTTTAAAAATTTAAAAGAATGATTTTTATGAAAATAGATTTTGAAATGACTTACAATTCAAAAAAGGAAATTGTAAACAGCTTAAAAGTCGACGATGTAGATGATGGGCTTATTATCGATACTAAATTTGATAATGATGAGATTAAAGTTAATATTAAAACTAATTCAGTCGGTTCTTTAAAAAACATACTCGATGACTTTTTTGTAAATTACGAACTTGCAGAAAATATTGTAAATCTTAAAAAATAATTTAAAAAGAAATAATCGTTTAATCAATAAAATATAAGGTATTTAAAAATGAATGAAAAAATAAACTCGTATGAGACTAAGGATTTAAAAAATAAAATAGTAGACCTGGTAATTCCAAAAAATGGAAGTGTAAAAAATGATGTATTGTCTGGATTAACCGTAGCACTGGCGCTGGTTCCAGAAGCAATTGCATTTTCATTTATTCTTGGAATCGACCCTACAATCGGGCTTTATGCCGCATTTATCATGGGAATTGTAACTGCATTAATTGGTGGACGGCCAGGAATGATAAGCGGAGCCACAGGTGCTGTTGCAGTTATTTTTGCTCCACTGGTAATTTCAAAGGTTCAAACTGCTGGAATGGAATCTGCACTCGGATATCTTTTCATCGCAGTACTTTTCATGGGAATTATTCAGGTATTTTTTGGAATATCAAAGGTAGGTAAATTCGTAAGGCTTATTCCGCACCCAGTAATGCTTGGATTTGTAAACGGGCTTGCGATAATAATATTTTTATCTCAGATCGGGCAGTTTTATGGTGCAGATGGAAATTTATTTCCATGGCCAATTCTTTCGATAATGCTTGTTTTAATTGCAATAACAATGATTATTGCAATATTCCTGCCAAAAATCACACGTGCAGTTCCTGCAACGCTTGTAGCAATCATCACTGTAACAATAATTTCGTATTTCTTAAATAATGCAGGATACACCGTTTTAACGGTGCTTGATTTTATAAAATCGATAGATCCATTAAGAACAACACTTGCAGTTTCGGTTCCTTCATTTTCATTGCCAAATGTTCCTCTAAATTGGGATACAGTTAAAACAGTTCTCCCGTATTCATTTTTAGCAGCATGTGTCGGATTAATTGAATCATTAATGACATTAAGGCTAATTGATGAATTAACTGAAACTCGCGGTAGGAGTAACAGGGAGTGCATCGGTCAGGGTATTGCAAACATATTAAATGGATTCTTTGGCGGAATGGGTGGCTGTGCGATGATTGGCCAGAGTATGATAAATATTCGGGGTGGCGGACGTGGCAGGCTTTCAGGAATTTCCGCTGCGATATTGTTACTGGTATTTATTGTATGGGGTGCACCAATAATTGAAATGATTCCGCTTGCAGCACTTGTCGGGGTCATGTTTATCGTTGTAATCGGCACTTTTGAGTGGTCCAGCTTTAGAATATTGAAAAAAATCCCGAGCTCTGATGCAGCAATTATTGCGGTTGTGTCGATTATGACGGTTGTATTTAACCTTGCAACAGCCGTATTTTTGGGAATTATTCTTGCAGCACTCGTTTTTGCATGGAATCGTGGAAAAGATATATGGGCAAGTACAAAATCTATGAAGAACAAAAAAGTATACATGCTTCACGGCCCTTTGTTTTTTGCATCAACATCGAAATTCAAGAGCCTGTTTGATTATCAAAATGACCCGATTGATGTTGTTATCGACTTTAACAAATCAAGGGTTTACGACCATTCTGCAATCGAAGCAATAAATAGTGTTGCAGAGAAATATACTCAACATGGAAAACAACTTCACCTCCTTAATTTGAGCAAGGATTGTGACAAGTTAATTAAAAAAGCAGATAACATTGTAGAAGTCAGCATTCTCGATAATTTGATATGGCATGTTGCCGATGATAAGTTAGAATAATGTTTAAACATCAAAAGGGGATTTTTAGTGGAAATTAAGGAAGTTTTAAAAAATTTCAAAAGAGAATTTGATACAAGATATGTTGTGAGGGGTTTAATCGACGGTTCGCTCTCGACACTCGGTGTAGTTATTGGTGCAAGTGGTGGCGAAACTTCTATAATCATTGCAGCAGGAATCGGTGGTGGAATTGCAAACGGTATATCAAATATACTCGGAGCACTAACTGCAGAACGTGCAATGATCGAAGAAGAACGGGAGAAAAAAGAAAAAAGCCTTTTAATCGGTAACGGGAATTTAAAAGGAACTCACGAATATCAGTATAAAATAAACAAAACAATGTATAGTGGAACTTACGATGGTTTATCAACCTGTTTGGGGGCAATAATTCCGGTAATTCCATTTTTTGTATTTGATCCGTCTTTTGCTTTAATAATGGCAATAGCACTCACGTTATTGATACTCTTGGGTCTTGGAATATTCATTGGAAAGCTTTCAAGGAACAATCTAATAACATCTGGTTTAAAGATGGTTCTTGGGGGAGTAATTGTTGCAGTGATATGTTTTGGTGTCGAAAGAATCTTTGGATAATTGGATAGATTAAAAATTATTTCATAAATTTATATTTTGGGAAACTCATGAATAGTCGAAAATTATTCTCTAAACTTAAGGAAGAATCTTATGATGTAAGTATTTTTGATTTAATGAATGCAAAAGTCTATTTAGAAAAAGATATGACTTATTTACCCGAAGATTATAAAAAAGGATATCTTGAAGATTTTTTTACATTTTTTCCAGAAGTTTTGAGGGAAATAAAGAATAAAACCGAAGAAGAAATTGAAGATTTTGAAATCGATGAAGAAGAAATAAAAAAAGTCGATTTAAGGCTCTGTAGTATGGGTTCCAAGAAAATGGGCAGAAATTCTTACGAAAAACTTGTAAAAACAGTTATAAATTATCTGATTTTTATAAATAAAAGGCCACTTCACGCTTTAACGACAAGATTTCCTGGCGGAAAGCAAATAATTGAAAAAAACGGAAATTACTACTGCCCAATAAAAAATGCACAATCAAATGAACTTTCTATTTGCGAATTTTGCATTTGTAAGGACTTAAATGAACTATAAATATAAGTTATTTTTACTTTATTTCAACTTAAAAATTAAAAAAGTAAGTTATGCATCAAATTCTTCTTCTTCAAGGCCAGTTGCAATTTTTACAGCGTGGTCAGATATTCTTTCAAGGTATCCAATGACATCTAAAAATATAATGCTTGCTTTTGGGGCACATTCTTTAGCATTTAATCTCTGTATATGCTGTTTTCTAAATGATTTTTCAAGATTGTCAACTTCATCTTCGAGGAAAGTTACTCTTTCAATTAATACTTCGTCTTCGTTCTCAAAAGCTTCAATCGCAGTTTCTAAGGCAGTCATTACCTTCTCAAACATGAGGTTTATTTCTTCAATTGCAGTACCTGTAAATTCAACGTTATCTTCAATTACGTTTTCAGCATGATCTGCAATATCCTCTGCAAGATCTCCGATTCTTTCAAGACTTGTAACATTACTTATAAGACTTGTAATTTTTAATTTTTGAGTGTCTGAAATTTCCTGATTCGAAAGTTCAATTAGGTGGTTTGTAATTTCATGGGCCATCGTGTCTATAATGCCTTCTTTTTCATGCACTTCTTTGATAATTTGAACGTTTTTGTTTACAAATGCATCTTTTGCAAGTCTTAAGTTTTCACGTACAAACTTTCCCATCTCTACAACTTCTTTTATTCCAAGTCCGATCGCAATCGATGGCATTTCAACAATAATCCTTGAATCAAGATGTTTTACCGGCATGAATTCTTTTTCATAATCTTTTATTGGAATTAATTTTTCAACCGCATAGACGAAAAATCCTGCAAAGGGGAGCATTATCAGCGTGTTTGTAACGTTAAATATTGTGTGCGCGTTTGCAATCTGTCTTTCAATACTTCCTGCACTCAAACTCTGGATCCACGAAATTAACGGCGTTGTGTAGATTAAAACCATGAATATCATTGCACCCATAACGTTAAAGAGTAAGTGCATGAGAGCAGCTCTTTTTGCAGTCCTGTTTGCACCGATACTTGATAAAAGGGCGGTAACACAGGTTCCGATGTTGTCACCAAATAATATTGGGAATGCAACAGCAAGGCTCAATGCACCTGTTGACGCCACTGCAATCAAAAGTCCAATTGTTGCACTGCTGCTTTGGATCATAAGTGTCATTCCAAGTCCAACGAGCAATCCAAGAACTGGGTTTTCAAGGTTCATTAATATATTTGTAAAGAATGGTTCTGCTGCAAGCGGTTTTAGTACACTTGACATTGTATGCATTCCGATAAATAAAATACCAAAACCAATCAGAACCTCTGCAATGTCTGAGTGCTTTCGTTTTTTTGAGGCAAGTTGCATGATTACCCCGAATGCAACAATCAATGGCGCAATGTCGGTTAATTTAAATGCTACAAGCTGTGCAGTAACTGTAGTACCGATATTTGCACCCATGATTACCCCGATCGCCTGACTGAGGTTCATTAACGATGCATTTACAAAACCAACAACCATGACTGTTGTTGCACTGCTGCTTTGAATCAACATCGTTACAACAGTTCCAACTAAAACACCAAGATATTTATTTTTGGTCAAAACCTCTATAAGTCGCTTTAATCCATCTCCTGCAACTTTTTGAAGTCCATTACCCATTAAATTCATACCATAAATGAATAATGCGAGTCCTCCAAGGACACCTGCAATTAACGTGAAGTCCATTTGTTCCACCAATATTATCCGTAATATCCGAGATAATGCAATATTATATTCCTTATAATTATAAAATAATTCATAATATGTGAACATCAAAGTCTTTATAGTTTAATCCGAATTATCACTTAAGGAAGTAACTTTATTTAAAGCTTTTTTAAAAATTATAAAAAAGTAAGTTCAAATATCGGTTATTATGCCCAGAAAATCTGCTTTTAGGAAAACTATATATATTAAATCACATATTCATATACTGTTTAAATTTTTCTAATAGTCAATTTTCGAATTTGAAAAACTAAAACACAATTGGAATAAAAAAAATTACCGTAAAAGGCTTTATTTTAACAAAGTCAAGAAACCACTTTTTTGGAGGAAGAAAAATGTCAGATGAAAATCTATTGACGACCTTAGACACCTATTTGGCGTCTGGGATACACATCGGTACTCAGCAAAAAACTGAAGATATGAGAAGATTTATCTACAGAGTAAGAGCTGACGGATTATATGTTTTAGACGTTAGAAAAACTGACGAACGATTAAGACTCGCTGCTAAATTCTTATCAAACTACGAGCCTGAAGACATCATGGCTGTTACAAGAAGAGTTTACTCAGTAGGCCCTTTGAAAAAGTTCGGACAGGTTACAGGAATAAACACGGTAGCAGGAAGGTTCGTTCCAGGTACCTTAACAAACCCTTCAGCTAAAAAGTTTGCTGAACCAGAAGTTTTGTTTTTGAGCGACCCTAGAGTTGACAAACAAGCATTAAAAGAAGCAATCGAAATCGGAATCCCTGTTGTCGGTATGTGCGACACAGAACACTTAACAGCACACATTGACTTCATTATCCCAACAAACAACAAAGGTAGAAAATCAGTATCTTTAATGTACTACCTTATTGCAAGAGAATATATGAAAAACAGAGGACTTATTGGCGAAGAAGTTCCATTCACTTACGATGATTTCCTCGAAAAAGCAATGAACGTTAAAGTAAAAATGAATTCTGCACCTAGACAAAGAGGCAGATTCCAAAGAAGACCAAGAAGATAATTCTTCTTAAAAAGAGTTATGTGATTTAAATGGAAGAACTATATCTCGAATGCCCTGGTTGCGATGAAGTAACCCCTCATGAAGTATTGAAAGAAAGGGACACAAAAAAACATTTGAAACTTACTGTAAAGTGTCAGGAATGTGGAACTGTACACGATATAGAAAAAAATTTCAAATTAAAAGACATTAAAATAGTGATAAGCAGATACGACGAATCAGAACAGTCTGTAATTCAAATCGCAACAGATGAAGTTTTAAAAATCGAGGATACAATCCTTGCATTTGGTGAATCTGTTGAAATAACTGCATTAGAGACTGAGGATTCAAGAAGGGTTTCCTCATCCGCTGCACAAGATTTAAAGATGATATGGGCAAAATCAGTAGATGTTCCTAAAAAAGTTGGCATATCTATAAATTCGAGAGAAAGTACATATTCTTTCAACATACTTGTTCCACAAGATTTCGTATTTGAAGAAAAGAAGATCTACCGTGCAGGACGAGACTTCTTTAGAATTAAACAAATAAAAACTGAAAAAGGAAATTTTTCAAGGGAATTAGCCCGTAAAATCAAAAGAATATACGGTGAACCTGTAAAACCACTTAGAGATTACACAGATTTAACCGAATATATGTTATAATGAGGTGTAACAATGGCAAGAATGAAAGCTAGGTCCGCTAAAGGAAAAAGAGTGGCCAAAGATACATGGAAATCCAAAGTATGGTACGATATTTACACACCACAATCATTCGGTGGAGACGTAATCGGACAAACCCCTGCAAACGACCCTGCAACATTGATCGGTAGGATTTCAGAAATCAGCTTAAGAGACTTAACAAACGAACATTCAAAACACATGACAAGAATGTACTTCAAAGTTGATGGTGTAAGTGGAAACAACGCTACATCACAGTTTGTAGGTCACGACACAACAAGAGAATACTTAAAATCACAAGTTAGAAGAAGAAGAAGCAAAATCAACGCAATCGTTGATGTAAGAACAAAAGATGGTTTCAAATTAAGAGTTAAAGCATTAGTTTTAACTGCTGTAAGAGCAAGAGACCACCACAAAACAGAAATCAGAGTTAAAATGGAACAAATCATCAAAGACATGGCAAAAGAAACAGCATTCGCTGAATTCGTACACGCTATGTTAATGGGTGGCTTAGGTTCAAAAATCTACGGCGACTGTAAAAAAATGTTCCCATTAAAAAGAGTAGAAATCTTCAAATCAGAAGTTTTAGAATTTGGAAAAGTTGTTGAAGCACCTGTAGAAGAAGCTGCTGTTGAAGCACCTGTAGAAGAAGCTGCTGAAACACAAGAATAATTCTTTTTAATTTTTTAACTTTTACTTAAATTTTCTGTTTTTTTAGAGATTACTTTATTTAGTCTTTTATTATCTGGTGGATTTATGAATGACAAATCATTAGGTATTTTGTTAATGTTTTTAACCGTAATTTTTTGGGGAGTTTCATTTGTGGCGACAAAAATCATTTTAGTATATATTCCGCCAATTACCTTGGGATTTATACGTTTTGCAATTGCTGCACTGATTTTAATTGTTTTAATAAGAACTTTTCCAAGTTATTCGAAAAAAGATTTTTTAAATCTGGTGTTTGCAGGTTTTTTAGGGATTACTTCCTATTTTATATTTGAAAACGTGGCATTAGAATACACTACTGCAACTAATGCAGCATTGATTGCAGCAACGGTACCCTTATTTTATATGATAGTGTCAGATTTAGTTGAAAGGCGAATTCCAAGTAAAATACAATACTTCGGAAGTTTAATCGGACTTTTTGGAGTTTCGGTTTTGATATTGAATGGAAGGTTGATATTGGAATTAAATCCTATCGGGGATTTGTTAATGATTGGAGCAGTTCTTTCATGGGTTCTCTACACCTTTGTAATTCAAAAGCTTGAAAAACACGATAACTTAAAAGTTACAAGGGACATAACGTTAATTGGAGCATTACTGTCTGTGCCATTCATGTTAATTGAGTTTGGCTCAAAAGGCGCTTTAGATTTAGGGGTATTTTTAAATCTGCCATTAACTCTTGCGGTACTATACCTTGCAATTTTTTGTTCGGCAATAGCGTATTTGTTTTGGAATAGGTCAATAAGACTTGCAGGAGCAAGCACTACAAATAACGGGATTTATTTTATCCCAATCGTTGCAATGATTGCAGATTCAATAATCTTAAAAAATATACCAAATTTTTATGCGATATTTGGTGCAATTTTGGTATTGTTTGGAGTTTATATCTCTGAAAAAGGCGATAAATTAAAAATAAAATTTTAATGTGAAAGATATGAATGGAAAAAATAGGTCTGAAATAACGGCCGGATTAAAAGTAAATATAGTTCTTAAAAAAGACCAAAAAACTGGTAAATTAACTACCGGAATTGTAAAAGACATTCTTACAAATTCAAGCTACCACCCACACGGAATAAAGGTAAGGCTTGAAGATGGGGCTGTTGGGCGAGTTCAGGAAATTTTAAAATAAGAAAAACATTTTTTATTTTTAACTATTTATCTAAATCTTTTAATACTATTTTTACAGATATTTAAATTAAATTTAGTTTACGTAAAACGAGGGTTTTTAAATGAATGTTTTGATTATCGGGGCAGGTGCTGTCGGATTATGTTTGGCAGCTAAATTATCAAAAGTAGCAGACGTTTTTGCAGTAACGAGAGAGAGAAATGCAAAAATCATACGCGAATCTGGTTTTAAAATGACTGGAATATGGGGGGAAGGAACCTTTAATTTTGAAGCTTCTGAAAGTGTTCCAAAACGCGATTTTGATTATATTATTATATCTTCAAAAGGGCTTGCAACAGAATCAATCTGCGAGCAGTTTAAAGACATTATAAAAGGTAAAAATGTTGTAAGCATCCAAAATGGTGTCGGAAACGAAGAAATAATCTCGAGATACACCAATAAGATAATTGGTGGAACTATTATAACGGGTTTTGAATGGATGGGGAATGCAAAAGTCCATGTTTCAGTAGAGGGGGGGCCGATGACTCTAGGAAGATTTCCAAATGGAACTGATAATGCGGTAAAAACTTTTGTAAAATTGATAAAAAGTTCTGGAATACCTGTAAATGAAACAGAAAATATTCAAGGTGCGATATGGTCAAAAACAATTTACAACTGTGCATTAAACCCTCTCGGAGCAGTTATGAATGTACCTTACGGTGAACTTTCAAATGAACACTCTTGGAATATAATTAAAAATATTGTATCGGAAATATTTGAAGTAACTTCAAAAAAAGGAGTAATTCTCCCATGGAATACTCCCGAAGAATATTTAACATATTTAAAAGAGTTTCAGCTTCCAAATACTGCTGCACACCACTCTTCAATGCTTCAGGATATCTCAAAAGGAAATATCACAGAAATAGATTTTTTAAACGGTGCAGTGGTATCCGGTGCAAAAGGATTTGGAATTAAAACGCCATATAACGAGTTTATTACTGAACAGATAAAATTCCTTGAAAATTTAAAATCAAAAAAGGAATAATTTTTTAGTTATGCTAAAATCAATGATTTACTTTTTTTAGGTTCACCGTATAATGGATCTATTTTAATTGCTTTTTCGTAGCACATCAATGCTTTTTCATAATTTTTAATTAATATGTACGAATTCCCAAGTCCATTCCAAGCGTATTTATTTTCAGGGTTTAATTCAAGAGCAGTTTCAAAGCAAGAAATTGATTCGCTGTAATTTTTATTTTTATATTGCATATAACCAAGATTGCTCCACGAAACATCGTCTTTTGGGTTCAATTGAGCTGCTTTTTCATAAGCCTGAATTGAAAGGTTGTATTCATTCAAATAATTATACGAAAGTCCCATTCCACTCCAAAAAATGGGATTTTTCGGATCTAGTTGAACTGCGTTTTTATAGCTTAAAACTGCTTCATTATATTTTCCAAGGCCTTTTAATGAATCTGCTTTGTAGAAATGGCAGTATGGGTTAGAATTATTTAATTCAAGAGCAGTTTCAAAGCAAGAGATCGCAACGGAATAATTTTTTAAGTTGTAGTGGATTATCCCTTTATTGTATATGGCATCATAATAAAATTCATCTTCAAGTAATGCTTTATCAAAACATTCAATGGCAAGATCATATTGTTCTTTTTTTTCATAACAGAGTCCTTTGCCGTTGAAAGAATATTTCAAGTTCCTATCTAATGCCAATGCTTTATCAAAACATTCAATTGCTTTATCGTATTTTTCATTTTGATAGTAAATGTATCCAAGTTCATTCCAAATTAAAACAATTTCTTCATAGTTTCCAGTAGATTTATCAAACGCTTCAACTGATTCGTCATAGTTTCCAAGCATTTTTAAACATACTCCTTTGTAAAACCACGTTTTTCCAACAGAATTATCAATTTCAAGCGAAGTATTGAAATAATAAAGCGCTTTTTCGTAGTCTTCATTTAAAATGCAGATCTGTCCCAAATTTTTTAGGGCAATTTCATTTTCAGGTTCTATTTCAAGTAATCTCGTAAAATAAAGTTCTGCATTACTGTAATTTCCCGTTTTTATATAATATTTTCCTAGATATTCCAACGAACAAGTGTTTTTTGGATCTAGCTCCAAGGCTTTATCAAAACATTCTATGGAATGTTCATAGTCTTTTTCAAGGTAGTATTGTTCTCCCTTTTCAGCGTATGAACTATTACTTTCATCTGCTGGCAATGGCAAAAAAATTGATAATATGACCATAGTAGCCACTACAAGTTTTATCATTTACACCCCCTCCGTGATAAATGATGAGTATTAGATAGGTTATTCTACCCCCAACTATCAAATTAATCTTTATTTTTCAAGTAATATTAAATTTATCATATAATAATCGTCAATTTTAAGTAAAAAGTTATAATAATTCGTAATTTAATTTTATACCATACAATTAATCTTATTTTTAAAAAATAATGGTTAAATGGATAAACCTCTGTTTCAAAACAAAATATATGTAAAAAAAGTAATACTGATTTAATCCGTTTTTGGCGTAAATTATTCAAATATGATATTTATTGGTAAAATAAATGTTATATGTACAGTAAATTTTTAATTAATAGTTATTTGAAGATATATTTCCAAAAAATCTTTAAAAATCACCTAAAAATGTAAAAGAATTAATTTTTGTAAGTTCCGATGATGTAATCAATAAATTGTTTTGCAGTTCTTCCAGAAAAACCGTTTTGGGACATTCCCCATTTTATTGCATCTTCGCGAAGTGTTTCCCATGCCATAATCATTCCAGTCTGCTCTGACAATTTTCCAATGTTCATTGAGTAAAATTTAACATCATCTTTGTTGCATGGGTTAATTCCATTTTCTGTTGCAAGTTTTTTTACCATGGATAAGTATTCTTCTTGGGTTGGCGAATAAAAACTTAAGGTTATTCCAAATCTATCGGAAAGCGACATTTTTTCATTTATCGAATCGTTTGAATGAATATCTGAATCTCGCTCTGACCAGGACTCTTTTATCAGGTTCCTCCTGTTTGAAGTTGCATAAATTATTACATTTTCAGGTTTTTTCTCTAAACTTCCTTCAAGAATCGATTTCAATTCTTTGTATTCTGTTTCATTATCTTCAAATGATAAATCGTCAAGGAAAACTATGAATTTTTTATTTCTATTTCTTAAATGATCTATAATCAATTCAAAATCTTTCAATTGGCTTTTTTTAAGTTCAATAATCCTTAAACCATCAAGATAATATTCTTTTACGAGAGATTTTACAAGGGACGATTTTCCAGTTCCTCGGGATCCGACAAGTAAAATATTATTTGAAGGATTTCCTTCGATAAAGGCAGAGGTATTTTTTAAAAGAATTTCTTTTTGGTAATTATATCCAACAATACTTTCCATACTCGCTAAATCGCAGTATTTAATTCCGGAAAGCCCTTTTTTACCATCCCATTTAAATGCAACATGATCTACAAGTTCACCAGAGCCGATTCTATAGTAATATTCAATTATCGAATCTAAAAGTTCAGGAACTGAATCGATATTTAAAAGTTCTTCCCGATATTCCGAAAATATAGTTTTTTCATCCTTGTAGAGTGTGGGAGTATAATTTTCAATAGTTTCATCATCTGAATCAAGAATTGTTCGCAAATGTTTAGTATCAATATCCATAACTCTTTTTAAAACACTTATATCTTTAAATGCAAGTTCATAAAGGCTTTCAAGATCGTGGTTATGTTTTTCACAAGATCTTGCAAAGATATTTTCGTCTTTTAAAATTGAATTCATAATATATGATTTTAAAATATTTCCACTAAAATTTTCCGTTTCTGCAGTTATAATTAAGTCACGAGTTAATTCATAGTAATTTTTCTCAACAATTAATTCATTAGGTTCATCTTCTGCAAGTTCTTTGATAATATTTATTAAATAACCGATTATTTTGTCATCAAGCAGAGTTCTATACAGTATCAGCCGTTTCAAGTCAGTTAAAAGCTTTTTAAATTTTAGTTTTACCGAGTTTTGACTGTTTAATAATGATATTTGGGGGTTTATCATTAGACTACACCGCTTTAAAAAGGATTTAATTTTAAGACATATTTTAATTTTATTTATAATTTATTTACAATTAAATCTTAAAGAGTATTATTTCCCATAAACAGTTACGGGTTCTAACTGGCTATCAATTATTAAATCAAAGTCGATGTTTTTATCCCATTTTTCCTTTTGAAATATGCTTGAAAAGCAGATTCCGACAACTTTTTTTGGAGTTATTTTTTCAATTAAATCGTTAACATCAGAAAGGGTCACTTTAGAATGCGGCATCGCAAGTCCACCCATTAAAACAAGCATGTCTGGTTTAAATTCTGAATTATTTTCAAAATTGTTGTATGTGTATCCCAAACTTCCAGAATTAAGTTTTGAAAGTTCATCTAACTTTGCATCGGGGCTAAAATACTGTTCTTCAACAGTTCTTACTGCATAAGCATTTAATAGTGCGAAAGGAAGACATACTCCCTTTGAACCACTGTATAATATGCTTTTAGACCCGTACTCTGAAACAACGGCTTTAAAATGTCTTAATTGTGAGGAAATTCCTTTATCTTCTGCTATCTTTTTCACGTTATCACCATTACTAGTCAATATTTAGAACATATTATATACGTTTTCCGCAAGAAATATATACATTGTGGATTAGATTTAGAATTAAAAATATGTGGTTTATGGCCACACAGGTATATCGTTATGAGAGAAGTTTTACTTTCTGAATGCATTGATCTGCTGTATGAGTCCCATTTTGTGATATCAAAGCCTTTTGGAAGGTCATGCTTTGATTTAATTGCTAAAAAAGCGGATTTAAGATTTTTAATAAAGATTTTGAAAAACATAGATAGTTTAAGCACTGAACAGTCTGAAGAATTGTTAAATATCGCAAAAATGCTTCAGGCAGTCCCGATAATCATTGGAACTCGTACGAGAAACTCCATAATGGAAGAAGGGGCAGTATATGAAAGATACGGTATAAAAGCAGTTACGTTCAATACATTTAGGGATCAATTGTCCGGAGAACCTCCAGTAGTTTACGCAAATAGGGGTGGATTTTTCGTAAACATTGATGGGGCAGTTTTAAGGGAAACCCGTGAAAAATTAAAAATCTCAGTTGGAGAACTTGCAGAAATTTCCCGAGTTTCAAGAAAAACGATATATAAATATGAACAGAACGAAGCAAATCCTTCAGCAGAAGTTGCGATAAAAATAGAAGAATATCTGGACGTTCCATTAATCAAGGGAATTAATATAGTTGATTACATGGAAGGATTAAAATCTCAGAAAAGTCGTGAAGAAGCTTTTGAAAAGATTTTAAAAGAAGGGGAAGATTTCAAAATACGTGTTATCGATATTTTAGGAGATATGGGTTTTAATTTACTTGAAACTACGAAAGCACCTTTTGATGCGGTAGCAGAAGAATCAAAAAGTGAAGATGCTGAAAATCAAAATATAATATTTACGAATATTCAGGAAACTGAGAATGAAGAGATAAGAAGAAAGGCAATGATTGTAGATGAGATTTCTAAAATGTTAAACAGCCATTCACTACTCGTTTTAGAAAAGAAAACAAATGAAAACAAACAAATAACAAGCATGAGTATATCCGAACTCGAAAAAATCGGCGATACCGTAGATTTACTTGAATTTATTGAAAAAAAGAAAAAATCAACTAAATAATTATAAAAATGCTTTTTTTTAAATTTTTTAACGCATAATTCTATTTTTAAATTATAATTTATTTTAAAATAAAAAATTAAAAAAGAAAGTTTTTATTACAAGTTACTTTTTTGAAAGGAAGTTTGCTGCAACGTAAACTGCTGAAGCCACAAATGCAAGATTAATGAGTCCGCTTACCCAGTAACCTAAGTTTACAGTGTATCCAACGATCAAGTAACCGAAAAATGCCATAATTCCGATTAATGTCGTGTACGGAAGCTGTGTTTGAACGTGGTCAATGTGTTTTGTGCCTGCTCCAGTTGAACTCATGATTGTCGTGTCTGAAATTGGGGATGAGTGGTCACCATATATTGCACCACCGAGAACTGCTGCAACGAATGGAACAACGAATTCGGGCATTCCAAGGCCAACTGCCATAGGAACCGCAATTGGAAGCATAATTCCAAAAGTACCCCATGAAGTACCTGTTGAAAATGCCATAAATCCTGATAAAAGGAAGATTATTGCAGGCAAGATCTGAACCGGTAAGTTGTTTTGAATTAATCCTGAAAGGTACGTTCCAGTTCCAAGATCACCAATAACTGAACCAAGCGACCATGCAAGAATAAGGATTGTAATTGCAGGGAGCATTAATTTTGAACCTTTTGCAAAGAGGTGTGCAATTTCTTTTGCAGGAATTGCTTTTGATACTATGAAATAGAGTGCAGTAAATACTAAAGTTACCAAACCGCCCCAGAAAAGACCCCAGGATGCATCCATGCCTAAAAATGATTCTATAATTCCGGCACCTGCGAAAAGACCGCCAGAAATCATAAATGCAAAGATAATTGCTAAAATGAGGGCTACTAATGGTAATACTAGGTATGAAATTTTCCCGCCACTTAATGGTTCAATTTCGGACTGAATTGCGGCAGTTTCCGCATCTCCGTTGAACAAGTCACCCGTTTCATCTGCAACTTTTTCATGAACTTTCATTGGACCAAAATCCATTTTTTTAATGGATATGATAACTGCAACCATGAATAATGCAACAAGGGCGTAAGTATTGTAGAGTATCGCTGAAAAAAATACACTTGATGGACTCATGCTTGAAAGAGCTCCGCTTCCAACACCAGATTCCCCCAAATTTCCAACAACTGCTGCAAACCAGCTCGAAACTGGCATTAAAATACAAACAGGTGCTGCTGTCGAATCGATAATGTATGCAAGTTTTGCTCTTGAGATTTTAAATTTGTCAGTAATTGGTTTCATTACTGTTCCGACAGTTAAACAGTTGAAATAATCATCAATAAATAATAAGATACCAAGCAATGAAGTTGAAAGGCTTGCACTTTCTTTAGATTTAATTTTAGTAGATGCCCAGTTTCCGTATGCAAGAGCTCCGCCTGCTCTTGTGATCAATGCAATTAATATGCCAAGCATTACTAAAAATAACAAAATTAACAAATTCCAGAGATTTCCAACGCCAGTAAATGCAGAAACGCCTGTAACAGAAGTTAATTCAACACTGCCTATAATTGTATTTACAATATGTGACGCGCTCGCAACGATACTCCAATTGTTGTAAAGGAGGGATCCTGCCAAAATACCCAAGAATAGAGACATATAAACTCTTCTTGTGATCAAGGCTAGCCCAATTGCAACAACTGGCGGCAATAACGATAATATGCCAAAATCCATAATTATACCTCCAAAAAGCCTATTTTAATACATTACGTGTAAATTCTATATATAATTACTTAAAAAAGAGAAATAGAAAGTTTTTTATGTTTATTCCAAGTTATGCATCTGCGGGAGCATAGATACTTTATATGGTTCGCCAAATGCACGATCCCCTGCATCTCCAAGGCCCGGAACTATATATCCGTCTTTATTTAGTTTTTCATCGATTTTTGTTACGAATATTTCAACGTCTGGAAATTCTGCTTTTACTGCATTTATGCCTTCAGGTGCTGCAAGAACTCCAACTATAAGCATTCGTTTTGGTTTTGAGTCTTTAAACTCATTTAATACTCGTATTAATGTAGAACCTGTCGCAATCATTGGGTCAGAGATAATAACCGTATCTTCACTGTTAAGCTGTGGAACTTTTATATAATTCATCTCTATTTTAAAGTCTGGGGCATGTCCTCTTGAAGCAGAAACAATTCCTACCTTAGCAGACTCGAAATTTTTAATTAACCCCTCCATAAGTGGAAATGCAGCTCTTAAAATTGTTATAATTACTACATTCTTCCTATCTTTTGAAAAAATGCCTTCTGTTTTTTCTAACGGTGTTTGAATGGGCATTTTTTCAAATTCCATTGTTTTTGTCAATTCATAGCCCATGTATCTTCCAAGTCTGACGAGTCCTTTTCTAAAAGATATGTTTTCAGTACTAATCTTTCTTAAATCGGTTAATGTTTCCATCAAATAGGGCGAGTCTTCAAAAGAGTAAACTCCTTCCCATCTTTCATCTTTTATCATAATCCACCCTCGATTTCTTAAGTTATTTCATAATAATTATTTTTTTAATAACTGGTCCATTAATATTGCGGTTATTGCACCAACTGCCATTCCTGATTCTAAAATGCTTGAAACGATCTGTGGAAACAGGCTTAAGAATTCTGCTGGAAGTTGCGGTGCACCAAGACCGAGTATAAGTGCGCTTGCTAATATGAGTGTGTTTCTGTCGTTTAACTCAACTTTGTCTTTTATCAATTTAAGACCTGTAATGCTGATCATACCGTAGAGTGCTGTAGTAAGCCCCCCGAGTACTGGAGCAGGGATTGATGCCAAAATACCTGAGAATTTTGGGATTAACGAAAGAAGTATTAAAATTCCAGCACCGATTTGAACTACCTGAACGCTTGAAACTTTTGTAAGTGCAACAAGCCCGATGTTTTCAGAGTAACTCGTTGTACCGCATGCACCAAAAAGACCTGCAAGAGTACAGGAGAACCCTTCTGAAGCGATACCTCTGTTTATTTTATTGTCATCAATTTTTAAATTTGCAATTGTTGAAATTGCGTGGTAATCTCCGACACTTTCAATAATGCTGACCATAAATGCAAACAACAATATTATAATTGCATTAACGTCGAATACTGGCATTCCCCAAGGCATAAGTTTTGGCAGTGCAAACCATGAAAGCTGGTTCATCATTGAAAAGTCAACAAGACCTAAGAAAATACTTATGATATATCCAACAGTCGCCCCGATTACAACCGGCATTGCTTTTAAGGTTCCCTTTCCCTGCAGTGAAACAAGTATTGTTGTTATAAAAGTGATTGCTGCAACAAGTGCAGATATTACAATTGATCCACCTGCTGGATCTGCAAAATAGTTGAATGAATACTGAACTGCAACATTTGCAAGGCTAAACCCGATAAGCATGATTGTAACGCCCGTAACTATCGGTGAAAAGAGTTTTTTTAATTTACCAATTAATCCAAGTGCACCTGTGGCCGCTTCAATGACTCCACCCATAATTAAAGCCCCCTCAACTGCTGCAAGGCCCATTCCGGATCCAACTGCAATTAATCCCGGAATAAATGCAAAACTTGATCCCTGAACGATTGGAAATCTTGAACCTGCATACGTTTGTAAAAGTGTTGCGACACCCATCGCAAGTAATACTGCCTGAAGCAAAAGCGCAATTTCAGACATCGAAAGTCCAATCGCATACCCTACAACAAGGGGAACGGTTACAGTTGCACCAAACATTGCGAGTACATGCTGAAAACCCAAAGCTATTCTTTTCATAGTTTACCCTCCAAACATTAACAACCTTGAAAAACATTTTTTTATTCCAAATAAATATGGGTAAAATATTATATATAAGATTATAAACAGCAGAAAAGAACAACTGATATAAATTAGCATACAATTTAAAAAGAATTTAAAATAAAAAACAGTTTAAGGTTTAAAAAAATAAAACGGCGAAAAATATGATAAAATATCCAAAATTACATTTAATTACGTGTAAATTACTGATTTTACTTGGATTCTCAGTTTTATTTATAAATTATTTAGCGCCTGATCAAAATATCTTAAATATATCCCTATTGATATTTCTTGCAGCGACAATATGTTTTGGATGTTATTTCAGCCAAAAAACGCTTAAATTAGTTTAAAAATTAAAAAAAGGTTAAATATTTTCATTATTGATTTTTAACATAGTCAGTACTTTTGTGGGGAGTAACATTAATATTGCATAAGCCCAAATCGCAGACAAAACAATATCTGCAACCATTAGTGGAAATTCTGCAAAATATGTTGCAGTAAACATGTTTAATCCCGTATTTGCAGTTATTGTTGAGGCGTATGAAATAAGGGTCTGGTCAAGTGGCCCTCCAAAGATGAATATCTCTATTGGCATTGCAAGACATAATGCTATGATTGATATTAAAAAAGCATGCACTATCATTGAAGTAAACTCACGATTATGTTTAATTGCGGCATAACCTGCAACAAAACCCACAACAACATTTACGATTGTAAATGGAATATAAATAGAATTAACGGTAGAACCAATTATCAGATTTGAAAAAAGGCCGGTTATTGCACCACCTGCAGGCCCCAGCAACAATCCACATAGTATGGTCCCAAGATTATTTAAAAATATGGGTAATTCATAAAATGTAGCAATAAATCCGCCTAAAACATTAACTGATATCCCAAAGGCAGTTATCAAATAAGGTAATTTAGTACTCACGATACCACCGGTAAATTAGTTAAAAAAGTTAAGTTTTTAATATTTATATAATTTGCCAATTAATCCAAAAGATAGGAACTATAAATATTAAAGTTAGCCATTAAAATTGTCTTTCAGACGATAATTTAGTATCTTCTTCTGAAAAGAGTTTTTTTACCATCCATTCGACGTCAAACTCTTGAATATCTGAATATCTTTGACCAACGCCCATGAAAAGAATTGGTTTTCCAATTGAGTATGCAATGGATAGTGCAGCACCACCTTTTGCATCTGCATCTGTTTTTGTAAGGATTGCACCATCAATATCAATTGCATTATTAAATTCTTCTGCTTGGGATATTGCATCGTTTCCAGCAAGGGAATCTCCAACAAATATGATCAAATCGGGTTTTGTAACCCTTACTACCTTTTTAATTTCGTCCATTAAGTTAATATTTGTAGTCTGTCGTCCAGCAGTATCTGCAAGAACCACATCGATTCCTTTTGCTTTTGCATGGCTTATCGCATCGTAAATTACTGCAGCACTGTCTGCACCTTTTTGATGTTTTATAACTTTAATGGCCGTATTTTTTCCGTGTTCTTCAAGCTGTTCTATTGCACCAGCTCTAAAAGTATCGCCTGCAGCCATTACTACAGAATATCCTCTTTCTTTTAAGATATATCCTAATTTAGAGATGGAAGTCGTTTTTCCAGTTCCGTTTATTCCAACAAATAGCAGTACTGCAGGTTTTCCTTTAGCCTTTTTTTCATCGATAAGTTTAAAAACATCACTTTGTTCCTGAGATAAGATTTCTTTTATGGATTTTTTGAGTGCATTTATCGTTATTTCTTCAGGATTATCCTTAGCAGATATTTTAAGTCCAACAAGCTGGTTTTTTAGTGATTCAATAATTTTTTCGACTACTTCAAATGCAACATCTGCTTCAAAAAGTTCCATTTCCATTTCTTCAAGTATATCTTCAATATCACTTTCCGTTAAAACTACATCTTTTCCAAGAACTTTTTTAATGCTTTTTGTAATTGTTAACTTATCCAAAAATCCAACTTTTTCCTTTTTTGCGAAAGATTCAGTTCCTGATTCTTTCAAAATATTTGTTGAATCTTCTGAGATTGTTTCGTTTTCTTCAATAATTTTTTCCGGAGTTTCATCTAAAATTGGCTCTTCTACAGGTTTAGCATTCCCTTTTGAATAAATTTTATCGCTTAATTTTGAAATTGTACTATTTAATTTTTCCTTTAAACTTCCAAACATTATTTTCCACCTTGCGGCAATAGGAATTAGTAATACAATGTTACGTCCTTTTATTTTAAATATATTACATTTGAAGCACTATTTTTAAAATTATTACCTATTATATTTATATAGAACTTCAAAGTAAGTATTATTAGAAACGGGGTGATAAAACATGTTTGGTAGAGATCCAAAAGATCCATTTTCAGAAATCTTTAAGGTTTTCGGCATGGGCATTCCTATGGAAGGTTTTGGTGGCCCAATGGGAAAATCCATGTTTCAAATGAGCTCAATTGGCTTAGAAATCAGCGGAAAAGGTTTCATGCCTATAACATTGATTGAAGGCGACGAAACAATTAAGATAATTGCAATGGTTCCTGGAGTAAATAAAAACGACATTGTAATCAATGCAATCGGAGAAACTCTTGAATTAAGGGCAAAAAGAGTTCCAATGGCAATAATGGAGTCCGAAAAAATAATTTATTCAGAAGTACCTGAGGACGAAGAAATTTACAAAACCATAAAATTACCCGCACCTGTTGTCGAAGGAAATTCCTCTGCTAAATTTGAAAATGGGATGTTAATTGTGACACTTCCAAAAGCAGAAAAAGCTAAGAGAACTGGAATCGACATAGAATAACTTAATTTAACCATAATTATTTTTTTATTTAACTAATTTTATTTTTAATAATGATTTTTTATAGTTGTAATTTTAATCAGTTCTTATAATGATTTTTGGGATTTTTATGAAAAAGAGACACCTTGAAATTTTACTTGACAATTTAAAACCGCATCCAAAACCAAAAGCACACCTTGAACAGTATTCTATCGAAGGAAACCTCGCAAGCGAGTTTTTATTGTTTGCTAAAGACGATATTAAAGGCAGTTTTGTAATTGACCTTGGTTGTGGCAGCGGTAGGCTTATAATCGGTGCTAAAGTGCTTGGCGCAGAACATGCAGTTGGGATTGATATTGATAAAGAAACAATTGATACAGCAAAAGAAAATTTGAAAAATTTAAATATGAATTCAAATTTGGATTTAACGGTCGATTTTATAAATTCTGACGTTAAAAACATCGATAAAAAATATTTTGAAGATAATTTTTCCGATTTTAATAATTTAAAAAAGGTAGTTATTCAAAATCCGCCGTTTGGATCTCAAAAAAAGTATGCTGACCGGATTTTTTTAGATAAGGCGTTTGAAATTGGGGATGTAATTTACACAATCCACAATACTGCAACGAGGGATTTTTTAATAAATTACGTTAAAGAAAAAGGACTAGAAATTACGAATATATTCCAGGCAGATTTTAGAATCCCTGCAATTTATGAATTCCATACTAAAAAGGCTGTAAACGTTCCAGTGGATATTTATAGAATTGTATAATTTAAAATTCATTCAATCTGCGGTTTATTTTTCAATGAACAAAATCGGAAAATATATATATCAATATAGCTAGATGAATTTTTGTAAAATAAAAAAACAAAATTAAAGACCTACTACAAACGAAAAAAAGAGGGATGGAAAATGACGCATAGGCAGAGTAACATCAGGAATTCGGAATGTATTATAAATAAATTATGTGGCGCATTAGGGTTTAGATTGTTTTTTTCATACCAGTGGTATTATTAACTGCTGAGATTGTTTGGTTAAATTAAGCTGTATTCGTAAAAAAGTACGATTGCGGTGTTTTGCAGATTTTAAGGAATTTAATGACAAGAGTATATTCTCCATACTATATACTATAAATCCAAAGACGACTCTATATACTTTTAACGGTGATTGTTTATGAAAATGTTCGACAATATCAAAAACGTAGGAAAACTTATCAGATTAGAAAGAATATTCGATAAAAAAAGTGAAAAAACGGTGATAATCCCTATGGACCACGGGGTTTCATCGGGGCCACTCGATGGACTGAAAGATATGAGGATTACGACAAATGCAGTTGCTGATGGTGGAGCAAATGCAGTTTTAGGCCATAAGGGTCTTGTAAGGCATGGACACCGGGGCTACGGAAGAGATATCGGGTTAATCATACATATGTCAGCAGGAACTTCCCTTTCACCAGACCCAAATAAAAAAGTGATTGTAACAACAGTTGAAGATGCAATGAGACTCGGTGCAGATGCAGTTTCATTACACGTAAACGTTGGTGCAGAAACCGACTTTGAAATGTACAGGGATTTAGGTTTAATTTCAGAAACCTGCGAACAATGGGGAATGCCATTAATTGCAATGATGTACCCAAGAGGTCCAAAAATTGAAGATGAAAAAGACCCTGAAGTAGTTGCTCACGCTGCAAGACTCGGTGCTGAACTTGGTGCTGATATCATCAAAACAAATTACACTGGTGACCCAGATACATTCAAAGAAGTTGTTAAAGGATGTCCTGCTCCAATTGTTATTGCAGGTGGCCCTAAAACAAACACTGACGAAGAATTCTTACAAATGGTAAAAGATGCAATGCACGCAGGTGGAAAAGGTGTGGCATCTGGAAGAAACGTGTTCCAACACAAAGATGTCAAGGGAATTACGAGTGCAATCTGTAAAATTGTTCACGAAGATGTGGAAGTAAAAGAAGCATTAAAAGAAATAAAAATCTAAATTCTCCTTTTTTCAAAAAGTTACCTATAAATATTAATTTTTTTAAAAAAGATTATTATAATTAAGGGCGGTGGTAGTATCAAGCCAAATGTGATCATAAATTACAAAACTTACACGGAAAGTATTGGTAAAAGCGGTTTAGTAATTGCAAAAGCTGCAGAAAAAGTTTCAGACGAGTCAGGTGTTACGATAGGAGTAGCACCTCAATTTTTAGATTTAAGAATGATTTTAGAAGAAGTAAATATACCAGTTTATGCGCAACACATGGATGCGGTAAATCCTGGAAGCAGCACGGGACATATATTGCCAGAAGTATTAAAAGATGCAGGAGTTACAGGAACTCTTTTAAACCACTCTGAAAGAAGAATGCTTCTTGCAGACCTTGAAAAATGCATCGAAATTTCAATTAAACTGGGATTAAAAACTGTCGTATGTACAAACAATATAACTGTTTCAAAAGCAGTTTCTGCGCTAAATCCAACTTCTATTGCAGTAGAGCCTCCAGAATTAATTGGAAGTGGAATGCCTGTTTCAAAAGCAAATCCTGAAGTTGTATCTGGAACTGTTAGGGAAGTTCGAGAAATTAACAAAAATGTTGAAATATTGTGTGGTGCAGGTATTTCAAAAGGAGAAGATGTGAAATCTGCGCTTGAACTTGGAACAAACGGTGTTTTGCTTGCATCCGGTGTTGTAAAAGCTAAATGTGTTGAAGATGCAATAAGGGAATTAATTGCAGAAATCTAAAAATAAAATTCTTTTTTACTCTTTAAATTATATTCAATTTTTACCGGTTATCATAGAAAAATTTATATAATTTAAGTGCACTTACAATATTTAAGCGCACTTAAATATTTTAAGGATGCTTAATAAAATAAAAAATGTGAAAATATGAGTTCAAAATCCGGAATAACTGGTAAAAGAAAAAATTGCCAGTTTTATAAAATGTATATGGGCAGGTGTTTTGATGAATAAATTTTTTATTACTAAATGCGGATACCGATTACGATTTATTTAATGAACCGAAACACTTGTTAAATAAACCAAATAGACTTTTTAAGATTTTTTTTACCCCTAAAAAATCATAGAATGTAGTTATAAATTTTAGTCTTTTAAGTATTCAATTTCTAAAAACAAATCTTATTCAATATTATTTAAGCACACTTAAATAATTTAATCAAACTAAAATATGTCAAATCAGACAAAGTAAATTTTTGGAGGCAGGTTATGAACTGTATCTTAAGCAAAAAACCCGGGTCATACACAGTAGTTAAGGTCGAGGGGCACGGTAGAAAATTTTATGAACTTGGAATAATTCCTGGTTCGGTACTGACTCTTATAAATATTCGAAATCAAGGGCCGATTACAGTACGGCTTGGAAATTCAAAAATTGCAATCGGAAGGCAACTCGCAAGTTCTATTTTTGTAATTTAAAGGTGATGATATGAAAAAAAGTGAAAATTTATTCGAAAATTTAATCGTAAAACTTTCAAAATTAACAATAAAGGCTTCATGTTCAAATTGCAGTAACAAAAGTTGCATATGTTCAAAAAGTGCTTTTAAGAGGTAATAAAATGTACGATTTTCAAAATATTGCACTTTTAGGCCAGCCAAATGTCGGAAAAACCACAATATTCAACGTTCTTACGGGCAGTAGTCAAAAAATTGGTAACTGGCCAGGAGTTACTGTAGAAAAGAGGGAAGGTGAATTTACATATGAAAATGTACATTTCATGGTTACAGATTTACCTGGAATCTACTCATTAAATTCTGATTCGATAGATCAAAAAATTTCGCGAGATTTTATAATTAAATCAGCTGAAACTAAGAATAATGTGATTTTAAACATTGTTGACACGTCTAATATTAATAGAAATCTTTATTTAACTTTACAATTAATGGAGCTTGGAATTTCTCCTGTAATCTGTCTAAATTTAATCGATGAAGCGGAAAAATCTGGAATGAAAATTGATATAAAAAAATTAAGTGAAAAACTTCAAAGTGTGGTTTTAAAAACTTCGGGTAGATACAATATCGGGATAGACGAACTAAAAAAAGCGGTTTATGATTACAGTCCTGAAAAACAGGAAATAAAGTACAGTAAACTTTTAGAAGACTCTGCCAAAGTCTTGGAAAATAACATAAATGCAAGTTTAATTCCTAAAAAATACGAAAAAATATCTAGAAGGGGAATTGCAATTGCACTTTTAGAGGGCGATCCTGAATTTTTAAGTACATTTGACGAAGATATAGTAAATTTAAGGAATAATATCAAAGAAAAAGTTGAAAATGAAATAAAACACGATATAGAAAGTTACGTCGTTGAACAGAGATATAAAAAAATAGATGATATTTTATCTGAAGTTACAAAGGGTTGCGAATTTTACGATGACGTAGATTCGATCGTTACACATCCTGCATACGGTTTTTTAGTATTTTTGGCTGTGTTTTATCTAATGTTTAAATTCGTATATGGTTTGGGTGATGTATTCACGGGAATAATAGCTGGAATTTTTGAAGTAATCCTTGAATCGTTGTCATTAATTATACCTTCTGCTTATCAAGGGATTTTAATTGACGGACTTTTTTCGGGAGTTGGTGCAGTCCTTGAATTCTTCCCCCTAGTATTTCTGATGATTTTATCACTTTCTGTACTTGAGGATACAGGATATTTATCGAGAGTAACTGCATTAATGCATGGAATTATGTCCAAATTTGGTTTGAATGGAAAATCAACGATTCCTCTTCTAACGTGTTTAGGCTGTACTGTTCCAGGTATTATGGGATCCAGGTTTATTTCAAATCATAAAGAAAGACTAATTACAATGCTTGTAGCCCCATTAGTTCCATGTTCAGCACGATTTGTAATAATCGGGTTTTTGGCGGCAGTATTTTTCCCACAAAATGCAACATTGTTTACAATTTCAATAATCGGTATAACAATTCTGCTGATGATGCTGGTTTCGTACATTTTAGGAAAGCTAATTAAGGGCAAATCTGACGATTTAATTTTTGAGCTGCCCCCGTACAGAGTTCCGGATTGGAAAAATGTATTTAAAATGACGTGGCAAAAAGGTAAGGAATTTCTGAAAAAAGCAGGAACTGTAATTGCACTGGGGTCTGTTTTATTCTATGCACTCACAACATACCCAACTCCAGATTACAATTATGCAATGAGTATCGGAACTATAATAGAACCCTTAACTATGTTAATGGGTCTTGACGGAACTGCGGGATTATCACTTCTATTTGGAATATTTGCAAAAGAACTCGTAGTTTCAGTTTTAGAAATATCTTATTCGGGAAATATTCTGGAATATTTAACTCCTTTGAATGCATTTGTTCTTGCGCTCGTTTCAACGATATATATCCCGTGTGTTTCAGCAATTGCAGCACTATATCTTGAAACAAGGAGTTTAAAATGGACCGGGTTTGGTTTAGCATATAATTTAGGACTTGCAACAATTGTTGGAATTATTGTACATACTATGGGCAGGTTTTTTGGATTTTAAATTCAAAATTCAACAATTTTTTTATTTATCGAGTATACTCAGAAAAGAGGTATAATAATGAAAACTAATAATAAAATGGTAAATATTGATCAAAAAGCGGTTAATTTGTTGTTAAAAGCTCCTTTAATGGGTAGGGATGAATTAACCGATACTATATACGAACTTAGAAAAATGGCATACAAAAAATATGGAAAAAGAAATATAAAATCAGTAATTGATTGCTGGGCAAGTACTGCTTATTTTATATCTATGAAATCAATCTAAAATTTTTATTCAATTTTTACTTCGACGTTTAAAAAGACTGGTCCCCTAACATCGATTACTTTATTTTTACTCATTATTTGTTTTAATGCGATATCGTCGATTTTTAGGTTAATGTCGCTTAAACTTCTAACAATTGGGACTTTAACTTTGAATTCAGATGTATTTGTAACAATTGCTTCTTCTAATTTTGAAGTAAGTTTAAAGCAGAGCGCATCAATGTATCGAATACTGGTTGCAACTCCTTCAGATTTTCCTTTTTCTAAAAATTCTTTGAATTCTTCTTTTACTCCGTCAAAACTTTCAGGAATTCCAATTACATTTCCATCGTAAACGTATATTTCGTTTAAAATTGAAGGTCCGAGCAAGTTTTTACCTTCTTCTTTTTCAAAAATGTTTATTTTTACATTTTTCTTAGTTTTTCCAAACGAAAATGTTTTTTCAATTGTCAATTCACAAGGAGATTTTAAATCTTTGTTTTTAACGCACGAATCAATTAATTCTTTTGTTAAGTCGTAAATTTCATCCATTACTGGAACTTTATCGAGTTTTACCATTGAAGCGACAGCCCTGTCATCAAGTTTGTGTTCATAAAACTGCGGGTATACCATTTCACGGACATCTGCAAAGTTTCCAGAAATCATTGCAAGTCTTTCAACACCAAGTCCCAAGTTCATTACTGGCACATCTATTCCGTATTTGCTTAATGCAACTGGGGAATATACTCCAAATGTGGCAACTTCGAGCCATTCTTTTAATTTTGGGTGGTATGCGTAAACTTCAGTTTGAGTTTCAGGGGTGTAGTATTTACTTTTCTTTTCATCAGGAATGAATTTAAAGTTTGTAAACCCAAACTGTGATAATAAACCTTCTGCGATTGCTTTTCCATCGTTAATATCCACGCCTTCACCTGCAATTGCACAGGATGCGGAATGGTATGTCATCAGGTGGCTTTTATCTTCTTTCTGTTCCCTTCTAAAACATCTATCAATTGAAAAGAGTTTAAATGGAAGCGGTTTTTTGTTCATGAGGTCTGAAACAGTAAGGAACCATCCTGAAGTCATATGGCTTCGTAAAGTTAATTTTGAAGAAACTGCTGTTAAATCCTTAAATTCAGGGAAAACTTCTTCTAAAATTTTTAAACCCATCTCGCTTGAAATTTCAAGAGCATTTGAAATTTCTAAAACTAAATCGTCACCGTCAAGTGTTCCTTTTTTGTATCCGTGAAGTATTTTTTGCAAACTTTCTTTGTGTTCAGAAACTTTAATTCCAAGTTTTTCAATCTGTGAAATTTTTTCATCGCTCAATCCAACATCAGGTCGTGGAAGTCCCGCTAAATAAAAGCATCTGTCCAAAACTGCCATAGCTTCAGGGCCGAACTGTTTATAAATATCTCTTTCATCAACAATTACTGGATTTATATATTCTTCAAAACCCATTCTAAGGTATGCCTGTCTTAAATTTTCTATAGTGTCATTTACAGGATGTGTTTTTCCAAAAACTGGTTTTATTCTCGGGTAACTTTCGTTTACCTTTTTAGCTTTTATAAGGTCTTTAGTTTCAATCCATGCTTTTTCAAAGTCCTTATTAGCCATTTCAATGATTTCTTCTCTTTTAAACATTATTATCACTAAATTTCTAAATTTTATGATTGAAATGTAATCTTTATATCATAATTAGTTGCTTATATTATATATTAATTAATTGGGGTGAGGTTATGGCAAATTTTTTGGCTAAGTACTTTGGGTTTGAAGAACACAACACAAACTTCAAAGTAGAGACCATGGCAGGGGTTACAACGTTCATGACCATGGCATATATCATATTTGTAAATCCGTCAATTTTGAGTCTAGCGGGGATGGACTTTGGAGCAGTAATGGTTGCAACATGTATATCCGCTGCACTCGGTACTTTTATAATGGGCGTTTATGCTAAATATCCGTTTGCACTTGCACCAGGAATGGGTTTAAACGCATTTTTTACATTTGGTGTGGTAATGGGCATGGGCCTAAGTTGGCAGACTGCTCTTGGTGCTGTTTTTATTTCTGGTATTTTATTTATTTTGTTAACATTAACTAAAATTAGAACGTGGATATTTGATGCAATACCTGACGCTTTAAAATACGGTACTGCTGTTGGTATCGGGTTATTTATTGCATTTATTGGTTTAAAATCTGCGGGAGTTATCGTTGCAAACGAAGCTACCCTGGTGGGTCTTGGAAACGTGCTTTCACCTGCAACATTCTTAGCACTCTTTGGATTATTTGCAACCGCTGCAATGATGGCTAGAAAAGTAACGGGTGCAATTCTATGGGGTATTATCTTAACCGCAGTAATTGGAATGGGACTTGGTATTTCAGCACTCCCTGCAGGTTTAGTTTCAATGCCTCCATCACTAGCACCAACACTGATGCAGATGGATGTTATGGGTGCTCTTAGTTTTGGCCTCATAAACATAATTTTGGCATTCTTCTTTGTCGACTTGTTTGATACTCTTGGAACACTTAGTGCACTTAGCTCGCAAGCAGGATACTTAAAAGAAGGAAAACTTCCAAAAGCAGAAAAAGCATTAATGTCTGACTCAGTTGCAACTGCGGTTGGAGCTGCTCTTGGTACTTCGACAGTTACAAGCTACATTGAATCCGCTTCCGGTATTGGACTTGGTGGAAGAACTGGATTTGTTTCAGTTGTAGTTGCTGCATTGTTTGTGCTTTCGATATTTTTCTCACCATTTGTTGCAGCAATTCCTGCATACGCGACAGCACCTGCACTGGTAATTGTTGGAGCTTTGATGATTTCTGCAATAAAAAGAATTGATTTGGAAGATATTACAGAATCAGTTCCTGCATTCATTGCATTAATTACAATTCCATTAACGTACAGCATTGCAACAGGACTTCAATTAGGGTTTATTTTCTACCCATTAATTAAATTAATTGCAGGACGTGCAAAAGAAGTACACCCAATTGTATATTTACTCGCAATTGTCTTTGCAGCAAGATTTGTGTATATAGGATAAATTAAAAAATCTTAACTCTTTTTTCCATTTTTTATTTTTAAATTAAAAAAGTAAAATGTAAAAATTATTTTTCGTATTTTATTCCGCCTTTTTTACAGGCACTTACACACTCAAAACACCTGATACATTCTTTTTCGTCCATATTATTTAAAATATCAATTTGCATTGGACAATTCATTTCACAGAGTCTGCATTTAGTACATTTATCGTTTGTTTTTATTTTAAAAACCGGTTTTGTTGATAAAAGTCCAAGAAGTGCCCCAATCGGGCAGAAATACCTGCAAAAGAACATGGGTATAAAATATCCGCCAATTAGGAACAATCCTAAAAGTATGAATGAAATTACCGTTCCATTTAAGCCAACAAATGATCCAATAGGACAAACTGTGCAAATGACATAAAATCCATATTTAAAAGTCAAATAAAGCCCGATTACTAATAGAATATATTTTAAATAAATCAATTTCTCGTGAATTTTTGGATTGAATTTAGGTATTATTTTAGATTTTTTCATTTTCATTTTTAACTTGTAAGTCCATTCAAAGATAATTCCAAATGGGCATACAAATCCACAAAATAGCCTTCCAAATACAACCGCAATTGCAGGAAACACGATTAATTGTGGTGTAAATTCTTGCAAATTAAATGTTAAAAGTATTCTTTGAACAAAACCTAAAATACAGAGACAAAAATTATTACTTATTAAAAAAAACCCTAAAAAGGATGTTTTAATTAGATTTCTTATCGTTTGGAAGCCAATTTTCATTTAATTCACCAAAAACTACTTAAATCTATCCAGGTAAATAAAAAATCAATTATTTTTTCTGAAAAAGACTTATTTTCTTCTGAAATTGTATTTTCAGTAATATTTACAACGCCTTCATCTACCATGCAATCAAATATTGCGTATTTTACTTCTAAAACTGATAAACCGTAAATCGAGCGAACTTGATCAATTGTAACCTCATCGTCCACATTAATATTTAACTTATTTTTCAAGGATTCAGTTTTTATGCCGTAATACTCGCAAACTTCTTTAATCGTATATGTTTTTAATTCTTTTCCAGATAACGAAACATAAATTTCGACTAAATCATCGTAGTTTGCATTTTCAGAACTAGAAAGTGTTTCTGAATTTTCGGGAACTGGTTCAGAGTGGTCGCATATATTATTGTTATTTGTATCAATATATCTTCCACAGGCCCCCGGAAACTTACAATCTGAATCAGTAACTCCGAATGGGCAGTCATCCCAAGCATGAGTCGTTACGATTAAACTGAATAATAAACTTAGAAATAAAATTTGCACTCTCATTATTTCACCAATGTAATACTATTGTGAAATGGATTTAAAAAAAGTAACTGAAAAAAGTATATTGGATTGTTATTTTTCACAAACGTTATTCTGAAGTTTCGTTGATTTCTTCTTCATCTTCTGAAGATTTACCGTTGTTGGTTTTTACTTTAACGGTTTTTTCAACTTTTACATTGCCATTACTTTTGTACTGTTTAGCTTTTAAATCGTCTTCCAACTGAATTGCAAGAGAGTATGCATAACTATAGTTTCCGCCATTGTATGTATCAGATAATTCTCCATATCTTGTATCGAGGTCTGATATATTGATTCCATTCTGTTCTAAAGCTTGAAGTGTAGTCTGAATTGTATTCATTCTTCTTTCAACTTTTGCTTTTAAAACATTTCTTGGCATTGCTGAAGTGCTTACCTGGAAACCATGGTTTTGAAGTCTTGATAAAAGTCCACTATAATTGTATGCAACATCTTCACAAATTGTAATGTTATTTGACATATTTTCCATATTGTCTTCACTGACTGATGTTTTGTTTCCGTCAGTTAATACGAAGGTTACGTTAGTGATATTTCCAAATGTATCGTTTTCTCCTTCAGCATACACGATTAAGATAGTTTTGTTATAAAACAAACTTTTAAACCTGTTTATTGTTAAGTTATTTGTTTCGTATCTGTCAGAACCATTGATTCTTTCAACGGCGATATTTTCATTTTCTAATGCAGTTGTATAATTTTCAGGAAGTGCTGTAGTTCCCCCAATTATTACTACATTTTCAGGAGTTTGATTTAATATTTCATTTAATGTATCGTTGCTGAAATTTCCCCACGGGGATTCGATAAGTACGAATTCATCGAGTTCTTCTGCAATTGTCTGTGCCACAAGTTTGTCTGCAAAGTTATCGCTTACCAAAATAACATCGCTTGCAAATGAAACAGGCATTAATACGATCAGTAAAAGAGCCAATTTTTTAAAAATGTTCATAAAATCCCTCTAAAAGTTTTAAAGGTAAGAGATAAAATAGTATTATTGTTTGTATTATATTAAATTATTTAGTTGTTATAATTAGAACGATTATTTTTTGAATTGTATGTAAGTTTTGGTCCGTTCCAGTAAAAGTGACGGTTTTGGTGTTTATAACTTAAAATAGTTCTTTCAAGAACTATTTCTCCTACATAGGCCCGTTCTAAGTTCTGGTTTTTTATTGAATTATTTATTGAATTTAAATCATTTCGAAGCAGGGTACAATTTATTCCTAGCTGTTCCATATTTTCAATTTGAAGTTGTAATTGGCCCATTTTTCTGTAAATTGTTCTATTCAACACACTTTCCGGCATTGATTGCGTACTTACATAAAATCCATAATTTTGAAGTCGAGTTTGTACATTATTTGAATTAAATAATGGATTTTCCATAATGGTAACTCTTCCGGGGTTAAAATCTTCTAAATCCTCATCATCAACTGATAGTGTAGTGCCGTTTGAAAGGATCACAATATTACGCCCAGTATTACAAAATTCGGCTCTATCATCATCCCCATAAACTATCCACATATTTCTATTCTGAATTTGATCTTTAAATTTTAAAATAACGTTTTTGTTTGTCTGGTATCTATCAATTCCATATATTCTTTCAACGTTTATTCCTTCTTCTTCCAATTGCGTATCATATTCAGAAGGAACTGCCACAGTTCCGCCAACAATAATTACGTTTTCGGGGTATTCATTTAGTATTTTTTCAAGCACATTATCGTCATAAACACCCCAGCTCGTATTGATAACGACGTATGAATCATTGATCGTTGGAATAATATTTGCACTTGCGCAGTCTGAAACCGTGTCACTTACAAGTACTACGTTGCTTGCAGATGCAGGAATAATCAAAACTAAAAAAATAGCAAATATTTTAAAATAGTTCATTATACCACCCCTTTATTCACATATATAATTTTGAAAAAAGCAGTATATCAATTATTCGAAATTTAAAAAAATAAAAAAGGTAATTATCTCAATCGTATTGCGTCGAGATTCATTGGAGCTTTTGTTTCTTTTTTAAACAACTTGTATGCAGTACTTGCAAGGTCGATACATTTTGAAACTTCCCCATGGACTGTTAATATACGGTCTGGGATTGGTTTTAATTTTCTAAGGTATTTTATGAGCTGTTTTCTGTCACTGTGGCCTGAAAATCCTTCCAATGTGTGAACTGAAAGATTTACTTTAACAGCTTTACTTCTTCCGTTTTTACCCATCAGTGGGATTTCTTTAAATCCTTTCTGGATTTTTCTACCCAAAGTTCCTTCAGACTGGTAACCTACAAATACGATTGCGTTTTTCTCATCATCAGCGAGGTTTTTGAAGTATTCAACACTCGGCCCACCGCTGAGCATACCTGAAGTAGTTAAAATAATTCCTGGTTCATCGCTATCTATGATGTTTCTTCTATCATTTGTATTTTTAACTTTTTTGAAGACTTCTGAAAGGAATGGATTGTCTCCTTCATGGAAAATTCTGTTTCTCATATTTTTAGAGAGGTATTCTGGGTATGCGGTATGTATTGCAGTTGCTTCCCAAATCATACCATCTAAATATACTGGAGCGTTGAAAATTCCCTGATTGTATCCTTCTTCTAAAACAAGCATCAATTCCTGAGCTCTTCCAATACCAAATACGGGAATTATTGCTTTTCCTTTTCTTGCAATGGTTTCAGCAATTACTCTTAAGAATTCTTTTTCAGTTTCATCTCTTTCAGGAAGTACGTCATCGTATCCTCCGTAAGTAGATTCGATGATTAATGTTTCAAGTCTTGGGAACTGACATACTGCAGGTTCTAACAATCTTGATGCTTCAAATTTAATATCTCCTGTGTATGCAACGTTATAGAGCCCATCTCCAACGTGGCAGTGTGCAATTGCTGAACCTAAAATGTGTCCAGCGTTGTGGAGTGTCAGTTTAATTGCAGGTGCAATGTCTGTAGTAACTCCGTAATCAAGAGGAATTGTATGTTTAATACAGTTTTTAATATCTTTTGATGAATATGGAACATTTTTACCTTCTTTTTCAGTAATATCCACGTAATCTTTTTGTAAAAGAGTCATCAAATCTCTTGTAGGTTTTGTACAGTAAACTGGTCCATCGTAACCGTATCTGAATAATCCCGGAATAAATCCACAGTGGTCAAGGTGTGCGTGGGTTACTACTACTGCATCTATTTCTTCGATTGAAAATTCAGGTGCATCAAAATGTGGGAATGCTTTTTCATCTTCAACAGCAATGTTGATTCCACAATCAACCAAAATTCTGCTTTCAGGAGTCTGGTGGTAAAGACATGTTCTTCCAACTTCCCTACTTCCACCTAAAAATGAGGTTCTAATCCAAGAGTCATCTCTAAGTCTAACATCCCTATGGATTCTTCTTCCAATTCTTCTTAAAATGTCTTTTACATCTGCTCTTTCCCTATACATTGTAGCTCTAATAGCTTTGATTGTATCTGATGGGATTGGCGGGGTTCTAACTGGTTTTGGAGCCCATTGAATTGCTTTTTTGATATCTTCAAGGGTTGATCCTTCTTTTCCAATTACAAGTCCGGGTTTTTTAGATTCGATTATTACTTCACCAGTGTTTGCATCAAAAATACAGTTTGTAATTTCAGCATCTTCTGGAACGATTTTTAAAATTTTATCTTTCGCGATATCAGGTTCGACTAAAACAGATGGATCCGGTCGAATTGCAAGTCTTTTTCTAAAATCTCTTGCAAATTCTTTGATTAGATTGTTTGAAAAAAGTTCTGGGTTTTTTGCATAGATAACTACTTCTGAACCTTCAAATTCGACGTCAGTAATAACCGCATTTCCAGGTGCTTTGTTTATAACCTGCGCCTTTATCTCGTTTAATATATCTTCAGCTGACAAAATAGTCCCTCCTATTAATATGTCTGTTTAAATTTTAGAAACGCCTATAAAATTGATTAATTTGTGTTAAATCATAAAAAAAATTTGAAAAGAATACTTTTCAATAGTATATGTTAAGATAGTATATTTTTTTAATTTATCTTTTTTTGTTGATTTTTTTCAAAAAACCCTCAATTTCTTCGTCTGAATATATGTTTACCCCATCTTTATTGATATGAGCTAGGGAAATACCATTTCCAGAGTATGCATCTCTTTGCATGGCAGACGAAAGGGCTTTTACAGCAACTAATAATCCTTTGTCTATTGTGACATCAGAACGGTATTCTGCTTCAAGTACTCCGTAAGCAGTAGGTGAACCTGATCCTGTGGCAGTGAATGAAGATTCTTCATTAATGCCCCCAACTGGATCGAGTGAAAACAGTTTAGCTCCGTTAATCAGGTCGTATCCACCGAGTATTAATTGTGTTAAAAGAGGGTAGTGTCTGTTACCATGCAAGACGTTACTTATTAATGTAGTGCAGGAAAGAGGAGTCATATTGTTTCCAGTTCTCATCTTGTATATTTTTGCTTCCGCAGAAATAAGCCTTATGAGTGACTGAGCATCACCAACACTTCCAGCTATAGTCATTGCTATGTAGTCATCAATCTTATATAACTTTTTCGCTTCTTTATCCGCGATAAGATTGCCCATAGTAGCCCTTTTATCAGTAGCTAAAACGACGCCATCCTTACAAAGTAATCCTACGGTGGTCGTTCCTTTCATATACTCTTTATGGTATTCGCTGTTGGATATCATCTTATCACCACTTAATATAAATCAATTTATAATAAATGCTTTATATACTCATCGATTTTAAAAAATAAAAGAAATTTGGCTTGAATTTTTGAAATTATTAGTAAGTTCTGGCAACTGAAATATAGTCTTTTCCTTCATAGGTGGTTTGACCTAAAACTGATGCATCAATCAATTCTTCAAATTCTTCGTTGTACACTGATTCATCAAATGGAATTAGTATTATTCCTTTATTTTCTAAAAGTGCAGCTTTAACTTTTTCTGAAAGTGCATTTACGTCGCTTTCAAAGTCAACAACTGTTAAGAAATTTTTAATTTTTTCATCAGCCTTTATTTTTAAGTTTTCCTTGTACATTGAAACTATTTTTTCAACTTCTTCTAAAATATTTGAATATTCAACAGTTATTTTTTCGCCAGTATCTCTTCTAACGATTAAGGCCTGTCCATTTTCGATATCTCTCGGTCCAAGTTCGATTCTTAAAGGAACTCCTTTTATTTCCCAGTCGTTATATTTTCTTCCTGGTCTGATGTCTCTATCGTCTAAATGCACTCTGAATTCTGATTTTAATGTACTATTTAATTCTTTAATTTTTTCCATCACGATTTCTTCTTTTCCTTTGAATAATAACGGGATAAGAACAATCTGGATTGGTGCAACATCTACAGGGATTACAAGACCTTTTTCGTCCCCGTGAACTGAAATTAATGATGCAATTGCCCTATCAGAAATTCCGTAGCATGTTTGGTACACGAAATCTTTTTCGCCATCCGGAGTTTCAAATTCAAGTTCGAAAGTTTTTGCAAAGTTTTGACCAAGATTGTGAACTGTTCCAATTTGCATTGTTTTTCCATCTGGATATATGGTATCAAATGCCATTGTGTAGTCTGCTCCTGGGAATTTATCCCATTCTGGTCTTTTAGAAATGATGTATGGCACACAGATTTCATCGAAGAACTCGCCGTAGAGATTTAATGCTTCTTTAATTTGAGCATCACAATCTTCTTTTGTTGCGTGAGCAGTGTGTGCTTCTTTGAAACTCATTATTTCTCTTAATCTAATAAGTGGCCTTGTATGCTTTGTTTCGTATCTGAAAGTGTTTACAACCTGATAGAGTTTCAATGGAAGGTCAGTATGTACTTTAATCCATTGTTTCATCATGTAGTACATTGTGGTTTCAGAAGTAGGCCTTAATGCAAGTTTTACTTCAAGAGGTGTTTTTCCACCATGGGTTACCCAGAAAACTTCATCTTCAAACCCTTTGATGTGTTCTCCTTCTTTTGCAAGTAAATTTTCAGGAATTAACATTGGAAAGAGTGTTTCGTCATGTCCTGTTTCATCAAGTAATTTTCTTAAGATTTCAAAAGAATACCTTCTGATTTTAAAACCATAGGGTAAATAAACCCCACATCCTTTTATAGGGTATCTTAAGTCGTAAATTCCGGCTTTTTCTAATATATCGCTATACCATTCAGAAAATTCCATTTTTTTCACCGTAAATAATCATATTTAGAATTAACGTGTTTTAATAGTTTTAATATAAAATAAGCAGTAAAATAACTTACATAAGTATTTCATGCATATACATCTAACATGACAGACTATTTATAAAATATATTTATATAATTTGTGAAAATATTGCTAGATTGATGAGTATTTGATAAATATTTAATTTTATTTCTAAAAATGTTGTTAATGTTTGTACAGAATATAGAAGATGAATTTTAAGATGAAAGAGTGAAAAACATGGATCAAAATGGAGTAAACGCGGGAAATGGACATAAATCTATTGATTTAATTCAAATAATGGACAAATGGCAGAAAAAATGGACGGAAGCTAAAATTTTTGAAGCTGAACACGATTTAAGGGATAAATTTTTCATAACTGCTGCATTCCCATACTTAAACGGGGTACTTCACGCAGGACACTTAAGAACATTTACAATTCCAGAAACAATTGCAAGATACCAGAGAATGAAAAATAAAAACGTGCTCTGGACATTTGGATTTCACGTTACTGGAACTCCAATTTTAGGTCTTGCAAACCAGATCAAAGAAAGAAAAGAAGATATTATCTGGGCTTACAACAATTTACACAACATTCCAATGGATGAACTCATAAAACTGGACACTCCTGAGGCAATAGTTGAATGTTTTTCAAAAAAAGCAACAGAAGCATTTAAAAGAATGGGATTTTCACTTGACTGGAGAAGAAACTTTAAAACCGACGATAAAGTTTTCAGTAAATTCATAGAATGGCAGTTTTATAAATTAAAAGAAATGGGCCACATTACAAAAGGATCACACCCTGTAAGGTACTGTCCTAAATGTGAAAACCCTGTAGAAGACCACGATTTACTCCATGGGGAAGAATCAACAACAGTAGAATACAGTTTAATCAAATTTACTTCTGAATTTGACGGAAAAGAAATAATAATGCCAATGGCAACATTAAGGCCTGAAACACTCTTTGGTGTAACCAATGCATGGGTTAATCCAAATGAAATGTACGTAATGGCGGAAGTTTACGATGAAATCCAGAAATTGGATAGTGAAGACGTTGATTTAAAATACAACGGAATCTGGATTGTTGGAAAAGAATGTGCTGATAAATTAAAAGAGCAAGATAGAAAAATTGAAATTTTAAAAGAAATCAAAGGAAGCGAATTACTCGGTTTAAAAATCAAAAATCCAGTTACTAAAAAAGAAGTTCCTCTTTTCCCTGCTGATTTCGTTGAAATGGGAATTGGAACAGGATGCGTAATGGGTGTTCCAGCACACGCACCATATGATTACATTGCTTTAAGGGATCTCGGAAAAATCGAAGAAGTAGGCCTTATTCCATTAATTGAAATTGAAGGATACGATAAATTCCCGGCAAAAGAAATTGTAGAAAAACTTGGAGTTAAAGATCAAAATGATGATGAATTACTCGAGCAAGCAACGAGCAAAATTTACAAGGATGAATTCCACAAGGGAAAATTAAATGAAAACTGCGGAGAATACGCAGGAATTTCTGTAAAGGATATTAAAGAAAAATTAACAAAAGATTACCTAAATTCAAATATTGCAGAAATAATGTACGAATTTTCAGAGCAGAAAGTTGTTTGCAGGTGCGGTGAAAAGTGCATTATAAAAACAGTAAAAGGACAGTGGTTTATTAACTATTCTGACGAAAACTGGAAGAAACTCGCTCACGAATGTATCGACAGCATGAACTTTGCGCCTGAAAACATAAGGCAGGAATTCCACAACAAAGTTGACTGGATGAAGGACAAAGCCTGTGCAAGGAAAAAGGGGCTTGGAACATTACTGCCATTTGACGAAAACTGGATTATCGAGTCTTTGTCGGACAGTACAATTTACATGGCATACTACACAATTGCAAGATTTATAAACGAAGGATTAACTCCAGAACAGCTTGTTCCAGAATTATTCGAGTACGTATTCCTTGGAAACGGGAATGTTGAAGAAATAGCTAAAAATTCAAACATTTCAAAAGAAACGATTGAAGAAATGAGAAAAGAGTTTTTATACTATTATCCGCTCGACTGGAGATGTTCTGCAAAAGATTTAATTCCAAATCACCTCACATTCATGATATTCAACCACGTAGCCTTATTTAAAAAAGAACACTGGCCAAGAGGAATTGAAATAAACGGATACGTTACAATTGAGGGCAAAAAACTCTCAAAATCAAAAGGTCCGGTTTTACCAGTTTCAGAAGTTGCAGAAAACTTTGGTGCAGACGTTGCAAGGTTTTACATCACGACATGTGCCGAACTTCCACAGGATGCGGATGTTAAATTCAAAGAAATGGAAAAAGCAAGAGATAATTTAATAAAATTATACGAACTTGCAGTATCTGTCATGGAAGAAGAAAGTACACAAAAAGAATTCTCATTAATTGATAAATGGCTTTTACACAAAACCTACAGTTCAATAAAAGGTGCTGAAACTGCATATGAAGAATTCCAGCTCAGAAAAATTGGTTTGATGTTCTACGAACTCATCAATGATTTAAGATGGTATAAAAGAAGAGGCGGAGAAAACAACAATGTTTTAAAAGAAGTAGTTGAAATCTGGACGAAATTACTTTCACCTGTAACCCCTCACCTCTGTGAAGAAATCTGGGAAAAATTGGGATACAGTGGATTTATTTCGCAGGAAATGTATCCTGAAATTAAATCAGAACTAATTAATGAAGATTTAGAACTTGGAGAAGAATTTATCAAGTCTGCAATGGAAGATATCAGAAATATCAAAGGGGTTGCAAAAATTAACCCTGAAAAAATGTATTTATACACTGCAGACGACTGGAAATACGATCTCCTTGAATTTATGAACGAAAACTCTGAGAAAAACGTAAAAGCAATTATTCCGCTTGTTATGAAAGAAGATAAATTTAAAAGACACGGAAAAGAAGTGATGAAATTGATTAACGAAATAATGAAAATCGGTGTCAAAAAGGCAATAGCGGAAGTAGAAATACTAGAAAATGCCAAAACATTTATTGAAAGTGAATTTGATTGCGAGGTAATTGTAAACGGTGAAGATGTTAAAGGCAAAAAGAAATTTGCAATACCTTACAAACCTGCAATATACATGGAATAACTTTTAATTTTTTATATGGTGATTTTATGTCATGTATTGATAATTATAACCATGAAATTCTCTTAAAAGGTTCGTTTAAAGAATGCAGTGATTATATTAAAAAAAATTACAAAAATATTCGTGAATTTAATCCTGGCGATGAACTATTGGAAGGAGTAATGCTTATTGGACTTCCCCCAATTCCTGTTGCTTACGAGGATGATTTCGTAATTTTTCCGTTTACAAAGCCCTGCTATGGAAGTCACGTACTCAGGGTTCCATTAAAGCAGTACATGAAATCACAAGAAAAAATTAAAGATGGTAATGAAAAGAAAGGAATACTTTCAAAATTGAAATTCTGGTAAATTTAATTCCGAATTTTTTAAAATACCTTTTTTAAAAATAAAAATTTAAAATAATTTTTTTAAGAATTTAAGAAGATAGTTTTAATGATTTTCTATCTTTGTAGATAATGCCGCTTGCAAGGGTGAACCCTAACAAATCTCCAATTGGAAATGAAAACCATATTCCATTCAATCCAAAGAATATTGGCAAAATAATCATGGTGGGCATTAAGAATAAAGTCTGTCTTGCGCAAGAAATGATGAATGCAGGTTTTGCCCTACCTAGTGACTGGTATAATCCACCTATTGTCATTTGTGCTCCGATAAGGAATGAGAACATGAAAAATGCCCTTGTTGCGAAAACCCCCTGTGCAATTACGTTTGGATCAGTTACAAATATCTGTATAAATATTTCAGGGAATATCATTACAAGTATAAATCCGAGTAAACAGAGACCCGTAGTTCCAACTAACGCGAGTTTTATTGATTCGCTGACTCTATTCAACTGTCCTTTTCCGTAATTATATCCAACAATTGGCTGTAAACCCTGCACGATTCCAAGAACAGGCATTAGCAAAAGCATTGCGATTCTCATAATTACTCCGTAAATTGCAATTGCAATATCTCCACCATATATTCCAAGCAAATTATTTCCAACAATTACAAGGACGCTGCTTATAATTAGTTTTGCAAATTCAGAAGATCCGATAAACACTGTTTCTTTTAAAATCTTTAAATTAATTAAAAAATCATTCATTGCGTATTTAATGCTCGTATTTTTTCCAAACTGGTGTTTTAATATGTAAATTACACCTATAATTTGAGATAGTACTGTTGCAATTGCTGCACCTTTGATTCCCATATTAAATACCATGATAAATAATGCATCAAGAATCATGTTTATAATTGCAGGAACAACCATTGCAAACATTGCAACTTTTGCCATTCCTTCTGCACGAACAAGGTTGTTTGCAGCAATTAAATAACTGTTAAATATCGTTCCGTAGAGTATTATTTCATAATAGTCTTTTGCGTAAGGGAATACTTCGGCAGAGGTTCCAAGAATGTTTAAAATTGGAACCATGAATACAATTCCGATAATTGTTATCAAAACTGATAAAATCAAAACGCTGCTGATTGAATTTCCTCCGGCTTTTCTTGCAGAGTCTAAATCTCCTTCACCAAGTTTTCTCGATAAAAGGGATGATCCACCGATTCCAAAAGTTACTCCAAATGCCATAATTATCATTTGGAATGGAAATATCAGTGCAATTCCAGTAAATGCAGCTGTTCCGACCCATCTGCCGATAAAAAATCCATCGACTACGTTATAAAGCGCCATTATCAACATTCCAATTATTGCAGGGATCGAGAGTTTAACTAAAAGTTTTTTAACGTCTTCAGTACCTAAAAATTCACTTTTGTATGCCATACTATCACAAATTTAAATTATTAATCTTTAAATTTCTCCTTAAATTCTATAATAAATTCCTTTTCAGTGGTTAAATGAGCTAAACATCTATTTGAAAGTGCCAAAATATGTTTTGGACAATCATTCTCAATAGTTTTGTTTATATCATTCATGTAATCGATCTTTTCTTCAATTGCCGATATGTACTTTTCAAAACATTCCAACGCTTCTTCTTTTGATAGAATGTCCAACTTACTCATTCCAAGGTCAAAACCTGATATTAACTTTTCATAATTCGAAATAAGGTCCTTTACCTTGTTTTGCATTGCTTTTTGTCCTAATGGTGTTGCAAAGTATGTTTTTCGAGTTCTTCCATGTTTATTAATGGTTTCGCCTTCAACAAGCTCTTTTTCTTCCAATTTTTTTAAAACATAGTATATCGAAGAAAATGCAATTTCTGTCCACTGCCTCATGTTTCTTTCTTCGATTATTTTTTCAATTTCATAACCGTACATCGGTTTTTCAAGGAGCAAACCCAAAATTGCAGATTCTACATTCGAAATTTCGATTTTATCATCCATTAAAGCACCAGTCTCTATTTATTTCCAATTTAGATCGATAAATTATCAATAATATCATATGTATCTGATATCCTATCACTATAATATTATATAAACTAAACGGTAAACCAAAATAGATTTTGGAATTTTGAAATATCGGAAAATATTAATATCTTTTATTGATAGAATTATATGCTTTTAATATACTTTGGTGGTATTTTTGAGAATAATGATAATTTTGGGATGTCCAGAGCCCCCTGTTTTGGTTCCTTCGTTCATGTTTTTATTAAATATGCTTAAAAACAAAGGACACGAAATAATAGTTTCAGCAAACCCCGCAGCATTAAAATTGATTGAATCCGTGGATCCTGAAAAGTATTATTTGAAAGGAATCGGTTTTCAACCAATTGATGAAGGTCTTAAAAATAAGGCTGAAGTTGATTATATTTTTGGTTTCGCGCACAACGATGCAGCAGTTAATTATATTATAACGTACAAAATGACACACAATGTGGATACGTCAGCAATCGTTTTCGGAAAAGAGTTTAAAGATGAATTGGTGCAAATTTTAACTGAAAACGGAGTTAATGCACAGATGGCAAGAGCTTTCCACAACCCAACGCCACTAAATGTTAAACTTAAAAAAATATTTTCAGAATTTTAAATGCAATATTATTACCTTTAATAATTTTTTACGGTGTTAATATGAGAATGGGAATAATTTCTGAAGAAAGAGACTGGGTAACCGATGAATTGAAATTCAAAATGGAAAAAAATGATATCGATCCGGTTATTATACAGCCTTCAAAAATAATTTCTTCTATTGGATCAGACGTTAAATTTGAACAGAATAATAGGAGTATACTCGATTTAAAATGTGCTTTTGTTAGAAACATTGGCGAAGGAGTCGAAATGTTTCACAGGTTTGACATGTTGAAGTATCTTGAAAATTATATACCCATAATAAATCCGATGGATGGAATTGAAAATGCCGGAAATAAATTTAGAACCTCTTTTTTAATGGAAGTCCATAAAATTCCGCACCCAAAAACAATCGTTGCAGAAGATGTAAACAAAGCACTCATTGCAGCAGATAAATTTGAAGATGTTGTTTTAAAACCTCTTTTTGGAAATCAAGGAAAAGGGCTTGTACGAGTTAAGGGAAGATCAACTGTTGCTAAATTAAAGGCTTTAAATACTTTTAAAAGCACTCACGGCGTAATTTACATGCAGGAATTTGTAAATAATCCAAATAATGTTTATCGAGACATCAGGGCATTTGCAGTTGGTGACAAGGTAATTTCTGCAATGTATAGAACATCTGATAACTGGATTACAAACATACATCAAAACGGAGTTCCTAAAAAGTGTGAAATAACCGATGAATTGACTGAAATTGTGCTTGCGGCAAAAGATGCAGTTGGACTCGTTTATGGTGGTGTGGATGTGCTTGAAAGTACTGATGGATTGAAAGTTATCGAAGTAAATGCATGCCCGTCATGGGAGGGACTTTCAAGGATTTCCGATGTAGATATCGCTCAAAATTTAATTGAAGAAGCTTTAAATTATTCAAAAGAGTATTAATTTTCAAAATATATTTTATTCATTTTTTTAATAATTTCAGATGAATTTAGATTTTCTTTTTGAATTTTTAGGAGTTTTTCATCTATTTTTCCGCTTTTAATCTTTGTAGTCGAATAACATTTATTTCCAAGCAAATTTTTTAGATTTACTCTTTCAATTTCCCTATTTTTAATAATTTCAGAAGAATTTAAATTCAGATTTTTATCGTAAAACGGAACTCCGACACTAGATAGTGCAATTAACCTTTCATCACTTTCAGGAATTCTTTTTATTTCACTTTTTTGAATTTCGTTTGGATTTTTGTAAGCTAATGTAGCTCCTCTTTTTCGTCCAACTGAGGGCCCTTCAGAAATTACAAATCCGCATTCGACAAGTGCACTTCTAAATGGAATTGATGAAGAGTATGATATTAAAACACCAGAATCATCCATATTTTCATAGATCAACTTTAAAAAATCAACTGTATATAATACAGGATCGTTCGCAGGCGAAAAGGCATCGTGAAACACGCAATTGTATTTTTTTAAATCTTTTCTCAAAAGCGTAATTCTCGCATCTTCATTAAAAATTCTAATTTTTTCATCCGTAATTCCTTTGAAAAATTCAGATATTGCATTTTTTACCAGTAAATGTTCTTTTATTGGGATATCGAGTGCAAGCGATAAAAAAAGCATTTCTTTACTGTATTCAACTATATCTATTTCTGAATTTATATTGTAATGAAGTGCAGAAACTGCATTGTAGCCCATGCCACTGCATAGATCCAAAATTTTTGGATTTTTAATATCTTCAATTTTTGAAGGAATCGCAAATTTTTCAATTCCTTCTTTTAAAGCTCCAACTCTTGAGTGCATCAATTCTTCAGGATCTTCTGATCGAACGGTAAATGTCCCGTCTTCTGTTTTTATAAGTAAATCTAATTCTATTAGTTTTTTAGTTAGCTCGTTTAAATTTTTTGAAGTAAAATCTTTTTTCATGTAAATTTTAATTAACTCGAGTGCTTTTTTATTCGGAAGCATAACTACACCTAAATCAGGGATAAAAATAAAAAAATTAAGTTATTCTTTTTTAATTCTTTCAAGAACGGTATTAACAACCTTTTTAAATTCTTCTGATGCTTTACAGTCCATTGTAACCATTGGAACTCCTCTATCGGATGCAATTCTTGCTTTAATGTCGAGAGGGATCCTTCCAAGGAAAAATACATTTAATTCTTTTGCAGCTTTTTCACCGCCACCTTTACCAAATATGTCGATTACTTTGTCACATTCCGGACATACAAATCCGCCCATGTTTTCAATAATTCCGATTATTGGAATTTCTAAGGTATTTGCAGTGGATACTGATTTTCTTGCATCCAAAACAGATACTTCTTCAGGGGTTGTGACGATCAAAATTCCGTCAATGTCGGGAATTGCTTGTAATGTTGTTATCTGGATATCTCCAGATCCTGGGGGGGTGTCTATTAATAAAAAGTCGAGTTCTCCCCAATTAACATCGCTTAAGAATTGTCTGATGGCACCGCTTGCTTTTGGACCCCTCCATATAACTGGTGTGTTTTTATCTGGCAAGAAATATCCAATAGACATTGTTTTAATTCCTTGTGGGGTAGCTATTGGGTAAATTCCATTTTCATCAGCCATTGGTTGGATTTGGTCTACTCCAAGCATTTGTGGAATATTTGGGCCGTGGATATCTCCATCTAAAACTCCAACTTTGTATCCCATCATGTTAAGGGTTGCTGCAAGGTTTACGGTAACTGTGGATTTACCTACTCCTCCCTTACCACTCATAACTGCTATTTTATGCTTAATTTTTGACATATTGTTTCTAATTTGTGCATTTTGCTGTTCCATCATTTTTTTGGTATCTGAACAGTCGGAACTTGAACTACAACTGTCGCAATTTCCAGAGCATTCTTCTGCCATAATCTCACCGCTGGATGTTAAATAAATATCACTTATACAATGAATAACATATTATATAAAAATACTACACATATAGGTTCAGATAATTAGTTTAATTCTTTTTTCCACCCAAAACAATATTAACAATAAGTTTTCCAGAATTTCCATCTCCAAATGGATTATTCCAGTGTCTATTTGATTTTATCATTTTTTCAATACAATTTAAAATGTTTTCTGGATCACTGCCTGCTAAAATATTTGAATTGACGTAAAGTGTTTCGGGTCTTTCGGTATTCTCCCGTAGTGTTACGCAAGGTATATTCAAAATACAGGCCTCTTCTTGAAGTCCACCGCTGTCCGTTATTATAAGTTCGGCATTTTTTTCTAAAATTAAAAATTCGAGGTAGCCTACAGGTTCAATGATTTTTATTAGTGAATTGTCTTTGATTTTGTCGATTAAACCAAATTCACTTAATTTTTTATATGTTCTCGGATGAATTGGAAAAATAATGTTTTTTTCATATTTTTTAGATACTTCATTTATAGAATCTACGAGTTTAGATAAAATTTCGAAGTTATCGGTGTTTTCAGCCCTATGGAGCGTTAATAAAAAATATTTTTTATTTTCTGTTATTTCTGATAAAAATTTACAAATATTTTCATTTTTTTCCGCAATTTCCAAGTTTTGAAGAGTTGCATCAACAACGGTGTTTCCAACAACATGTATTTTTTCGCTAGAAATTCCTTCATTTAAAATATTTTTTGCAGCAGTTTCTGTCGGAGCAAATAAAAGTTCTGAAATATGGTCTGTAAGAACCCGGTTTGTTTCTTCAGGCATTTTTCTATCGAAACTTCGAAGGCCTGCTTCAACATGCCCAATTTTTATGCTTAATTTTGATGCAGCAAGAGCTCCTGCTAAAACTGTGTTAGTATCGCCCTGAACAAGTACAAAATCAGGTTTTTCATTTAAAAGAACCTTTTCAATTTCAATTAACATTCTTCCAGTCTGGTCTCCATGGTTGCCAGAACCGATATTTAGATTATAATCTGGTTTTGGAAGATTTAGTTCTTCAAAAAAGACCTTATCCATATTTTCAGAATAATGCTGATTTGTATGAATCAAAAAAAAATTTTTATTTTTTAGTTCCCGAATTATCGGGGACATTTTAATTATTTCAGGCCTAGTCCCAAGAATTACCCCTATTTTTACCATTTATTCACCATGCCCCATTACCAAGTAATTTAACCTTAAAACCTGCTTTTTTCCATAAATTATGCTCGAGTATATTTTTCGTATCGAACACGATTTTGTTTTTAAGTTTTGGACATATTTCGTCAATATCGTCTTTTTTAATGTTTTTGAATGCGTCATGATCAGTTAAGACTACTATACAGTCTGAACCTGAAATACATTCATCTAACGTACTTAATGGGTATTCAAAACAGTCTGCATGTGGATCAAATGTGGAAACTGTTGCACCATTTTCTAAAAGCATTTTAATAACATTTTTGGAAGGACTTTCTCGTGTATCTTCCACGTTTCCTTTATAAGTTGCACCAAATATTGATATTTTTGGTTTTTCAATTCCAAGTTTATTCAATTCTGATAGCACGGATTTACAAACGTAAGCAGGCATATTGTCGTTTAATTCTCTTGCAGCACGTATAAATTTTGCATTATTTGTTTTTTCAACGATAAACCACGGGTCAATGCTTATACAGTGGCCTCCAACCCCAGGTCCTGGATTTAATATGTTTACACGAGGGTGTTTGTTTGCAATTTTTATTGCATCCCATACATTAACTCCTATTTCATCGCAAATCTTTGCAAATTCATTTGCAAGTGCAATATTTATATCCCTGTAGGTATTTTCCATTAATTTTACCATTTCCGCAGTATTTGAATCGGTAATATATATTTTTCCTTCTACAAATGATTTGTAAATTTCTTTTGCCATTTCCGCAGATTTTTTATTTATTCCGCCAATAATACGGTCGTTTTCAACGAGTTCTTTTAAAATTTTTCCGGGAAGAACTCTTTCAGGGCAGTGGGCAACATATATTTTCTTATTAATGGTTTCGTAAATTTTTTTAGTGGTTTCCGGTGGAATTGTACTTTCAACTACTATTAAGTTTCCATCTTTTAAAAATGGAATAATGGCCTGAACTGCACTCATTACATAAGTCAAGTCGCATTTTTTAGATCCATCTTCATTTTCAAGTGCCGGTGTCGGGACACAAATGATAAATGCATCTGCTTCTTCTGCAGAAGTTTGAACATTTAAGTTCTTTGAATTTATTGCACCTTTTACGAGTGTTAAAAGTCCAGGTTCTTCAATTTTTAATTCGCCGTTTTTGATATGGTTTACTCGTTTTTCGTTGACATCAACACCAACAACTTCGTATCCATGATTTGCAAGCATCGAAGCTGTGGGAAGTCCAATATAGCCCAGTCCTATAACACAGATCTTTTTAATATCATAATTGCCATGTTTCTCCATTAAATCACCGGATTATTTAAAAAGTTTGTTTGCAAGGGGGTATGCCCAAGAAGCCTCTACAATAACGCTTAAAAGTATCGTAAGGAATGTCGCAACAAGGATTGAACCTGCAATCATTTCTGGGGGCATATATTTTGTTACTGCTGGTGGTATTACACCCGGATTGTGCATAATACTTGAATATATCATTGCTGCAAGCGCTGCAGGGACTACTCCTCTTGGACCTTCAAGTGCAAAATAGATTCGCTCTTTTAGGGAACTCGCCGGAGGAATTGCTGTTGCAGCAAAAACACCTATTGGTCTTGCAATAAATACCGAACCAAAAGCACAAAGAAGTCCGTAAAATCCAAAGCTTTTAAGAAGAGGTAAACTTATGCTCGCACCTAGAAATACAAATATTAAAATTCTGGTAAGTGATGACAGGTCTGTACAAAATTCTGCCATTTTATGCATGTCTTTTGTATTTTTTGGATTTTTAGTTACTACGTTTCCAATATAAAGTCCCATAATAGCAACTGCCATGTAGCCACTTAATCCATGTCCTAAGAAATGGGGAACAACGTCTTCTCCAAAGTACCATAATGCCATTGCAGCCCCAACACCAAGTGGTGCAATGTATTCTCCAAATTCATCTTTTGAAACTACAAATTCAAATATTTTTCCACCAACGTAACCTAAAACAAGACCGCCAAATGCCAACATTATAAAATCAAGAATTGGATTCATACTTTTGCTAAGCCCTATTGTTGAAAGTGTTAATGTTGTTGCAACGATACCAAGTGGGTCGTTAAATACACTTTCTGCTTCCAAAGTAACTGCAATTTTTGGGTCAATATCTGATTTTGAGAATATTGGAATAAGGGTTGCTGGGTCAGTTGCACAGTTTACTGCACCGTAGATAAATCCAATCGGATTTGTGAATGGTAGTGCATATACAAAACTGAATATAAGTCCAGAAATTAAAAGTGAAATGACAAGGCCGATGGTATCAAGTTTTAAAACTGTTTTTAAAACTCTTTTTAAAACAATCCATCTCATTTCAAAGGCTCCAACGAGCAGAAGAATTATAAGACCAACAGTTCCCACAAAAGAAAAAATTGTTTGAGCATAAATTGGAGATATCAATCCAAATACTGGGCCTATTAGTAAACCAATAATCAATAGAAGTGGAATATCTGGAATTCCGATTCTATCCGCTAATTTAGCGATAAATGATCCAATGATAAATAAAAGGGATATGTACCCTATTGCAAGGGGGATTTCCATCTTAACACCCAGTACGTATGATATATTTTGCCCGTAGGTTAAATCATAGGTATTTGTAAATTTTACTAGTTATGGATTTAATACATTATACAAATCGTTAAATTTTTATACATTAAATAATTTTGGATATTATAAATCAGATAGAATAACTACGAATACATATTTATAATCTTAGGTAAACTACGGAAATTATTAGGTGAAATTGTGATATTACTTGTAAGTCCTAAAGATGTTGCTGAAGCCCACGAAGCAATCGAAGGTGGTGCTGATATAATCGATGTCAAAAATCCTCCTGAAGGTTCATTGGGTGCAAACTTCCCATGGGTAATTAAAGAAACAAGAGAAGCGACACCAGAAGGAATGCTTGTAAGTGCTGCAATAGGGGACGTTCCCTATAAACCAGGAACTGTTACTTTAGCAGCTTTAGGGGCAGCAATAAGTGGTGCTGATTATATAAAGGTCGGACTTTATGGTACACGATCATATCAAGAAGCATTGGATGTAATGAAAAATGTTACAAAAGCAGTAAAAGATTCTGGCGAAAATAAAATTGTTGTAGCTGCAGGATATGCGGATGCTTACAGAGTTGGCGGGGTTGATCCTTTAATCATTCCAAGAGTTGCAAGAGATGCAGGATGCGACGTTGCAATGCTTGATACTGCTGTAAAAGATGGAAAAACATTATTTGACCACATGAGCATTGAATTATTGAAAGAATTTGTTGAAGAAACACACAAATACGGAATGAAATGTGCTCTTGCAGGTTCAATTAAAATTGAAGAAATTCCTATGTTAAAAGAAATTAACTGCGACATTGTTGGAGTTAGGGGTGCTGCATGCACTAAAGGAGATAGGAACGAAGGAAGAATTCAAAAAGATTTAGTTAAAGAAATTGTAAAAGTATGCAGACAATAAACAATCTAAAAAATTTTAAAATTACAAAATATTTTTAAAATAAGTTTTATTTTTTAATTAACTAGCTTAAAATTATTTAAAACAACCAAAAACTATTAATATATTTTTTACGAGTATATTAAAAAGGATTAATCAAAATCCTGTAATTATTATGCACATGCCCTCATGGGGTAGGTAGGATATCCTCGCGGACTGCGGATCCGTGGACTCGGGTTCAAATCCCGATGGGGGCGTTTTTCAGACTGTTTGATAACTATATTTATATATTTGATTTTACATTTTGAACGTAAAAACTGATTTTTAGAAATACTGTTTTAATTTAGACCAATTTTTCCGATTTTAATTAATTTATTTAATTGATACATAAGATTAATATTATTGAACAGATATATTTTAATTATATATAAGTTATATTTGTCTTTAAAAGGCGGTGATAATAATGTCCAACAGAGGACAGTTATCTATAGAAATGGTAATATTGATCATTGCAGTTTTGGTTTCCGGCTCATATGTAGCTTTAAACATGTCAAAAGGCGCTTTTGAAACAACTTCCGTTACTGAGGTTCAAGAAACTTCATACTGCGGGTTTACATCTGGATTCGATGTTAATGTAATCAACAATGCGATAGTAACACTTACTACTGGAGAAATTCAGGTTAACCCAAACGATGCAGATTCTAACAATGCATTCAATTCAACATACATTAATCTCACAGATAATTCTGTAATAATCTATTCATTAGATAATGTACATGAAAATTTAATTATGAATTATGAAGATGGTAGTAAAGTGTACATTCCATTAAATGAAACGTGGAAAAACTTCACTGCATCAACTATTACTCTTAGGATGATAAATTCTGACATTAATGTTACGATCAATGGTGAACCTATAGATATCGACACATTCTGCTTTGAAATCATACCTCCAGAAGGAAGCGACTACTTTAACTTCCAAATGTGCAATCTGGGCGGTAATGCTAAGTATTACCTAAGAATAGTGGATCAAGACGTAACACTCGTGCCTTCAGAGTAATAACCTCAAATCTTTTTTCTTTTTTTCACAAATTTTAATGATAACCAGTTTTTAAAGTCGCTATTTTGAAAATGTTTAAATCAGTTCTTTTACATATTAAGAATTAGTTAAATGATGGATTTTTTTTAAAAATTAAATAATCTGAGGATTTTGTCGGGGGGAGGGGATGCCGGATACTGATTATTATTTAATGCCCATTTCTGATGTATTTGAAGGATTAGAAACGGATAAGGCAGGAATTTCCGAAATAGAAGCTGAAACACGTTTAAAAAAATTTGGAAAAAATGAATTAAACGTGGAAATCCGGCTTCCAAAATGGCTAAAATTTTTATTTCAATTTAAAGATGTTTTTGCGGCAGTTTTAATTGTCGCATCAGCAGTTTCTTTTTTGATCGGCAATTATCGTGACGGAACCATAATGGCATTAATCGTGATAATCAATGCAATAATCGGGTATTATCAGGAAAATAAAGCCGAAAATATCATGGATTCTTTAAAAAAGTTGATACAGTCCCCTTCAAAAGTTTATCGTGATGGGGAATTAAAAGAAATTTCGCAAGGTTTGCTAGTTATCGGAGATATCGTGCATCTTGATGAGGGAGACAAAGTACCTGCTGATATCAGATTGATTGAATCTTACAATCTGACTACAAATGATTTTTCACTAACTGGGGAATCAATGCCTCAAGAAAAAGATACTGAAACAATTAATTCTGAAGCTGGAGTTGCTGATCGTACAAATATGGTTTATCTTGGAACCAATATTGCGACAGGAAATGCCAAGGGGATTGTTGTAGCAACTGGAATGAATACTGAACTTGGTAGAATTGCAAATTTAACTCGCGAAGAAAAACTTGCAAAATCCCCCTTACAAGTTGAAATCAGCAATATTGCAAATAAAATTACGATTTTTGCAATAGTTATTGCATCAATACTTTTTTTTATAAGCTTAAATCAGGGACTCGGTTTAAAATTTGGTTTAATTTACGGTCTAGGAATTGCAGTTGCCATAGTTCCCCAAGCCCTTCCAATGCAGATTACTGTAGCTCTTGCAAATGGGGTTTCTAAACTCGCGAAGAAAAATGCAGTAATAAAAAAACTCTCGGCAGTTGAAACACTCGGTTCAACAAACGTAATTACAACGGATAAGACTGGAACATTAACTAAAAATGAAATAACAGTTAAAAATGTATGGTTTAATGGAAAAGAGTATGAAATAACGGGTGTTGGCTATGAACCAAAGGGCACCATTCTTGATTCATCAGAAAATGAACTGGATGAAACAGGCCTTGAAAAAATAGAATTAATTTTCAATGCAGCAACAATGGCTTCAAATGCAGAAATTCATGAACCTGACGAAAATCACTACGGATGGTATCCAATCGGCGACCCAACTGAGGCTGCTTTGATAACAGTTGCTAGAAAATTAAATATCATGTCATTAAACGAAGATAGCGAATATCCCAAAATTCAAGAATTTAGTTTTGATTCTGTTCGAAAAAGAATGAGTATTATTCGGCTTTTCGATGATAAAAAGACGTTAATGATGAAAGGAGCAATTGATAGCGTTATTTCCGTTAGTAAATATATTTATAAGGATGGAAAAATTGTTGAATTAAAAAAAGAAGACATTGAAAGGTTAAACGGGTTAAATATAGAATATTCAAAAAAAGCAATGAGGGTTCTTGCATTTGCATATCGGGAATTAGAAAATAACGAAAAAGAATATTCTGTTGAAAATACTGAAAAAGATATGGTCTTTTTAGGTTTAATGGCTATGAGTGACCCTCCAAAAGAAGGTGTGAAGGATGCAATAAAAAAAGCACACGAAGCACACATAAAAACTTACATAATGACTGGAGATCATGCTATAACTGCACAGGCCGTTGGAAAACAGATATTTTTAGCAGATGGGGGACAAGAAGTAAATGTTATAACTGGGAAAGAACTCGACACAATGTCTGATGAAGAATTAAAACAAAAAATGTCTGAAAATGATGCACTGATATTTTCAAGAACTTCTCCCGAAAATAAACTTAGAATTGTAAAAACACTAAAAGCGCAAGGACAAATCGTTGCAGTAACTGGAGACGGGGTAAATGATGCCCCAGCCCTTAAAAGTTCACACATCGGGGTTGCAATGGGAAAACTTGGAACTGATGTATCAAAAGAAGCATCCGAACTTATTTTACTGGATGATAGTTTTGCGACACTCGTTTATGCAATTCGAGAAGGGCGTACAATTTATAATAACCTTACAAAAACAATTATTGCATCACTTACGAGTAACGGGGGAGAATTAACAATAGTTTTAATTGGTTTACTCGCTGTAGCTTATATGGGTTGGCCAATGCCCATATTAACGATTCAAATACTTGCAATCGACCTGCTTGCCGAAATTTTGCCCTTAACTGCACTTACATTCGATCCTGCATCAAAAGATATAATGAATGCACCACCTCGGAGAAAAGAGGAACACGTTTTAAATAAATATGCAATCTCGGAAATCTTATTTTTTGGATTTTTAATGGGTTTATTGGCATTTTTAAACTTTGGACTGTTTATATTTAGAAATAATTTAGAATTAACTACGATTCATGAATTATATCCGCTTGCAACCACGATAAGCTATGCTACAATTGCATGCTGCCAGTTTATGAACATTCTTTCAAGAAGATACTCTTATGAAACGTTATTTAGCAGGACAATCTTTACAAATATGAATATGATTTATTCAATAATAATTTCGATAGGTTTTACGCTAACTGCGATATATATTTCTCCAATAAACAAAACGATTGGGTTTGCACCGATGGGGCTTATTGATTGGGCATACGTCATAGCTGCATCAGTTGTATTTTTGGGGGCACACGAGCTTTTGAAAGTATATAAAAGACACAAAAAATCAAGCAAACATGTAACGGGTTTAAAAGAAGTTTTGTTTTGAGGTGGACTATGAGGAAAATTGGAAGTAAATATTCAAAAAAAGCAGGATTACCCCCTGGAGATCTGGTATATACTGGTGAAATGGGGTTAAAAGCGATTGAAATAATATTTATCACTTATAATAAAGATAACTTTTTAAAAAAACAGGTAAAAAGTCTTGATGAGATAGTTATTGATGATTCAAGCGTAAATTGGATTATATTTTCCGGAATACCAACTGCTGAAGAAATGAAGTTAATTGGTGAAAGATATGAACTTCATAAATTAACTCTTGAAGATATACTCAATACCAGTCAAAGAACCAAATTTGAGGTTTACGAGAAATATAAGTATCTTGTAACAAGAATAGTACACCAAAAAACTGATATGATACATCTTGAATCAGAACAGCTTAGCATAATTTTGAAAAACAACCTTTTGATTACATTTTTTGAGCAGGATATCCAAATAATTGAAAGTTTACTTGATAGGATTTCTAATAAAAAAGGATCAATATGTGAAAAAGGACTGGATTATTTATTTTATTCAGTATTGGATTCGATAGTTGACCATTATTTTGGAATAATCTCACATATCGAAGATGAGATCGAAAAGTATGATGCAAAACTGTTTTCAGATATTGAAAATGAAGAAATTGTACGTGTAAAACATATCCGACAAATATTGGTGGCTTTAAGAAAAAATATAGGGCCATTTAAAGAAATATTTCATAAATTCAGTAGGGACGAGTATGAATTTATCGAAAAAAGCAATTTAATATATATTCATGACTTATACGACCATACTGTTCATCTTATCGAAACGATTGACGTTTTAAAAGACAATACCTCAAATATCGCAGAAATACATCTTTCTGTAATGAGCAACAACATGAATGAAATTATGAAGGTGCTCACGATAATTTCTACAATTTTTATTCCGCTTTCATTTGTTGCAGGACTTTATGGAATGAATTTTGAGAACATGCCTGAATTAAGGTGGTCTTTTGGATATTTTTATGTTCTTATTGTAATGGGGCTGATTTTAACTTCGATGGTAATGTTTTTCAGGCGAAAAAAGTGGATTTGAATTTATTATATTTGAATATTCGAAAAGTATATTTATTATTAAAATGATAAGTGGCAACAATATGGTATTCCCCAAACAAAGGTGAATTTTTGAAAAAAATTACTTTAATTATTCTATTTAGTATTCTGGTCGTAACATCTGCCTGTACTAATACTAATGGCTGTTTTGAATCAGATACTATAACTGTAGGAATATATCCATACATGCCCCCATACCAGTACTATGAGAATGGTGAATTAAAAGGTTTTGAAATAGAATTAATTTCGGAAATTGCTAAAAGGATGGACAAAAAAATTGAATTTGTTGAGACTGATTATAAATATGGAAATTATATTGCTGCTCGTTCTGGAACCGTTGATGTTTCAATTTCAGCAATTACTAAAACTGTATTAAGGGAAGAAGATTCAACATATTCTCAACTTTACATGAATTCTTATTCTTCCCTTGTATGTTTAGATTCAAAATATGCTGGTTTGGCGGATTTTGGGGGTAAACGCATAGGCGTTGTTGATGATACTGTTTATGTAGATCATGCAGAATCCTATAAAAAAAGTGTTAATTTTGAAATTGTGAAATATCATAATTATTATGATTTAAATTCTGCACTGTTAAATGGTGACGTTGATGGAATACTTGCTGATTATTTCGTTTGCAAATATTTTAAGAACAATGGCGATGATTTAAGAATAATAGAAAATACTGAAATTCACTACTTTGGAATAGTTTCTTCACTTGACAATGAATATTTAATAGACAATATAAATAAGATTTTAATGGGCATATATAACGATGGAACATACGAAGAATTAAGGTTAAAATACTTTGAAATTGAATAAAATTAAAATTACCGCACTATTTTTCTATTTTTGAATTAATTAATTGTTTAATGTTTACAAAACCAATTTTTTCGACTTTTATCTAAGATTTTCATATAAATTTATCTAATCGATTCAATTAACAATTTTTATATATGCTTCCATTCAAAAGTAATTAATTGTCCCAAAATTTAGGGATACTTTTATCAATTGCTCGAATAATCGGAAGGGTAATTTAAGAAATAGGGGTTTTGACTATAAATTAACTGGATATCCATCCAGAATTTCTTTTTTCGAGTTTTATTTTAAATTTATTATTACAGTGTTTTACGGCTTTTTTATTTTAAACTTACAATATGCATAAATAACAGTCATTCCATATTCAAACCGGAAAGATTTGATATTGTTTAAATCAGTATCAAATATCGGATTAATCGTTATTTTCATAAAATTCATGAAAAAATATTTTATCAATAATTCGTTTGAGAGGCAGATCATGAAAAAATTAATGCTTGGAAACGAGGCAGTGGCGAGAGGCGCTTACGAAGCAGGAGTAATGGTCGCAACAGCGTATCCTGGAACTCCGAGCACTGAAATTACAGAATATATTTCGAAATATCCTGAAATTAATTCGGAATGGTCTGTAAATGAAAAAGTTGCTCTTGAAGTGGCTATTGGTTCAGCGATTGCGGGTGCTAGAACCATAGTTTCAATGAAACACGTAGGATTAAATGTTGCAGCAGATCCTTTGATGACTGTTGCGTATACTGGGATTAACGCAGGACTTTTAATAGTTGTTGCAGATGATCCAAGCATGCACAGTTCGCAAAACGAGCAAGATACAAGATATTACGGAATTTTCGCAAAAATACCTGTATTGGAACCTTCAGACAGTCAGGAATGTAAGGATTTTGTAAAATTGGGATTTGAAATCAGTGAAAAATTCGATACTCCCGTAATATTAAGACTCAGTACGAGAGTATCCCACTCACAGAGCTTGGTTGAACTCGAAAAAAGAGGAGATATCGAATTAAAACCATATGATAAAAATCCTTCGAAATATATTTCAGCACCGGCATATGCGAAAAAAAGAAGAATTTTCATCGAAGAAAGGTTAAACGAACTCTCCATTTTCGCAGATTCATCAGATTTAAATGAAATCGAATACAATGATAAAAAAATCGGGATAATTACAAGTGGTGTTGCATACAATTACGCAAAAGAGGTTATTCCTAATGCATCTTTTTTAAAATTCGGAATGAGCTACCCACTTCCTGAAGAAAAAATAAAAGAATTCGTTAAAAATTGTGATAAAGTTTACGTATTCGAAGAATTAGAACCTATTTTTGAACAAAAAATTAAATCAATGGGTTTAGAAGTAATTGGAAAAGATATATTCCCAATTATCGGAGAATTAAGTAGCGAAATAATTAGAAGTGCACTTTTGAACGAATCAAAAGAAGTAATTAATAAATTTGAAGATTTACCTCAAAGACCGCCAGTCTTATGTCCCGGATGTCACCACAGGGGCCCATTTTACGTTCTTAAAAAATTAAAACTCCACGTTGCAGGAGATATTGGCTGTTACACTCTCGGAGGATTTGAGCCGCTCAATGCAATCGATACCACAATTTGTATGGGTGCAAGTATCGGTATGGCACACGGATTTGAAAAAGCAAGGGGAAAAGATTTTGCTAAAAAGTCCGTTGCGGTTATCGGAGACTCTACATTCTGTCATTCTGGAGTTACTGGTTTAATGGATATTGTATACAACAAAGGACACAGTACCGTGATAATTTTAGATAATTCAATCACTGCAATGACTGGACATCAGGAAAACCCCTCAACTGGAAAAACACTCTCTGGAGAAAGTACTTCCCAAATTGATTTTGAAACACTTGGAAGAGCGATTGGAATAAACAGAATTCGAGTAGTTGACGCGTACGATTTAAAAGCACTCGAAGAAACGATAAAAGAAGAAGTAAATGCAGAAGAACCTTCATTAATTATTACAAAACGGCCTTGTGTATTGATAAAAGGCGTTAAATTTGACTTTAAAGATTATAAAATAGATCCTGAACTTTGCACTGGCTGCAAACTATGTTTAAAAATAGGATGTCCGGCAATTTCATTTGACGGAAAAGTTGCAAAAATAAATGATTCATTATGTGTTGGATGCGGGCTTTGTAAGGACTTATGTAAATTTTCAGCAATAGTTGAGGTGGTAAAATAATGAATATCGTCATCGCAGCAGTTGGTGGGCAGGGTGCAGTTTTAACATCTAAAATTTTAGGAACGCTGGCACAAAACCTCGGAAAAGATGTTAAAGTTTCAGAAGTTCACGGAATGTCCCAAAGAGGAGGTAGCGTAGTCGCATACGTTAAATTTGGTGACAAAGTTTATTCACCTGTAGTTGAAAAAGGAACCGCAGACATAGTTTTGGCTTTTGAAATGCTCGAAGGTGCAAGATACGTTGATTACTTAAAAGAAAATGGAAAATTGGTAGTAAATACGCAAAAAATAGATCCAATGCCTGTTATTACCGGGGATGTGAAATATCCTTCTGATTTAAGTGAAAAAATTGGGGAATTAAACATTGAATATATTCCAGTAGATGCTTTATCAATTGCAAAAAATGCAGGAACGATAAAAGCAGTCAATGTTGCATTAATTGGAGTTCTAGCGAAAAATAGCAACATTAAAAAAGAAGAATGGATAAAAGCTATAAAAGATACTGTTCCTGAAAAATTTCTGGAATTGAATATGAAAGCTTTTGAATTGGGTTACAATCTAGAATAGAAGGGATATCATGATTTGGAATGAAACTATTGAATGCATGGGCCGAGAAGAGATGAGGGAACTTCAAAGTAAAAGGCTTTCTGAAACTGTTAGTCGTGTTTACCATAATGTTCCTTTTTATCGGAAAAAAATGCAAAGTATGGGAGTTTACCCTGAAGATATTCAAAGTATTGACGATCTTTCAAAATTGCCATTTACAACAAAACAGGATTTAAGAGATAATTATCCTTTTGGAATATTTTCAGTTCCCATGAGTGAAATTGTAAGAGTTCACGCATCTTCTGGAACCACTGGAAAGCCAACAGTTGTTGGATACACCAGAAGGGATATTGCAATGTGGTCAGAAGTTGTTGCAAGAGCATTAAACTGTGCCGGAGCTTCAAGAGATGATTTTATCCAAATTGCTTACGGATATGGTCTTTTTACCGGCGGTCTTGGACTGCACTACGGAAGTGAAAAGTTAGGTGCAACTGTAATTCCAATTTCTGGCGGAAATACTCAAAAACAGGTTCAATTAATGGCTGATTTTAAAACAACAGTTCTTGCATGTACTCCTTCATATGCTCTTTATTTAGCAGAAGCACTCGAAGAAGCAGGAATGACTGCGGATGACATCAGTTTGAGGGTTGGAATCTTTGGTGCAGAACCTTGGACTCCTAGCATGAGGAAAGAAATTGAAAATAAACTTGGAATAAAAGCAATGGACATTTATGGGCTTAGTGAAGTAATGGGGCCAGGTGTAGCATGTGACTGTGAATATCAGGCAGGGTTACACGTAAACGAAGACCATTTTGTTCCAGAAATTATCGATCCAAATACATTACAACCGCTTCCTGCAGGAAGTGAGGGCGAACTTGTGTTTACAACAATTACAAAAGAAGGAATGCCTCTTTTAAGGTACCGGACAAGGGATTTAACTTCATTAAATTATGAAAAATGTGAATGTGGAAGAACTCTTGTTAGGATGAACAAGTGTACTGGAAGAAGCGATGATATGTTAATTATAAGGGGAGTTAATGTTTTCCCATCACAAATAGAAAGCGTTCTTTTAGAAATGAGCGAAACAAAGCCACACTACTTATTAATAGTAGATAGGATAAATAATTTAGACGTTCTTGAAGTTTGGGTGGAAGTTGAAGACCAGTTCTTCTCAGACAAAATCAGCATGCTTGAACAATTAAGCAAAAAAATCAAGCATAACATAGAAAGTACTCTCGGAATAAGTGTTAAAATTAAGCTTGTAGAGCCAAAAACTATCGAAAGAACCGAAGGAAAAGCTAAAAGAGTAATTGATAACAGAAAACTTTAATGGAGGGGTTAATATGATTATCAAACAATTATCAGTATTTTTAGAAAATAAATCCGGAAGACTAAAAGAAGTAACTGAGATACTTGAAAAATCTGGAATAAATATTTCAGCACTCAGTGTCGCAGACACATCAGATTACGGAATTTTGAGAATGGTTGTTTCAAACCCGGATCTTGCATTGAAAGTTTTAAAGGAAAATAGATTTTCAGTTAGCTTAACTGACGTTATATGTATATGCATTCCAAATGAGATAGGCGCTCTTTCAAAAACCCTTGATATTCTTTCAAAAGAAAACATCAGCATTGATTATGTCTACGCATTTTCAATGGGCGATAAAGCACTCGCAGTTTTAAGAACTGAAGACGTTAAAAAAGGAATTGACGTATTAAAAGATCATAATACCGAAGTTTTGGAAGCAGAAGAAATATACTGCATCTAAATTTATTTTATATTTTTTTTAAAGTTCATTTCTTTTTCTTCCCGTAAAAAATGGTTGATATTAAACATATCTATTTCCAAATGCGTTTTTCCAGTAACTATAATGTAATTGTCATGCAAAACATATTTTAAGCAGTTTCCAAAAAGTTCTATGATTGATTTTATCAATTTAAGATGGTTTCGAATCTGGTACGTTGCATTGAATTTTAGGATAAGCATATCCTGTTGTTCAAAAATTCTGCATTCATCGTGGTGTTCCATGACCTTTTTTATAACATTCAAACAGTGCGTTTTTTCATGCTTTAACCGTTCTTTGTCGTCACATAAGAAATAGTAAGGGTTTGTTAAAAAATAAATCGTGCTGTTTTTTGGCCCCTTTACTTTTCCAATTAGTTTTTTTTGGATCAAAGAATTCATGGATTTTGAAATACTCCTTATACTTTCTTCTTTTGGAATTCCAGATAAGTCTTTTAACTCATCGGTAGTGAGTATTCCATCGTTATTGTAAAATTCGTAAAGTATGTCGTCTTGGGATACCATGTTTTTCCGTTCCAGATTTAATTTATAGAGTATGAATGTCTTTCATTAAATACTTTTTCAAGGATTTTGGATAAAAATAGGACTTAAATGTACAAAATCGATTATTTCTTTAAAATTTAGATTTTACAATGTCATTTAACATATAACTTACTTTTTACACCACGCCGTACAATATATGGAGTTCAACTAGATAATTATCAATGCTATTTTTGAAATAGATCTAAGAATCAGATTTATCACAAATGTGTAAAAATAGCTTTAATTTTTATTATATTCTTTTTTTGGATTCCTATTTTTGAAAAAAGCAAAAATATTCCTTTTACCGATATATTTAAATGCAATGTTAACCCATATATTAGTTTACTTCCTTTGGAGGGGATTTTTGATGAGGGGCAATTTTGAAATACCTGAAGAATTAGAAGATTTTGAACCTGTAATAAAACCTGGCGCGGAAGTCATAAATGTTTCTCGATATGCAAAAAGGAGGGGCTTTATTGAACCAGTATACATAACTAGAAATGTTTATGATGCCATTTATCCGGATGAAGACGATAGTATAACTTATTTCAAACGACTTTATTCTATCCTAAAACAAATGAGGGGGGAAGTTAGTGAACAAAAATGTCCATTTATAACTTTCACCCATGAAATGTCAAAAAAGTCTAAAACTGAATTTATGGCTGTTAGATATCAGGAACATGGGGATAAAGCCTGGTATTTATTAATGCCGAGATAATATTTTTTTAAATTTTAATTATTTATTTGCTTGACGAAATAATGGTTAATGTAGGAAGTACCCGTCGTTTTGTTCAAAATTTTTACTATTTTAAACTTTTCAAAAGATATTAATATCGGAATGAAAACAGAATTATTAACGATTAATCCAATCTGCGTATTAATCCAGATTTCCCATAATCAACCACATAATTATTTAATTATCGAGGGGTATTTTGGATGAATATAATCATGAATACAGATATTACCTGTATTTAGTTAAAAATTCCGATAGTTTTGAAGAATGTATTAAAAATAACGTGGAAATAGTTCTAAAAATTCCAGAATTGCTTGAGGTAGTTTCTCAGGAAATTTCGATTGCAGAAAAAATGTTTTTATTATACCACAATAAATGTTATGGTTTTGAAATATCAAAATCTGACAAATATGCTCTAAGTTATTTTAATTATCTGCGAGAAAATATTTTGTATGATATATACTGCAAAAAATGTTTAGATATAAATATTTCAGAATCAGAAAACCATTATTTTTATGAATTAAACATAAAAAAAGCTCCAGTATACAGGCATGATTTATTTATTGAATATATCCTCAGTGAATTCAATAGTTACATCGAGGTACTGGCTAAATTAAAAAATGCAGTAGTTTAAAAACTACACTTTTTGTTTGTGCATGAAATAAACTCCAAGAGATATTGCAAATATGGATATTGCCATATAAATCATGTCTAGAGACGTTTCAAAGTGCATTGATAGAACTCTCTGGAAAAAGCTGACAACCAAAACCATTATTATAACTTTTATAATTTTACTTTTTAGTTCATCAAGGGTATAAATTTCTAAAATGTTTGAAACATCGCCATCTGCTCTTGCTATATCTATTTTTGAGATAAATAATTCGTATATGCCAAAACTGAATATTAAAAGTACAACCCCGATTAGATAAAGGTCAACCGCACCGATAACACCAATTAAAATTTGATTATGCTGTTCGCTACTCATTGGATCCGAAATGTATTCTAAGATTGTATGAAATATTTCCGCAGATCCTGCTAAAAATAACGTAATTGATCCAAGGGTTCCAAAAATAACTGCTAAAACTACGACAAATCTAGAATTCCAGAGTGCAAGTTCAAAAAAATGTTCAAAAAAACCCTGTTCACTAATATTTTTGATCCCGTATTTTTTCTTAAATTTGTCTGTTTTTCCCATAACCAACCTCATGTAACAAAATATACCTAACAATAATCTTTATTTTAAAAAGTTTTATGTTTTTCGACTAATTAATTTAAAAAAGAAAAATAGATTATTTTAGTTTTTTCTTCAACTTTGCAATATTATCTCTTATTTTAATTGCTTTTTCAAATTCGAGAGCTTCTGCAGCTTCATACATTTCAGCTTCAAGTTCAATAATGACATTTGGAATATCTGCTACAGGAATATGTTTTATATCGGAAATATCGACGACTTTTTCTCTTATTGGTTTTACAATCGTTTTTGGAGTGATATTGTGCATTTCGTTATAATCTTTTTGTAAGTTTCTTCTTCTTTCGGTCTCAGAAACCGCTTTTTTAATCGAATCGGTCATTTTGTCAGCATAAAGCACAACTTTTGAGTTCGCATTTCTTGCAGCACGACCAATTGTTTGAATCAAGCTTTTATCGTTTCTCAAAAACCCTTCTTTGTCGGCATCGAGTATTCCAACAAATCCAACTTCTGGAATATCTAATCCTTCCCTTAAAAGGTTTATTCCAACAAGGCAGTCAAATTTTCCAAGCCTTAGATTTCGAATGATTTCAGTTCTTTCAATTGTATCTATATCCGAATGTAGATACCTTGCTTTAACTTGGCGTTTTGCTAAATATTCTGTTAATTCTTCTGCAAGCCGTTTTGTAAGGGTTGTAATCAGTACCCGCTCCCCCTTTTCGACCATTTTTTCAGTTTCTTTTATTATATCTTCAACCTGATTTTCAATCGGTTTTATTTCAACTTCAGGGTCTAAAAGCCCGGTTGGTCGGATAATCTGTTCTACAACCTGATTGGAGTTATCTAACTCGTATTCTCCGGGGGTGGCGGATACAAAAATTACATTGTTCATGTATTTTTTAAATTCTTCAAATCTGAGGGGGCGGTTGTCATATGCACTTGGAAGTCTGAATCCGTAATCGATTAATGACTGTTTTCTTGATCTGTCTCCTTTATACATTCCACGAATTTGTGGGATTGTCTGGTGGCTTTCATCAATTACAATCAAAAAATCTTCCGGGAAATAGTCTAAAAGGCAGTATGCAGGTTCTCCTTCTTTTCTATTTTCAAAATGCCTCGAATAATTTTCAATTCCCTTACAGCTTCCAGTTTCTTCGATCATTTCTATATCGTAGAGAGTTTTCTGCTTCAACCTGTGCGATTTTAGCATGTCTAAATTTGGAAGCCATTCATCTAGTTCTTTCAAAATGGATTTTATCGCATTTTTCTTATCTTCTTCAGGAATTACGAAGTGTTTTGCAGGGTACATATAAAAGGAATCCAATTCATGTTTTTTGGTCATGTTTTTTGGATCTAATTCATATATTCTATCAATTTCATCACCAAACATTTCAACTCTTACGATATCATCTTGATATCCAGGAATAATATCTAAAGTATCCCCTTTTACCCTAAATCTTCCCGGGACTAATTCCATATCGTTTCGTTCGTACTGAATATCCACTAATTTTTCAATAATACCGGATCTTTTAATTTTTTCCCCAGTTTTTAGTTCAAAACCCATCTCTTTGAAGAGTTTTGGGTTTCCAAGGCCGTATATACAAGAAACAGATGCTACTATTATTACGTCCCTTCTCGAAAGAATTGCAGAAGTTGCACGAAGACGCATCTGCTCAATTTTCGGGTTGATTTGTGCATCCTTTTCAATATATTGATCTTTTTGTGGAATATATGATTCTGGCTGGTAGTAATCATAATACGAAACAAAGTATTCTACTCGATTTTCGGGAAAGAAGTCTTTAAACTCATTATAGAGTTGTGCCGCAAGTGTTTTATTGTGCGCAATTACCAGAGTTGGTTTTTGAACTTTTTCAATCACATTTGCAATTGTAAAAGTTTTTCCAGAACCTGTAACACCAAGCAATGTCTGCTTACTTTTTTCTGAATTTTTTTCAAGGTCATTCACAAGCTCTGCAATCGCGTCTGGCTGGGATCCTTTTGGTTTAAAGTCTGCTTTTAATTTGAAATCTGGAAAACTCATTTTATCAATTCCTTTTTTCTAAGTAATCGATTGTAATTTATCGCAAATCTGTGCGCTTCATCACGAATTTCTTGAATAAAAAGGGATGCTTTTTCATTTTTCTTTATTGGAAGTGGATTTTCAATTCCTGGAGCATATATTTCTTCTTCTCGTTTTGCAATTGAAATTATTGGAATTTTAAGTTTTAATTTTCGAAGTTCAGAAAATGCTGACGAAAGTTGGCCCTTTCCACCATCAATAACTATTAAATCAGGTAATTCTAAATTTTCTTCAATTAATTTACTGTATCTTCTAAACACAACTTCTGAAATCGATTTGAAGTCATCAATTCCAGAAACAGTTTTTATTTTAAATCTGCGGTAATTTTTTTTGTCAGGTTTTCCGTTTCTAAACTGGACCATCGACGCAACGGTGGACGTTCCTGAAAGATGCGATATATCAAAGCATTCTATTATTTCTGGAGGTTTATCAAGCATTAATTTATTTTTTAAGCTTTCAACTTTTATTTCATTTCCATTAACGTAAATTTCAAGATTTTTAATTGCAAGATCTAAAAGCTGCTTTTTTTCTCCTTTTTGGGGGATTTTGAAAGCGACTTTTGAACCTTTTTTTTGAGATAAGTAGTCTAAAAGTGCATCAGAATTATAATCTTTGGATTCTTCTTCAAGATTTTTTGGTAGGCTGGAAATTATAATCTCAGACGGAACTTCGTTTTCCAAATAATATTGGATTAAAAACTCTTCAAAGAAATTTTCTGTGTAATCAAATTCAAAGTATTTTCTATCAAAGAGCGTTCCTTTTAATACGTTAAAAACCATCATGTGGATTTTTCCGCTTTTTTCAAGAATGCCGATTACATCTTCGTTGTATTTTACATCTCTTTTAACATTTTGACGGGTTTTTAATCTTTCAACTGCATTTATTTCTTCTCTAATTACCAAAGCTTCTTCAAACTGCAAATTTTTTGATTTCAAATCCATTTCATTTTTAAGTTCATGAATTAGTGAATCAATATTTCCTTTTAAAACATATTCTGCCTTTTTTATTTGATTCAAATAATCTTTAGAAGTTATATCGCCACTGCAAGGTGCAGTGCAGTTTTTTATATGGTGCCTTAAACACGGGCGTTTGTGCATGTTTTTACAAGACCTGATTTTAAAAGTCTTTTTTAAAACATCTAATACGTAATCCCGTTCTTTTGCCGATGTAAATGGCCCGTAGAATTTTCCTTTTTCGGATTTATTTCTCGATATTCCGATTCTTGGAAAATCTTCTTCGCTAATGTAGATATATGCATAATTTTTCGAATCTTTCAGGTCAATATTGTATTTTGGGCGGTATTTTTTGATTAAAGTACTTTCTAAAATTAAAGCTTCGATTTCGTTATCAGTTACAATAAATTCCATGTCATAAATTGATTTTACAAGCTGTTCGGTTTTAGGGTCGTGATTTTTTTTGTTAAAGTAGCTACTAACTCTTTTTTTCAAGTTTTTTGCTTTCCCAACGTAAATTACGGTTCCGGATTCGTCTTTATAAATATAGCAACCGGGATTTTTTGGAATATCTGAAATATTTATCATATTATCTTTAATTTTTAGAAAGAATGTTTTTTAAGAATTTTCCAGTATGGCTTTCTTTACATTTTGAAATTTCTTCGGGAGTTCCTGTTGCAATTATTTCGCCACCAAAATCCCCGCCTTCAGGTCCAAGATCTATTATATGGTCAGCACATTTTATTACATCGAGGTTATGTTCAATTACAACTACGGTATTTCCTTTTTCAACGAGGCTGTTTAATACATCGATTAATTTTTTAACATCGTGGAAATGAAGTCCTGTTGTTGGTTCGTCTAGTAAATATATCGTATTTCCAGTAGCTCTTTTTGATAGTTCTCTTGTTAATTTAATCCTTTGAGCTTCTCCTCCTGAAAGGGTCGTGGAACTCTGCCCTAATTTAATGTAACCAAGTCCAACATCGCACAAGGTTTTTAATTTTGTCGAAATTTGCGGAATATTTTTGAAATGTTCTCTCGCTTCTTCAACGCTCATGTTTAAAACGTCTGAAATTGATTTTTCCTTGTATTTTACTTCGAGAGTTTCTCTATTGTATCTAGCACCTTTACACTCCTCACATTCTACAAAAACATCAGGTAAGAAGTTCATTTCTATTTTTATGACTCCATCGCCCTGACAGTTCTCACATCTTCCGCCTTTGACATTAAACGAGAATCTTCCTGGCCCATATCCTTTTACTTTTGCTTCTTTGGTTTCTGCAAAAACCTGCCTGATTTTATCGAATACCTTCGTGTAAGTTGCAGGATTTGATCTTGGAGTTCTTCCAATCGGACTTTGGTCAATTACAACAACTTTATCGATTTCCGAATCAATTTCAAGGTTGCACTTTTCTTTCGTGTTTTCATAAAGCTGATCTTCAAAATCAAGTTCTTCAAAACTTTCTTCGGATTTTATTTTTTCTTTCAACGCAGGGTACAAGTTTTCATAAATTAAAGTGGATTTTCCACTCCCGGATACTCCCGTAATCACGTTAAATACTCCGGTGGGGATTTCAACAGACACATTTTTTAAATTGTTCTGTTTACAGTTTGAAAGTTTTAAAAATTTGCTACTTTTTCTTCTTTTTTCAGGCACTTCGATTTTTAATTCTCCTGAAAGGTATTTTCCAGTTAAAGAATCCTTATTTTTCGAAATTTCAGTCGGTGTTCCAACTGTAACCACATCTCCACCATGAACTCCAGCACCTGGACCCATATCTACGACATAATCTGCATTCAAAATTGTATCTTCGTCATGCTCAACAACAACGAGAGTGTTATCTAAATTTCTTAGTTTATGGAGTGTTTCGATCAATTTTTGATTATCTCGCTGGTGAAGGCCAATTGATGGTTCATCGAGTACATATAAAACACCAGTTAAATTTGATCCAATCTGGGTTGCAAGCCTGATTCGCTGAGCTTCTCCACCTGAAAGTGTTCCTGATCGTCTTGAAAGAGTTAAATATCCCAAACCAACATCATTTAAGAATTTTAATCTCGATTTTATTTCTTTTATGACTTGTTTTGCAATTTCATACTCTTTATCTGTTAATTTTAAATTATTAAAGAATTCTTCGGCTTTTGAAATTGAAAGGTCGGTTAAATCGATAATTGACTTATCTTCTATTTTTACGGCAAGTGCTTTATCTTTTAAACGTTTTCCACCACATTTTGGACACAAACTGACTGTCATGAACTTTTCAAGTTCTTTTCTCCGGTATTCTGATTTAGTTTCATTATATAATCTAATGGATTGTGGAATAAGCCCTTCCCATGGTTTATTTTGACTCCATTCAGTATCCCCACTGCCGTTTGATACTTTAAAATGAATTTTTTCAGGACTTCCATACAGCAATATATCAAACTGTTCTTTTGAAAGGTCTTTTATTGGCGTTAAAACCGTAAAACCAAAATGGTTTGCAACCGCCGCCAAATGTTGTGACCTGTATCCATCAAGGAAGTTTCTATAAAGTGCAACTGCACCGTCAGCAATACATTTGGTTTTATCGGGAATTATTAAGTCCGCATCAAACTCCATTTTTATTCCAAGTCCACTACAGTATTCACATGCACCAAATGGGCTGTTAAATGAAAACATTCGTGGTTGAAGTTCTTCGAATGAAATACTGCAGATAGGGCATGCTAAATTTGAAGAATAAATTTTTTCAACTTCTTCGTTATTTATACTGCCAGTTACGATTAAAAGTCCGCCTGAACGTTCAAGTGCTCTTTCACAGGCTTCAACAAGCCTTGAATGATCTTCTTTGGGATTTAATCTATCTATAACAATTTCGATATCGTGTTTTTTGTATCTTTCAAGTGTTATTTCGTCATCCGTTCTGTAAATTTCGCCATTTACACGAATTCTTGCAAAACCTTCAGAATTCAAGTCCTTAACGAGTTTTTGATACGTTCCTTTTTTCTGTCTTACAATTGGGGATAATATCGTTACAGTTTCAGAAAATTCTTCTTCGATTTTCTCAGCTATTTTTTCAGGACTCTGTGATTCTATTCTAATGTTGTGTTCAGGACAGTATGGAATTCCAATTCTTGCATAAAGTAATCTTAAGTAGTCGTAAATTTCAGTAACTGTTCCAACGGTACTTCTTGGGTTTTTACTTGTTGTTTTCTGCTGTATTGCAATTGCAGGGGATAGTCCTTCAATACTGTCAACATCGGGTTTATTCATAAGCCCTAAGAACTGCCTCGCATATGCTGAAAGTGATTCAACGTACCTTCTCTGACCTTCGGCATATATCGTATCAAATGCTATCGTGGATTTTCCAGAACCTGAAACTCCAGTTACAACTATTAAATTATTTCTTGGGAGTGTTAGCGAGATATTTTTTAAATTATGTTCTCTCGCACCTTTGATGATGATATCTTTCATAACTATCATTTGGACTAATTTGGATTAAAATTTTTATAAAAATATGGGTAACGATATATAAAATAAAAACGGTACGAAAATCGGATAATTTATTGATGTAAAGTGCGCAATTAATCCGACTTTGAATTATTTATTAATTAAAATTAGTCCCAATATACAAAATGAAATTCCTAAAACTTTTAAAAAACTTATATTTTCTTTAAATAAAAGTATTCCTACAGGTATTAATAAAACTGCAACTGCAACATATGCAGTAAGTGCCGCAACGCTTACATTCCAACCTGCACGGTAAACAAGTAAAAATCCAAGCTCTAAAAACACAATAGAAATTCCAAGTACGTAAGTTGCCCAGTTTAAATTTTTGACAGATTCTACGATATCGATTTTTCCATTCAGGATAAAAATTGCAACAACTGTCGAAATTATCGAAACGAGGTATGTAACCATAAGTGAAACGTATGGGTTTGCACCACTTGAAATTGATTTTTGGCAGATGTGGTAGAGTATACTTGCTAAAACTACGATAATCATTGAGATGTAATACATAAAATCCCTTTATTCGTCGTTAAAGTCAATTTCGCCGTTTTCAGTTAGAATTTTTATCTTTCCTTCGGCGTCATTTAAAATCTTATAAAGTTTATTGCTTAATTTTATCCCTTCTTCGTAGTTTTTCATGGCTTCTTCAAGAGATAATTCGTCATTTTCCATTGAATTTACGATATTTTCAAGTTTTTCAATCAATTCTTCATAATTATCCATAAATATCACCTGTATCGTTTTTAATCTTTCAAAGTAATATGTGCATCAATGGTTCCATCTTTTAATGTAATTTTTACATTATTTTCCGTTTTAAACGAATTTTTGGAGTTCATAACATTATCATTTTCATCCTGTATGATGCTGTAGCCCTTGTTTAATACATTTAATGGGTTATATGCATTCAAAAGCGAATATGATTTTTCAAAGCGTTTTAATTCGTAAGAAATCTTGTTTTTAATTTCATGATTCATCAAAGTCATGATTCTTTCAATATATAGTTTTTGCTTTTCTATTTTGGATTTAGGGCTGTTTTTTTCTATTTTTGAATAAAGAATATCTAATTCGTAAGAACGGTTTGCAATTTCAATTTTCATGCGGTGTTTTAGTATTCTTTCAAAGTTATTTACCATCGATTTCAATTCATTTTCATTGTAAACCGTAAGTTCTGCAGCATTTGATGGTGTTGCCGCCCTTAAATCGCTCACAAAATCGGAAATGGTAAAGTCGATTTCGTGCCCGATTCCAGTAACTACTGGTTTTTTCGATTCAAAAATTGCTCTTGCAAGTGATTCATCATTAAAACACCAGAGGTCTTCCATCGAACCTCCACCACGTGCAATAATTATCAAATCAATTTTTTCAAGTTTATTCAGTTCTAAAAGTCCGGCAATAACTGTTTTTGCAGCAGATTCGCCCTGAACTATTGCAGGATATATAATTAAATTAACAGAACTGTTCCTATTTCGTGTAACTTTGATAATGTCTTTAATGGCAGCCCCTGTTGGAGAAGTAATTATTCCAATGTTTTTTGGATATTTTGGGATTTTTTGTTTATTTGTTTCATCAAACAATCCTTCTTTTTCAAGTTTTTCTTTCAATTTTTCAAATTTTATAAACAAATCTCCAATCCCATCTTTTTCCATAGAATTGCAGTAAAACTGGTATTTTCCGGTTTTTGTGTATAACGAGACTTTTCCTTTTAATATTACACTCATTCCTTCTGTTGGGCTGAAATTTAAGTTTTTAGTGTATGGTTTAAACATTACACAGTCAATCACGCTATTTTCATCTTTTAATGTAAAATAAACGTGTCCAGATTTGTGTAAAGTACAGTTTGAAATTTCTCCTTTAATGGATGCCCGTTTCAATAAATAATCTTCTTCCAAAGTACTTTTTACATAATTATTCAGTTCTGAAACCGTTAGTGTGTTTGAAAATGCACTTTCTAAGGTTAATTGAAGCATATTATGACCATTTTGAAATTTTAGAATTCGGATTAATGTTAAGAAATACTATTTTATTTTTATACTATTTACATAAATCGCTATTTTTAAAATCTTAAATTCTTCGTTTTATCTTTTTAATCTCTTTAGCTATGAAGTAAATGGTAAATATAAGCCCCATGTACTCTGAAAATACTGTGGCCCACCATATCCCTTTAATTCCAAAATATATTGGAAATACAATGATCGCAGGAAGAATAAATATTATAGTTCTTCCTAACGACAAAAAACCCGCGATCCTTGGTTGCTCTGTAGCTAAAAAATACATCGTCAAAACCATTGATACTCCAAGAATTAAAATTGCGAAATTATGTATTTCAAGGCCGACAGTGGTTGTTGCGATTAAATTCGTATCATGTGGATTGAAAATCTTTATTAAAAGATTTGGGAAATTTAAAATTGTTAAAAATGAACAAATACCAAGAATTGCGTTAATGAATACTGCTTTTTTTAATATTTCAAAAACTCTATTAAATTTTTTAGCCCCGTAATTATAGCTTATTAATGGCTGAACGCCTTCTGAAATCCCTAAATACACCATGTATAAAAATGACGTGATATATATTACAATACCGTATGCAGAAACGTCTAGGGAACTACCATACCTTATAAACTGGATATTGTGTACTATCATCAATATTCCAAATGCAAGTTCCATAATAAATGGTGAAAATCCGGTTTTTGCAATTCGTTTTATAATTGAAAATTCAGAAAATGGACTATTCTTTCCAATTTTTACGTTTGATTTACCTAGCAAAAAATGTTTTAGGTACAAAACTGATCCAAGGGCTTGTGCAAACACGGTTGCAGTAGCCGCCCCCATAACTCCAAAATTAAATACAACTATCAAGATGTAATCGAGTAAAATGTTAAATACTGACATCAAAGTCAGTATTATCATAGATTTCTTTGGAAAGCCGTCATTTCGAAGTATTGGGTCAAGAGATATTGCAAAAATTTGTGCAATTGCCCCAATAATTATTATTTTTGAATATTGCAAAACGTAGTTTTCCAAATTTTTCGTAAGATTCAGGCCTGAAATAACTGGATCAATAAACAATAATCCTAAAAATGTAATTATAAAGCTTATTAAGATAATGTAGTAAAATGCAGTTTTTAAAATGCGAGAAGCCATTTCATAATCTTTTTTTCCAAGACTTATTGAAATTATTGCAGAAGCACCCGCTCCAATCATAATTCCAATGGATCCAATTGCAATTAAAACTGGAAATGCGAGTGTTACTCCTGCAAGACCTTCAGCTCCGACGGTTCTTCCAATAAATATCCCGTCAATTATGCTATAAATTCCAATAATGACGGTACCTGCAATTGAGGGGATGACGTATCTCAAAATGAGTTTATTAATATTTTCACTTTTTAACTTTCGAACCTGCTCCATAACTCGCCTTTTCATATTGTAAATTGAATTTATGTTCGCATATGATGTTTTGAAGGATATATTACTTAATAAAACATATATACTTCTTTTTATAAATTTTAATTTAGATAAATGTTAGATCCGGGGGGACAAAAATGATAAGATATGATGGAAGTATTGGGGAAAATGAAGTAATACTTAGAAATATGGAGTATCTTGAAAGTAAAAATCATACTTACGTGTCCGAAATTCTTCCAAAAACCATACGAAGAACACTTTCTGGTATCGACACCATCAATATGACTGAAAAGTTGCTTCCAGAAATACAGGATGAACGGGTAAGAAATGACCTTACAAAAATTTTGAATCTGGAAAAGAAAGGGCTAGTTGAGCATATCATACTCGTATTAAATTATGAATATTTTAACAATGGAGTTAATATCTCAAATGCAGATCTAATTGACAGTTTTTAATTGAAAAAACCTTATTAGAAGATCTATTACCGAAAAATATACATATATTGCCATTATATCTTTTTTGATAACTTATGCCACATGAAGCAAAACCTTTTTTAAAATGGGCTGGCGGTAAAAGAAGGCTTTTAACCCAGTTTGAAAATCATTATCCAGATGAATTAAGGGCTGGGAAGATTAAAAAGTATGTCGAGCCATTTTTGGGTGGTGGTGCAGTTTATTTTAGTCTTCAGAGCAAATATAAATTTAAAAAAGTAATTTTGAACGATATAAATCACGAATTAATGCTTTCTTACAAAGTCGTTCAGAATAATATTAAAGAATTGATTTCTATTTTACAACCAATCGAAGAAAAATTTAATAAAATGACTTTTAGATTACAAAAATTAGAATATTATAAAATAAGAAAAGATTATAATCTCGAAAAATTAAAAATAGATAAAAATGAACCTGCAGATATTATTGAAAACGTTGCAAAGTTTATTTTTTTAAACAAAACCTGTTTTAATGGATTATATCGGATAAATAAGAAAGGAATGTTCAATGTTCCTTTTGGGAGATATATTCGCCCGAGAATATTTGATGAACCGACACTTAGGGGAGTAAACAAGGCTTTAAAAGGCGTAAAATTGATGTGTGAGGATTATAAAAACGTTGAAAATTGTATTGATATTGACGACGAAACATTTATTTATATTGACCCGCCATACCGGCCGCTTCCAGAAACAGTTAGTTTTACTTCCTATTCTAAAGAAGATTTCCTTGAAAAGGATCAGGTGGAACTTAGTAATTGGTTTAAAGATCTGGATGAAAAAGGCGCGTACTTAATGCTTAGTAATTCTGATCCAACAAACACCGATCCAGAAGACCGCTTTTTTGAAGAACATTACAACGGATTTAAAATCGATAAAGTCTTTGCAGGAAGAATAATAAATTCAAGGGTTAACGGAAGGCGAAAAATAACAGAACTAGTAATCAAAAATTATCCAAAATAATTGTAATTTAGGTTATGAATTAATAATGTTCTTCGGAAACCCATTCCTCCCATTTTATGAGTTTGTATCCATCAACCATAACCGCATCACGGATAATATCCAATGTTTCAACGGAATCCCTATTTTGAACTATTTTTTCCCAAATATCTCCATCTTTTTCGAAATAAAATTTAATATATTCGACAAACATGGCCTCACCTCAAAAAATAATTAATAAAACATATAAATGAAGTATATTAAAAATATTAACGATTAACAAAGATTTTATATTACCTTTTTCATATTATTGAAAGAATTTAACGGGAGGAGTAATATGGCAATTAAAATTAGTGACTTGTTGAACAAAAAAATATACACTACAGATGCTATATATGTTGGTAAAGTTTACGACGCCATGGTTGATACTGATAAGGCTGCAATAAGCGGTATTGTTATTACAGATGTTTCAAGCGGATGTTTAAGCGAAAATATCGATGATCCTACGAAAAAAGTAGTATTGCCATTTAATTTAATTTCAGCAATAGGAAATATTATTTTGATAAAGCCTCCAATCACAGGCAGATTTTAATTAATAACCAAGTCGAGATTAAAATGTTGAAAATAGGTGTAGTGGGTTGTGGAGCAATTGCTTCACTAATCACCAAGGCTTTAATGTCAGACAGACTTAACAAGGCAGAAGTTTTGGCTTTTTACGATGGGAACTTGGAAAAAGCAGAAAAACTTGCGATGGAAACAGGAGCTGATTTTTGCAGATCTCTCGATGAACTGGTTTCAAAAGATCTTGATTTGATTGTAGAATGTGCTTCAGTAACTGCAGTTGAAGATACAGTTATAAAATCACTAAATAATGACAAAGATGTTATAGTGATGAGTGTAGGCGCATTTGCAGACAAAGATCTATTTTTAAAGCTTTATAAACTTGCAGAAAAACTTGGAAGAAAGATATACATACCTTCAGGTGCAATTGCAGGAATAGATGCTGTAAAATCTGGGTCACTTGGTAAAATTTCAGAAGTTACGTTAACTACAACAAAACCTGTTCACGGCTTAAAAAGTGCTCTCGAAGAACAGGGATTAAATACTGATGATATAATGGATCCAAAAGTGGTTTTTGAAGGAACCGTTTTCGAAGCAATTTCGAAATTTCCACAAAATATCAATGTTTCTGTCGTTTTATCTCTTGCATCAAAGTACCCTGCAAAAGTAAAAATCATTGCAGATCCTAATTTAATGGTAAATCGGCATGAAATTTTGGTTAAAGGTTCAATTGGAACTATAAAAACGTGTGTAGAAAATAATCCTTGCAAAGACAATCCAAAAACGTCTGCACTTGCAGCATATTCAGCTATTCAATTAATAAAGGATCTTTCAGAACCCGTACGAATTGGAACTTAACTTATTTTTTTAAATTTTTGAAAAAAAGAAATATTTTTAATTATTTTTTATTTTATTCGTATTTTGAAATTCCAATAATCCTAATTTTTGCACTTCCATCTAACATTATAAATTTATCTCCTTTTTCAAATGCAACAGGTTTTAACAGCTTTAATTTTAATTTATTTCCGTTTTTCTCTTCAATTTTACAGCTTACAGTTTGAAGTCCAACGATAATTTGGTATCCTTCACCAACAGCAACTTCTTTATTCATGTACGGGTTCCATTTCATTTCAAGTTCAATTACATCAGAAACATTCAATTCGCCGTTTGAAAGAATCATTCCCCTATCCAAGTCTTCAGTGCTGATTCCTTTCAATGAAAGTCCAACTCTTGAATTAGTTTTAGCTTCTTTTACGTCCCTATCGTGTACCTGAATACTTTTTACCATTGCTTTGTTGTTTGTCGGGTATATCCTTAAGTTATCATGCACAGAAACAGTTCCTTTGTCTACTTTTCCGAGAATTACTGTACCAACACTCCTTACTGAAAAGAAGTGGTCTATTGGTATTTTTACAAATTCGCCACTTTTTTCAACTTCTGGAATTGAAATCATTTTTTCTCTGATTTGTATGTAGTCTTTTTCCAAAATTTCGAAGTTTTTCATTGAGGTATTTGAGATAATTCCTTTCAACTGTTCAATGTCAATGTATTCGCCAACTACTAAAAATCCTCTTTCAACACCGAATAAATCGAGAGCTAGGAGTGTTTCACCGATTTCAGGTTTTATTTCGTCAATAAATACGAGTGCATAGTCCATCATGTTTATAGTATATATTAATGGCTGGATTCTTTCTGGGTACCTTGTAGGTTCGACAAATACTGCTGAATCATCGCCATTTTTGTGATTGTAAAGTGTAATATCTGTTGAAGTTCCTTTTTTTGCGATGTTTTTCCCAGCATCCGCAAAGTCACCAAATAGCCCAATTGTAACATCTTTCATAAGTTTCACCATGTTTCTATTCAAACTGTTTCATAATTAGGTGCTTTTAGATATATAATAGGTGGCATCATGAGAAACACTGTTTTTAAAATTTACGTTAAAACTATTTTAAAATCGTGAATCTGTAAGATTTAACGTATTACAATATTCATACAAAAGATTTACCTGTTGTAATTTTAATTTTGTCCATTTCTGGAAAAACAATAATTTTTTATTGGAATTTTATTTCGAAGTATTTAAAATAGGACATGCTTTTAAAAAAATAAAAAAATAATATAGTTATGTTATTCTAAAAATTTAGATACAAATGGAGACGTTTTTCCCGTTCTAAGGAAGTGTCCTGACGGCCCTTCGCCTAAAAATTCTGAAAACCAGGATTCATGCTGAATTTCTTCATTTAATATTGCAAGAGCCAAGTCATACGTTCTGTGATCTTTTCCTGCAGTCATGTTACAAATTTTTGTGTACTGCTTGACCGCACACTGTTCTGCCTGCAATAAAACTTTGATCATGCTATTAACATCTTTAATATTATCTGGCAGGTATGCAGGTGGGCATCCGGATATATCGTGGAAATCTTTCATATTTTTTGGTAGGGCCCCTCCTAATTCATATATTCTTGGAACAAGCGCTTCAAAATGGTTTCTATCTTCTATTCTAGCAGTTTCTGCAATTTCCTTAAGGCCTTCACCCTCTAATCCAATTAAATTAACTCTTAATATTGTATAATAGTAAAAGGTAGTTAATTCAGCAGCAGCGTTTTTAACCAGGAGTTCAACTAGTTCGTCTACATTAATGCCCGAATTTTCTACCATTTCACGAGACACTTTTGCCATAATATTCACCCCCATATAATATTTATTTTTTAGAAACTAATATATTTTTCCATACAAAAAAGAATTGAAGAACAATTAAACGTTAAAATTAGATTTTAATGGTTTTAAATGATTTTTATATATATATATTATCCCAAAGCCACATCCAAAATCATCATAACTATGAAACCAAGAATTGCAGCTATTGCAGCGCTGTCGATGTTTCCTTCCCTTTGACATTCTGGAATTATATCTTCAATTACTACAAACATCATTGCTCCAGCAGCGAAACTTAGTGCATAGGGGAGTATTGGGGTAAAAATAGTAATTAAAAAAGCCCCTAAAACACCGGCAATAGGTTCAACAATTGCAGAGAGTTGTCCATAAAAAAAACTTTTATTTTTCGATAGTCCCTCCCCCCTTAAAGGAAAACTAACTGCAATTCCTTCTGGAAAATTTTGGATTCCTATACCTAGTGCAAGAACAATTGCCGCCATTAAAGAATCCGCAGACATGTTTAAAGCAAGTGCACCAAATGCAATTCCCACAGCAAGCCCTTCTGGAATATTATGGATTGTTACAGCCAATAAAAGAAGTCGATTTTTATGCCATGTTGTTTTGGGACCTTCTGCTTCTTTTAATGGCTGACCCATATGAAGATGCGGAACTATTTTATCAATTCCTGCAAGGAAAAATGCACCAATTAAAAAACCAAAACTTGCAGGAAACCATGTTAAATTATCCATACTATTCGAAAGTTCAATTGCTGGGGCAAGTAACGACCAAAAACTTGCGGCAATCATAATTCCTGCGGCAAACCCTAGTGAAATATCAAGCAATTTTCGATTAACAGTTTTTGTAAAATATACTAAAGATGCCCCAAGTGCAGTCACTAACCAAGTAAATAGGGTTGCCACTAACGCAAGAAATACCGGATGATACGAAGTTAACGGCATCATAAATTCCCTTACCCCCAAACTTAAATGGTATATTTTCAAAATTTTTTTAATATTAAAAATATAATCCTAGTTTTATATAAAGTTCTTAAGTTGTTCTAAAAAACTTTAATTTATTTTTAAAATCAATATCAAAATCTATATATCCACTAAATCTCAAATTTTATCTATGCATTTAAAAAATCAAGAGGGGTAAATATGGCAGTAATTGGGGAAAAATTCCCGGAAGTTGAAGTTATAACAACT